>JAOAHN010000072.1 GCA_026415215.1 Candidatus Hydrogenedentota bacterium
ACATTTCTCGACTAAGTTTACGAAAAAAATATTCTTCGCAAGCTATGTTTGCCTCAGGTGAAATAAAAGATTGATACAACACTTTCATTTGTAAATCTTTCTACATAAAAGTTTTCAGAAATAGACTACAGAGGATAAAAACTGATAATATTTTATAACAATATTCAAGGAGGTAGTTTCAATGCCCGTTCCTATGAGAGAGTTAATGGAATTAGCAATTCAAGAGAATGCTTCAGATGTTCATCTAAAATTCAAAAATCCTCCAATATTAAGAATAGATGGAGTGCTTCATAGAGTTCCTGGAGTGCCACCACTCTCTGATGAGGACTTGAAATATTATATTTCACAGGTAGCATCTCCAATCGATATAGCAAAATTCGAAAAAGTTTTTGAACTCGACTTATCATATTACTTTGAAGAGAAAGCACGATTTAGAGTGAATGTATGCAAGGATGACGGCCATATAAGAATAGTAATGAGAGTTATTCCACTTCGTATAAGAACCATAGATGAGTTAGGTTTGCCTCCAATTTTAAAAAAGCTGTGCAAACTTAAAAACGGGTTAATCCTGTTTACAGGACCTACAGGAAGTGGGAAATCGACATCATTAGCAGCTATGATTGAAGAAATTAATACTACTCGTTCCGAACACATAGTAACAATTGAGGATCCGATAGAATATGTCCATCAAGATAAGTTAAGTATAATAACACAAAGAGAAGTAGGACATGATACTCTCTCATTTGCAAATGCGCTTCGGGCAGCACTACGGCAGGATCCAGATGTGATACTAATAGGAGAAATGAGAGATACTGAGACTGTTAGAACTGCCCTGTCATCTGCGGAAACTGGCCACCTCGTGTTCTCGACACTACATACTGTAGATGCTGTAGAAACATTAAATCGTATTATAGAATTTTTTGAACCACATCAACATAATCAAATTAGAAAACAATTGGGAAGTGTACTTAGATCCATTATATCTCAAAGAATTTTACCTCTCGCTTCGGGAAAAGGTAGATGTGTAGCAGCGGAAATACTAATTGGAACAAGAGCGGTTAGGGATTTTATCGAACAAGGTAAGCCTTTCAGAGATATTGTTGCTTTAATTCAGGAAGGTAAGGACCAATACGGGATGCAGACTTTTGACCAGGCACTTTATGACCTATGGATTCATAAGAAAATTACTGCTGAAACTGCTTTAAGTTACGCTACAAGCCCAAAAGATCTAAACTTAAAAATGCAAGGGCTAAATGCTCGATAGAATCTCTAATAATATAGATGTTACTTTTATATTTATAATTAGTGTTCTACTTTTGACAAGAGGGATTTTTGCTGATACACAAAACCTTGTAACGAATGGTGGCTTTGAAAATGTGAGAGAAAATCAACCTCTGCATTGGAACTTATACCTTGAACCAAATGAGGGATCTTATGGGGGAATTGATA
Source organism: Candidatus Hydrogenedentota bacterium (assembly GCA_026415215.1). Lineage (GTDB taxonomy): Bacteria > Hydrogenedentota > Hydrogenedentia > Hydrogenedentales > Hydrogenedentaceae > Hydrogenedens. Next base: position 1,450 of record JAOAHN010000072.1, read on the forward strand.
GAAATGTTTTTAATGATGGTTCTCAAAGCGTATTTATAAGTCATATTAGACATTACAAAGTTGAGCCTCTAAACAATTGGAATCAGAGAATTTCTACTTCAGAAAACTTGCGAAAGCTCTTGTTAAGTGGATACATAAAAACTAAAGAAGCAACTAAAGCTTATTTTCTACTCCAATTCTGGAATAAAAATGGTAGGATTGTAAACTCAGTGAAAACTGAGGAGGTTACCGGGACTAACGACTGGGTAAATGTCACAAAGGAATGCAAAGTCCCCGAAGGTACAAACTTTATAATGCTACGGTGTGTACTTGAAGGAGTAGGAACAGTGTGGTTTGATAATGTTACCCTGTCCTCCGATTCCAGTACTTCCTCAGAGCCAGCTTCGGAAGATATCTCAGTAATTTTGGAAAAGTTAGACAGGATAGAAAAAGAGATTAATAATGTTAGGGGAGAGTATATTTATTTGAGAAATAGGGTAGAGGAACTCGAAAAAAGACTCTATAATCGTCTTGAAAAAATGTTATTACCCGAGGTAGATGTTTCTCCTAAAAATTTTCCACAAACTCCGGATAAACAACAGATTCTTCCTCCAGGTATAACTTTAGAAGATATTCAAAAATGACACAAGAGATTAGAATCTTACTTATCTCTATTCTTACTGGAGTTATTGCAGGAGGATGGTTTTTAATCTTCTGGTTCTTAATAGATTTAGTATTTAGAGAAATTAGAAAGAGGTAGTTCATAAATACAGTTCATAAATTTTTAGTCTAAAGAATTTACTTTTAAGGAATAATCTACCAACTTCTTCACTTGACAAGTGAGAGTGAATTTAAAATATAATTATCAAAACAATCGTTTGAACTAAACAAATGTTTGATTTATAACATGACTATCGAATTTGTTGGAAAAAAGTTAGAACTAATAGAAACAGCGGGACAACTGTTCGCTGACTTAGGTGTACAAGGTACTTCTATTAGGCACATTGTTAAAAAGTGCGGTGTGAATATTGCTTCAATCAATTACTATTTTGGCTCTAAAGAGAACCTTTATATAGAAACATTAAAATATGTAGCTTGGCAAGTAAGATGTCCATTAGCAAATCAACTTCTATCTAAATCTTCAATTGACTTTTCTTCTATTCAAACTAAGCAAAAAATAATAAAAGCTCTTGTTAAGGAAAGAGTAGAGAAATATTTATCTGACAAGTATCCTACTTGGTATTCAAAACTGCTTCTTAGAAGCCTTATTGAGCCACCTGAAAATTTGAAAGCAGTGATTCAAAATACATTTCTTCTCGAGCTTAACGACCTAATTGAGGTTTTTTCTAAGTGTGCACCCCAAAAAAACAAAGAAGAGTGTAGGTATTGGGCATTCTCTCTCCTCGGAGAAGTTTCCTTTTATGCTTTTGCTGAACCAGCAGTTAAATTGTCATTAAGTCAGGAAGGTGGATATTCAAAAAAGTTCTTAAAAAAACTTCAAGATCACATATCAAGTCTAATTCTCAAAGGATTAGATCTTTGGAGTGGTAATGTATGAAAATTTGTTTATTTAAGAAAAAACTTCTTTTCTTTAGACTTATATTTAAATATGGATATAGTCTTTTATTTCTGATTTTTCTATTATTAACCAACTGTGGGACCCTCAATGGTAATACGAAGACCCTAAATAGCATCGATTCAGTATCAAAAGAAATTCAAACCAGGGGGGTGAGCTTGGAGGATGGAGAAAACACTTTATCCCTTGATGATTGTATTAGGATAGCTTTGAAAAATAATGTTCTAATTAGAACTGCAGAGGTCGAAAAAAAAATATCAAAGCTCGACAAAAATATTGCCTTTTCTAATTTTCTCCCGCAGATAGTTGCTGAATATCAGTTAATAACTTATGATAGACAGCCAATGGTTTCATTATTAGGACCTTTTCCTGTCGCTATGCAAGATAAAACTATAAGAATGGCTGATATGAGTCTGCAAATGCCAATTTTCGCACCTGCAACTTGGTTTATTTATGATCTGAGGAAAAAGGGGGTGAGTATTTCTAACATTCTGTATGAATACACTTGTCAAATGATTGCTTTTCAAACAACGGTGCTGTACTATCAATTATTACTTCTCTATAACTTGGAAAAAACATTAGAATTCCAATTGAAATCTGTAGATGAATTGAAATCTCAGATTGAGTCATTTTATGAAGAAGGTCTAATAACTCAATCGCAATTAGAAAAAATTCTCCTTCTAAAACAACTGAGAGAACATGACTTAAGTGTATGTAGGTATGAAATCCAGAATGCAAAAGGGAAATTAAACTCAGTGATGGGGATTTTTCCTACTGAAGATATTTCATTGAAATTTCAAGATCCCATATCCTTGCCCGAGGGAGATTTGGAAGATTGGATTTTGGAATGTTTAGAGAACCACCCACGATTAAAAATTGAAGAGAAAAAAATTGAGGTAGCAAGTGACCAGGTTAAACTTGCTATCTCTCAGTTTTTGCCTGTGTTAGGTGCTTTTTCCCAATGGCAATATACCTCAAATAGCTTTAATTTCTATTCTCAATCAGTTATGAATGGTTTATTTGGAATGTTGACTGTTTTCAATGGTTTTAGAAACATTCAAGAGTATAAAAAAGCAAGACTAACTAAAGAAAAAACTTTCATAGAATTAGAAAATACTGTTTTATCCCTCATAGTGGGGATTCTGAGCGCAAAGTCGAACCTGGATAAGGCTATTGAAGACATTAAACTCGCTGAGAAGGCGCTAATTTATCAAAAAGAATATTTTAGAGAAATCCAGGAGAAGTGGAATGAGGGAGTAGTTAGCGAGGTAGATTTGGTCTCTGCCAAAGCAGAGTTGGATATTGCCGAAATAAATTTAATGACTGCGAAGATTCAGGAACAGATTGCTCGTGCACTTGTTTGGAACTCTATAGGAAAAACATACAAAGGTAATATACTCACCTCAGTACCGTAACAGTGGAGGTATAACTTTATGAAATTTACTACTATAATGAATATCTACTTAATTCTAATCTTCATGCAAGTTTTTTGTTTTATCCAATTAGCTGGTTGTGATACTTCAAAAGCTCTTGCCCAGAAAGATAGTAAAGAAGAGGCTTTTCCTGTAAAAACTACCACCGTTTCGAAAAGAACTTTCAAGAAGACCGTTCTCGTTCAAGGTAATATAGACACAAAAGAGCATGCTGTAGTATCGGCAAGGATTGACGGTGTTCTTACGGACTTATTTGTAGATAAAGGTGACGAAGTTATTGCAAACCAAACACCTCTTTTCCAAGTGGACAAAGTTAAAGTAGAGCAGGCGCTTGGGATAGCGAAGCAAGACCTTGCAGTGGCTAAAGCGGGACTTAAACAGGCTGAGGCAAATCTTGCAAGTATGCAAGCCCAATTCGAAAAAGCAAAGGTAGATTATGAGAGGTTTCAAAGACTATATGAAAAGAAAGCAGTTTCGAAAGATGCTTTAGAATTGCAAGAGACAAGGTATAAGGCAACTAAAGCGGGATTAGAACATGCGGAGGCGTTGCTTCAACTTGCTCAGGAACAACTTAAGAAAGCAGAGTATGCGGTGAAAATAGCGGAGAAAACTTACTCAGACTCTTTGGTATATGCTCCAATATCGGGGAAGGTAAGTTATAAGTTTATAGAAAAGAATGAATTCGTTGGGGGAGGTAGACCTGTGCTAAAAATAGATAATCCTACAGTTCTCGAAGCATGTGCATTTCTCCCTGTTGAGGTTTACAGTTCAGTAGAGTTAAATAGAACTGTAGCAAAACTATATTTGTCTGGAAGAGAAATAGGAGATTTTCCTATTACATATAAGAGCCCAACAGTTTTGCCCACTCTGAGAACCTTCGAAGTAAAAGTGTTAATTACTAATCCTGTGCCTGAAATGATTCCAGGGACTATGATAGATGTTGAAGTAATTTTAGAAGAGAGGCAAAACTTAGGGGTTCCCAAGGAAAGCGTCGTCGCTACAACTACAGAGAAGTATGTTTTTAAGTCAGTAGATAATAAAGCTTTGAAAACTTTAATAGAAACAGGGTTTGAAACTGATGGCTGGGTTGAGGTTATTAGTGGAGAATTGAGGGAAGGTGATAAGGTGATTTCAATGGGACAAAATTTCATTAAGGATGGCCAAACTATACAGATTCTCTCAGAGGAGTAATTGATAATGAGCCTTCCAGAATTATCGGTTCGAAGACCTGTAGCAATGTCCTGTCTTTTCATAGGATTGACATTTTTAGGGATAGATGCCTATTTTCGGATGGGATTGGAGTTTTTTCCCAAGGTAGATGTTCCCTATGTTACCGTAGTTACTGTTTATCCGGGAGCAGGTCCAGAAGAGATAGAATCCGATATAGCAAGAAAGATTGAAGATGCGGTGGTTACCATAGACGGACTGAAACATGTTACTTCTACCTGTATGGAGAATGTATGCCAAACACTGCTTGAATTTAATTTAAATGTTGATGTCGATGTTGCTGCATACGATGTCAGAGAGAAACTTGACTTAATTACTAACGAATTTCCCGAAGGCACAGAAAAACCAAAGGTTTTGAAGTTTGACATTAATGCGGTCCCGATTATAGATCTTGCCTTGACAGGAAATCTACCTGTAGAAGAAATTTATGATTATGCCGACAACGAACTCAAGGATAAACTCACCACGATAGAGGGTGTGGCGAGTGTAGAACTAATTGGGGGCAATAAAAGGGAGGTGCATGTTTTATTAGACAGAAAAAAACTTTCCGCGAGGGGATTAACCTCCTTAGACATAGTTGAGGCTATTCAAAAAGGAGTAAAGTTAATTCCTTCAGGAAGAGTAAAAGAGACTAAAACAGAGTATTCTGTCAAGTTCGATGCTGAGTATTCTCAGCTTGAAGCACTTGAATCACTGCCTTTGAAAGCTAAAGACGGGTCTCGATGTTATCTAAAGGATGTGGGGAAAATAGTGTTCTCATCCAAAGAACTTCGGCAAACTGCTTATATCGACACAAAACCTTGTGTGAACATAAGGGTGGTTAAGAAAGCAGAGGCAAATGCCTTAAGAGTCGTGAACGCAGTAAAATTGGCCGTGGAAAATATAAGGAAAACATTACCTGCGGAGTTAGACTTAATATGGGTTAATGACGACGGTTTGTTCATTCAATCTACAGTCGATAGCACAATATCAAATATATTCCAAGGAATTATCTTAACCGCCATAATCTTGTTTTTCTTCTTGTATAACTTCAGATTAACTTTTATAGTAGGAATTACAATGCCCTTAACAATAATAATAGGGCTCTTTTTTATCAAATTGCTTGGATATACCCTTAATGTTAGTACTTTAATATCACTTGGGCTTTCTGTAGGAATTCTTGTAACTAACTCCATAGTTGTTCTCGAAAGTATAATGTCAGAATTCGCCACAAGTAGAGACGCTAAAAATGCTGCTATCAATGGTGCAAACAAGGTTTTTATTGCTGTTCTCGCAAGCGCTGGCACTAATCTTGTAGTGCTTTTTCCCGTAGCTACTATGGGTTCCCAAGTCGGCTTATTTATGGCACCATTTGCTTGGACAATGATAATCGTTACAGCTGTGTCCTTATTCATTTCGTTTACTTTGACACCTCTTCTTGCCTCCATATTGTTAAAACCATCTAAAGAGGTTGGTTTTTTAGTTACTCTCGCTAATGCATTTGATACAGTGTTAGATAAAATTAAAAACGCCTATGAAAATATACTTAGGATTTTTGAGCAGAGGAAAACATTGGCGGTTATCTTCACAATTGTAGTAATAGGCATGTTTATCCATGCTTTTTTTCTGATACCTAAAGTTGGATTTGGTTTTTTTGAAGAACCTGATCGAGGTACTGTGATAGTAAGATTGGAGTACCCTACGAATTATAACTTAAACACTACCATTGAAAGAGTGAAAGAAGTAGAGAGTAAATTAAGAGATTTACCGTATTTAAAACACATCTTATCTACGGTAGGCAAGGTTCAAGGAATCATAGGTCAAAGTTCAGAGGGAGTTTACCTCGCCCAAATATTATTGGTGTTTGATGAGAAGACTAAAAGACCTGAATATTCTATTCATAGAATTAAGGACCTCGTTAGAGAAAGACTGAGAAAACATTTAGATTGTCAAATTAGGGTAGGAACGCCAACTGCGGTTGGAGGCATGAGTGTTCCGATTGAATTAGAAATTTCTGGAGAAGATAGAGAAGAAATAAGAAAAATTACCACTACTATTAAGGAACATGCTCACGAAGTGCCAGGGTTATTAGATGTTGATACAAGCATAAGGATAGGTAGACCCGAGATTAGAGTGTTGCCTAATAAACCTCTCCTAACTGACCTTAATATTCCACCCATAGTTGTTGGGATGCTTATGAGAGGAAATTTAGAAGGGATAACGGCGGGTGTGTTCAAGAAGAGTGGAAGGAGCTACGATATAGTAGTGAAAATGGAAGAAGAATTGGGTAAAGAACAGGTAGAAAGTTTTCTACTTCCTGGCGCTCCAGGAATGCCAATTACGCTATCCTCCGTTGCAAAAATAGAAGAGAGCAAAGCCCCCGTGGCACTTTATAGAAAGAATAAGAAAAGGATAGAAAAGTTATTTGCAACTCTTGTCCCCGGAAAGCCTCTCGGAACAGCAGTAGATGAGCTTACTCAAATCATTCGAAAATATGTGGAACTTCCGCCCGGCTATGATTTTTACTACTTCGGTGAATACGAGGTGATGGTAGAAGCCCAAGTAGAGTTCGCGAGGGCAGGTATCATCGCCATTGTTTTGGTGATACTTACTTTGTCTGCCATCCTTGAGTCATTTAAACAACCTTTCTTTATACTCGTAACTCTTCCACTTGGACTAATAGGGGTTATATGGGCACTGTATCTTACAGGTTATTCTCTTTCAATGTTCGTATTGCTTGGCTTGGTGATGTTATCAGGAATAGTTGTTAACAATGCCATATTGATTATTGACAGACTGAATCAACTCGTTGCTTCCGGAGTACAGAGACATAAAGCAATGATTCAGTCAGCAAAGGAACAATTTAGACCAATACTTATGATTACTCTCGCAGCCATTGCAGGAATGCTTCCACTTGCTTTGGGTAGAGGTATAGGTAGTGAAATTAGAACTGACTTAGGATTTGCAAGCATTGGGGGAATAGCAATAAGTGGACTTCTCACACTTGTAGTTATACCCATATTGTATGACTTATTCACAAGAGGCAAAATTGAAAAAAACCAGGATAATAAATAATAGTGGTGCACTGTTCCGTAAAGTTAAACTTCTTCACAATATACTTTTTTTGGGGTATGCTTTATTCTCATTAAGTACTAATTTTAATTCGTGGGGCGCCTCCGAGTTTCCGTCTTCTTGTTTTGGTAACATTTACAAGTGGAAGTCCTCCTCTAATGATTTGGTTATAACACCTTGTTTAGATTCGCAGGGGAAAACCTATTTCAAGATTAAACCCAAAGATGAATACTTAAATAAATGGAATCTCTTTTTTCTTCAAATTCCCCTGTCTCCGAATGAAATTAAAGTGCTCAAATTGAGTATTCAAGTTAAGGCATATATGAGAATTTTAAAAATTAAAGATTCTATTGGTGCTGGTGTCTCTATTCATTTCCTAAATGCTCAAAATGAGAGAATTGAAACTATCGAAGAAAGACTTACGGAGCCAACAGAATTTTTCGTTCCTATTACCCTCTATTCCCAAATAACTCCAAATACTTCTACTTTGAGAATAGCTATATTTCTTCACCAAAGTGTCGAAGTAGAGGTATACGAACCACAAGTCTCTATCTTTCAAACTGAAGACAAAAATAGAGAAGTTTTAATAGAAGAACTTCCAAATAGAAAATACAAACTCATTGGTTTTGGAGTAGAAGACGATGGAAGATTTTATGATTCTCAAAATAGACAGTTAGGAGTAGACAAAAAAGGAGAATTATTGCGGGTAAATAGGCTAAATCATTTAACCCCTCATTGGGTTAGAACATTTGTCTGGTTTAAGGAATGGTCTCCCAATGAGGATGGAGAAACTTTTACATGGAATAGCGACGGTATATTAAGCTTATGCAAAACTCTTGAATATTACCAGAGCAACAAAATTCCAGTGAATCTTACCTGTGTTACATGGGGTATGGAAAATCCTTGGGACAACCCAGAGGTTAGAATCAAAGAAATCATTGCCTTGCTCAAATATCTTAAAAAGGAAAAAAGGTTTACCTGTATAAAATATTTTACTCTGACGAATGAACCCAACTATTTCTTTAATTCCAATAATAGATTTGAGAAATTTGTTGATTACCACTGTAAGCTTAGCATGGAGTTCAAGAAGAATAAATTAGATATAGAGTTAATAGGAAGTGATGACGCAATGGGAACCGATTGGTTCTGTAAGTGTCTATCAAGAAAGTCTTATCGCTCCTGTGTTGAACTATGGGCTTCTCACTTTTATTGGAATTACACTGTTGTTCCATACGCTAATCATCTATTTGAAGAAAGGATTAACCTTTTAAGGAAGCACTATAGGAATAGCCAACCATCATTCATTGTTACCGAATTCGGAATTACCGACTCGAGATTCCGGCCTCCATTTAATAATCCACTTATGCAAGAATTTGATGGTGCCCTATATACTGTATCAACCATAATAGATGGATTAAATGCCGGGGTAACCGGATTTAATATCTGGTGTCTTCAGGAAGTCGCTTATCCTGGAGGGAAGGACGCTATTATGCGCATAGGTCTTTGGGGATATGCTGATAAAAATTGGCAGATATTCCCCGTTTACCATGCCCTGGCTATGTTTACAAGAAACACAAAGCCTGGAGATATGATAAATCCCCTTCATTCTTCTTCTCCAGAGTTGTTTAAATCTGTAAAGATTGGGGCAAATACCTTTTTCGCTAATATTGGAACCAAAGAGTTAATCCTAATACTTTCGAAATCTCGAGAGTATAAATTAGTATGGGTCTACGAAAGCTATCCTAATAATCTATATAAGTTAAAGAAGAAAAAAGTTGAGATTTCTAACGAAAAATCAATCCTTGTTCCTCCCCGAAGCTTCGGATATCTATCAGAGTGAAAATAGTAGTTTTTAGTCCAAAACTATGAGATTTTTCTCAAAATTGGTTAAGATTTCACAACCCTCTTCTGTTATCACAACTGTATCTTCGATTCTTACTCCGCCCTTGCCAGGTAAGTAAATTCCCGGTTCTATAGTAACCACTACTCCTGATTTTAAATTAGAATTGCTATCTTTGTTCAGGCGGGGAAGTTCGTGTATTTCTAATCCTACTCCGTGCCCTAATCCATGTCCAAAAAACATCCCAAAACCTCTTTTTGCTATACACCTTCGTGCTTCGTAGTCTATTTCTTTACACGAAACATCATCCTTTAGAAATTTTAATGCATTTGATTGTGCCTCCTTGGTAATTTGATATATATTTTCAAACCATACTCCGGGAATTGCTCCAAAAACGAATGTTCGTGTTATATCAGAGTGGTAACCTTTGTAAACACATCCACAATCAATCAATATTACATCTCCGGGTTTTAACTTATTGTCAGAAGGCTTGCCATGGGGAAGGGAAGACTTTGCTCCAAAAAGAACAATAGTATCGAATCCTATCGCCTCCGCACCGTTTAATTTAAATTGATATTCTATATATCCTGCAATTTCTCTTTCCGAAATACCTTCTCTCACTATTCCTAAGGCTTTCTCAAGGCTTGTGTAAGTAATCTCACAAGCTTTTTTAATGAGAGAAATCTCATTATTATCTTTTATCATTCTCATAGATGAGATATCATCATCTACTCTATAAATTTCAAAATCTTCACTTTTGAGTCTTTCATAAAACCTAAGATTAGTTTTCTCTGAAATAATGGCAAGTTTTTTTAACCTGGAGTCCTTTAAAAATGCTATAACTTCCTCCTCTAAGTTTTTACTTACGATACGAATTGAAAAATTTCTAACCTCTGTATATACCTGTTCTTCGTAGCGGAAATCGGTAAATATCAAATTTCCAAAAGTCCCTATCACTAAACAAGAAGTGGAGCCAGTAAAGCCAGAAAAATATCTATTTTCTACGGCCGAAAAATTGACAAAAGCATCACACTTATTTTTCTGTAATATCTCTCTTAGTTTACTTAACCTACCATCAATAGAATTCATAACTACCCCTTCAAATACCCAATTTCTGTCTTTTTCTTATCAAATCTTCTACATATTTGCTACAATTTACCTCTTTCTCTTCTAATTCTGCGACTATATTTTTTTCATTCATTTCGCTGAAGGCTTTTTTTGCATCTTTTAAATGTTCTATGTATTCATACCAGTAATAAGGCACATTCTTCCAATATTGGGCAGACATCTCTAAGTATTTTAGAGCCTCAAGAAGGTATTCTTTTTTCTTTTCATTACTTGGACAATCATCCTTTACTCCTGTATACCACAGTGCCTTCCCATAGTTATAGTATGAATCACCGTGATAGGGATTTCTTCTAAGCGATTCTCTACTCCAGAGTAACATCTTTTCCCTTGCTTCGTTTGTTAGATCCGGCTCATGAGCGTAAGACAAATGGATGTAGATAGACTTGTAATACTCTCCCAAGTAATTTGGCATATCATCTTGTAGAGGAAATATTTTATCTATTCTTTCCAAAATTTCCCCATATTTGAAAAATCTCCGCTTCATAACTTGAATGAAATACCAAGGCTTTTTTACAAGCAAAATGCAATCTTCTGGGACAGGCTCACCCTCAGGTAATAAAATAGCTTTATTACTTCCATCCTTTTTAGGTACATATAAATCCCCGAAATCTTTTAATCTATTCAAATCTACAAAAAAATACCTAAGAATCGTTCCGGAAATCTTGGGTTCTTTAGTTGTTTTACCAAGAGCAAAGTCTAATACCTCTGAAAAAACAAAATTTATAGTTTTTATTACTAATTGTAATTCATGGTCTTTTCCAACATTTATAAAAGCCATTTTACTACGCACTAAGTCTCTAAAATATGGTGGAAAAACTCCTATTGCAAAGAATATTAAAATTAATAGAAAAGTAGGTGTAATGTACTTGGATGTTATCCACAGAGATTCTTTCCTGTGTTCGGAGTTTGTTTTAATAATATCTTCAAATTTTTCCTCTTCGCTTAAGAAAATACCTAACAGGACGACAAAATAAGTTACTAACGATGGATGAGAAAAATGTATATCCAGTCCAGCATGAATTAGGAAAGCCAAAATCCCAATCCCTATGTAGAGTTTTTCAAAATTAATTTCATTTTTATTTGTAAACGCCTTTAATATTTTCATCAACACCAATAGAATGAAAACGATAAATAATCCTCCGCCTAATATACCCGTTTCGCATAACATCTGCAAATAACCATTATGACACTCCTTTACATCTCCTGCTCCCAGATACTGATATTTGGGATATGCTAATCCGTAATTTCCAAGTCCTACTCCAGTTAAAAAGTTGTAGAAAAACATTGATAAGCCAACTTTCCAATAACTCCATCTTAATCTAAATGAAGACGGATCTCTTAGGTGGTTCCAGGTTACCTCCAATCCCTCTTCCAAAATCTGAGTGGATGGCATGGTATCTGATAAGTTAGCGGTTTTATTATCTCTCCTAATTTGTTCTTCAAAGTTGGACTGGGCTTTTGCTGTGCCAAATAAAATTAAGAGTATGGCTATGAAGCAAAGGGGAAAAAGTAACACTATTTTTGGAGCTATACTAAAGTTATATTTTTTTATGGTAGTGATAATTCTCACTACAATAAATGCCATTACCGAAAGCATAATTGATAGCCAAGCACCCCTCGAGTAAGTCAACCATAAGGAAGAAGCTCCAAAGAAAAAACACATTCCTAAAATGGTAATTCTGATAAAAGATTTGCCTAAGTCATAGCCTTTTGTTATAGAAATCCATGCAAAAACACCTGCAGGTAAAATAGCCAATAATATGCTAATTGCACCTGCAAGGATAAAGTCGATATCGCTTTTTATTTCCAGTGCATATGTTAGCGGGAACAGTTGAGTAATGAATAAAATCATAACTGCGGTTAACCACAAACCACCAGCTAAAAATATAACTTTTTTTTCCTTGCTTTTTTCCAAAGGAATTTTTTTATACTTGAAGGTCTCAAAGAAGTACTTAAGTTCACCTACGAGTTTTGAAAGGCACAGTGGGAGTATCAAAATGATAAACCCAGCGAGAGCATTTGGAAAAAGCATGGTTCCAAATGCCCTATTCATATTGAACCTGTATATAAGTTCCCTTGAGAGTTCAACTGTCCCAAAAAACTTAATACGAAGTGAGGGGTCTAACATTAAACTCTTTCTCAAGAACGGAAGTACATAATGGTAATGTAGAAAAGCGTACCAGGTTTGAAGTCCTAAAGTAATTAGAAGAGCCCAAACGAGAGTCTTTGATGACCAATTATTTTTAGCAATATTGTAGATGACTATAAGCAGTACAGTATATGAAATCCATAGCATTGCCGTCCTATAACTTCTTCCCACTTGATAAGAAAAAGGTAAGAGTAGCACTGATACAACCACAAAAATAGCAATCACAATTAAAATAGGATTATATTTTAGAGACTCTCTTCTTATATATGTATTAGTTACAAAAAAACATCCTACAATTGTAGCTCCCCACATAAAATATGCATTATCAGTTGGATAGGTGTAACCATCTAACCAACATCTCAGTAGACAGAGTAAAGAAATGCTGATACAAGGATGGATGAGAGATAAACCTGTAATAAGCCATAGTCCTAACACTACTACCCCTATATCCAGGCTTCCAGGAGAGTATCTAATGTTAATATAATCGTAAAAGTAAGAGAGAATGAAGGGCTTTATCTGCTCTAAAATACCTAATTGCATTAGAATCAAAATAAAAAGTGCGCCTCCAAAAACTATAGCGATTTTCAGTAAGGTTTTTTTGAGTATCTTCTCTCCGAATAAGGGAAATGGTATTTCTGAGGTTTGTATCTCGGTTATTAATTTTGAGTGATCATCATCTGATTTTCTATTTTTTTTATTACTCCTGCGCGCCATTTTTCCCTCTGTTAGCGTTCGTCATATTACCATTTTGAAGTACTCCCTTAGGAGCATTCATAAGTAGAACTATTAAAATGTAAATACCTAAAACTTGAATGAGTACAAGACCGCTTTGATAGAAATTTAACATAGGTAAAAACCAAGCACTGATACCAACTATTATCCCTACTAACCATATAAATTCAACTGCTTGCTTGGGTGTCATTCCCAAGTCTACGAGTCTGTGTGAGAAATGTCTCTTGTCTCCAACGAATATGGAGTGTCCACTTCTCCATCTAAGGTAAATAACACTAAAGGTATCAAATAGTGGAACACTTAGTATAACTACTGGCGCGAGTATAGCCACTCTTGAGGGTGTGCCTTCTAAGTGGTATGTTCCAATCACAGATATTGTTGAAAGAAAATATCCGCAGAACAGACTTCCCGCATCTCCCATAAATACTCTTGCTGGATTTATATTATGGAACAAAAAACCACCCACCGCACCTGCAAAGACCATTAGTAAAAATCTAATAAAAAACTCATCATAGGGCTGAACACAAAAGAAAAATGACATAGCACAGATAAAGGAAATGCCTCCACAAAGTCCATCCATGTTATCAAGTAGATTGAGTGAGTTTGTAATTAGGACTATCCATCCCACCGTGATGATGTAAGAAATAATCCAATGAGAGAGAAAGAACATTTCTATCTTAATCCCGCAAAATACCACAAGTGAGGCGGATAAAATCTGCCCCAATAGTTTAGTCCATGCGCCAAGGGTGAAGATATCATCTATGAGCCCAAGAAGAAAGATTATTCCACCACCAATAGAAACCCCTATAATCTTCTTAAAAGACCCCTGACCAAGAAAATCAACTGGGGAAGTCCCTCCTATCATTTCTCTGATAGTAGGAGAAATTTGGTATAGGAAAAAGAATAAAAGTATCAGAGCGTTGAAAGTAAGATATATTCCCGCACCTCCAAGTAAGGGGGTAGGAGTTTTGTGAGACTTTCTTCCTTGAGGAACATCTAAAATATTGAACTTTAGAGCCAAGACTCTAAAGCCTTCCGTTAGGACTAAACTTAAGATAAATGAATTAAGCAAAGCAAAACCATATATAATGTATAGTGAATTCATTGGTTCAAAGCCATCTTATATATTTCCATCTCAAATTTGGAAGTCTTTTTTATATCAAACTCCCTTTGAACTCTCTCCTTAGCAATCTTACCCATTTCTTCCCTTATATCAGGATTTTTAATCAAAAAGTCTATGGCCTGAGCTAATTCCTTTGGGTTACCTGGTGTCACATTAATTCCTGTTATTCCATCTAAGTTTGCCCACTCTACGCCTGTGCCTAATTTAGTTGCTACTACTGGTTTCCCACAAGCATGTGCTTCTATTATAGAAATTCCAAACGCTTCGCTTCTCGCTATGGACGGGAAGACAAATAAAGCACATCCATAAAGATAATATTTTAACTCATCATCTGGAAGAGAACCTACAAAAACTACATTTTTCAAACCTTCTTTTCTTTTCATATTTTCCAGTTTTTTTCTCTCGGGTCCATCACCTCCAATTACTATAGGGATATCGATTTCCTTTGCACTTTCCAATAATATGTGAAGCCCCTTGTAATACCTATGGACACCACAAAAGAAGACAAATTCATCACTGTATTTATTTTTAACTTCTTTCACCTTCTGCTCATCCACCGCGGAAAAAAAGTCCACTTCGATTCCCAAAGGAACAACACGACATTTACTCTGAAATTCTCCAAGTAAATGAGAAGTTTGCTGATAAATTATACTTGTGGGTATTATAAACTTTGCTTCTCTCAATACTCGCTTAAAAAATGGCTTGTAAAGCATCATAGGTATTCTTTGTCTCACTACATCACTGTGGTATCTAATAACATAAGGCACTTTCGATCTGTTTATCCAAACTGCAATTTCACCTATGGGATTAGGAGTATGAACCACAAAAATATCTGGTCGAAGTGTTTTGGAATAATACAAAAGCTGAGGAGAAATTGGTGCACTTAGGACTCTCATTACCTCCCCAGAGTATATTACACGAATACCATCTATTTCTATTACTTTGGGACTCCATTTTTTACCACACACTAACACAGTAATTTCCGCCATCTCTTTTTGATACTTTGAAATTAGTGATAAATATTTCTCTATTCCCCCAACCACAGGTGGATAGAAATCTTTATATACATGACAAATGTGCATATCTCGGCACTTTTCAATTACTTCTATTACCAAAAAATGGATTGGGATAAAATCTATATCTTTTTAGCTCTCCAGAAAGATATAACTTTACTGATGGTTGAAAAACCTGGTATAACTGACTACAATTGGCACATACTTCATTGAGTCTTCCTGAAATGTGTTGCCATCTTAAGTTTCTGTATCTTTTTGAAAGCCAAATATCTATGAAAGAATCTCTGTAGATGTTTCCCATATGAAGATGTTTGTAACCAAGAGCATAACAACAAGGCATAAAATCTCCGTTTGCAAGTATTGTTGGTCTTTCCCATAAATCGAGGCAAGTTAATATACCCTCGAGAGGAGGTAGTGTTTTATCCAACCACTCAAAATCATGAGGGGGAACTATCTCAAATTCTTGTGATGAGAAAGAACGCATTATCGAAAGAATTTCTTTTTTCTCCTCCAAACTTAGTTTCGTAACACACTCATCAATAAGTCTTCTTCCATCTGGTGTTTTTTTTTGCTCTGGAATACCTTCAGTAATTAAATGTTGATAACATAACATCTCAGCACCGTGCTCTTTCAGAACCTTTGCCATATCAGGTATTTCTTCAATGGTGCTTCTAAAGAGTATGGCATGAACAGCAATAATAGGGTACTTAGAGTTTTTCTCCCTTTTCACTTCTGCAAGCATTTTCATATTATTTAATACTCTCTCAAGGTCATAAGCCTTTCCTCCACGTCTTATCCATTTGTATGTATTCGAACTAACAGTATCTAAAGATACTGCTATCTTGTTATGCTGGATTTCTACCAATTCTTCAGCTAAGTCACGGGTCAAAATGGTTAAATTAGTATTGAAATATGTTTCTAAGTTTCTTTTTTTACAATGTCCTATTGCTTCTATTAAATTTCTATAGAGAAGTGGTTCTCCGAGCCCTTGAATATGAACCCCCCTAAGAAATCCGTATTTATAAATCTCATCTACTATTTCCTTAAATCTTGTTATTTCAAGATCATGGTATTCTGTCATTTTCTCACAGCCATGAGGACACATTATACACTTAAGATTACACCTATTCGTCGGCTCTATTTGTAAAACCGTAGGATAAATTGTAGGATTAAATAAAGCCTTAATGATAGACCTCATTCTTGCAGGTAAAAGGTACCACATTTATATGCCTTTTTTGAGATTAATACAGAACAATTACATATAATATCAAAAAACTATTGAAATCTTTGGAGTGTGAGCTTGGGATTTATAGCTATTGAACTATTGCCATATAATATAAAATTTTTAGCTAAGAAAGGCGAAAATCTTCTTGAAATACTGAGAAAGAGTGGAGTTAATTTGTCCTCCTCATGTGGTGGTCATGGAGTATGTGGAAAGTGCCTCGTAAAACTCTATGATTCGAATACATCAGAGTGGAAACTTGTAAATGCTTGCCAGGTGTCTGTAAATGAAAATGTAATTGTAGACTTATCACCTGCTACTATATTCTCTCTCTCCATAAATAATATAGGCACATTGAAAAAGGCTTACAATGTAGATGGGACCTACAATTTAGAGCCAAATTTTAGAAAAAAAATTGTAAACTTATGTAAAAACATAGATTTTGATTATTTGTCTCAAATTTATAACTGCACTGAGTCTGAAAAAACTTCCTACAGATTTCTAAATAAACTATCTCATTCAGTTTTGAAAGACCAACTTTCAGGATGGGTTGTCTATAATTCCGAAAAATTAATAGATTGGTATTCTCTTGACACTACTACAACACTCGTTGGCTGTGCAATTGACATAGGGACTACAAATATCGCCATTGAAATTTTAAATTTAGAGACCGGGGAAACCTTATATCAAGGCTTTGATACAAATAGTCAAACAAGATTCGGCGACGATGTAATAAGCAGAATTTCCTATTCTTCTATCTCCGAAAAGAATCTTGAGGAATTAAAGAACTCTGTATTATCCACAGTTAACGGGTTAATAATTAAAGGGTTAAACACTCTCAGTATTAGCCCAGAATCAATTTATGAGATTGTATTAGCCGGAAATACTACTATGATTCATTTAATTTTAGGAATCTCCCCGAAATCGCTCGGAGAATTCCCCTTTCTTCCAATATTTACATCACCAATAACCCTTAAGACTTCAGATTTGGGAATAATAGCAAATTCTGATGCTGATATTTATATTCTTCCAGCAATCGGAAGTTTTGTAGGGGGTGACATCTCAGGGGGATTATTAGCATTAAATTTATTTGAGTGTGCTGAAAATTTTTTGTTTTTAGACCTTGGCACAAATGGGGAAATAGTTTTGGGGTGTAAAGGTAAATTTATAGCTACATCTACTGCCACTGGTCCAGCATTTGAGGGCGGAAGAATCAGCTGTGGAATGCGTGCAGATGATGGAGCCATCGACCACATATTTCTATCGAATGAGGACATCTCATTTTCAGTTATAGGTGATTCCATTCCCAAAGGAATCTGTGGTAGTGGAGTAATAGAACTTGTGTGTTTATTGCTCGAGTTGAAATTATTAGATCCAACTGGCAAATTTATGGTGAGTTCCGTCTCTCAAAGTATCCCCCAAAAAATCCTTGAGAGATTTAAGATAAAAAATGAGGAAGCTATATTTATAGTGTATGAAGGTGGAGTAAATGATAGAGAAATCTTCCTATCTGCAAAAGACATAAGGCAGGTTCAACTGGCATGTGGAGCAATTAAATGCGGAGTTAAGATGTTATTATCCTATGCAGGAATTTCATCTGCAGACCTCGACACAGTATACATAGCAGGAAATTTTGGAAATTACATACATCCTAAATATTTGTCAAGATTAGGTATAGTTCCATCTACTATATTTCATGAAAAAATCCATATAGTAGGAAACACAAGTCTTTTGGGAGCAAAAATTGCTTTATTAGATATGAAAAAAAGAAAATTAGTTGAGAAAAGTGTTGGCTCTATTAAACACATTGATCTTGCAACTCTACCTAACTTTGAGGAAGAGTTTGCCTTTTCTATGTTCTTTCCAGATGCTCAGTAAATTCAATAATTTTTTCTAATCCCTCTTTGAAGTCGGCGGAAACAGTCAAGAGACTAATAACTAAGAAGTTATCTTCTGGAAACCGAAAAGTTGATCCTGGATAGACATGGACCCCCATACTTTTTAGTAGTTTCACTGCAAATTGTTCGCTACCTATATTATGAGAATATCTTAAAATCAAGTACCACCCCCCTTCGGGCTTTAGTGTACTCAAAGTAGATGTATTTCCAAGCCTATTTAGTGCATATTCTAAGTTACTCGTCAGTCTTTCCATTATGCTCTCATTTATTTTACCCCTCATCTGAAACAAACTCTCTAAACCTACTTGCACAGGCGTATTCACCGATAGATATGTATCACAAATAATCTCTAATGCCTCACATATTTGAGTTCTAACTTTATTAGGTAAGAAGGCTAAAATCCACGCCAACTTTAGTTGGGGAAGTGCAAGCGTTTTAGATATACCATTGAGAGTAAAAACGGGCACACTGTCTGAATGCAGAAGGGGAACAGGCTTTTCACTATTAAAAACAAATTCCCTAAAAACTTCATCTACTATCAAACAAAGACCGTTTTCTTCACAGAGCTTTATTAGGTTTTCCCCTTCTGCTTTGCTAAGAATTGTGCCCGTGGGATTATTAGGTTGGACAAAAAAGATACCTTTTGTGCGTGAGTCTAACCTTTGGTAAATACTTTCGATATCTAATCTCCATTCACCCTTTGAGTTTAATTTTAGGCTGAAATCTTCAATCTCAACATTTTCCAATTTCGCTATAAAATCTAATAGAGGATAAGAAGGTGCAGGGACAAGTATTTTGTCTCCCGGATTGCAGATAAGCTTTAATAAATATGAATATCCCTCAGATGTCCCTGAAACTAAAAAAATATCCTCAGCAGATACTTTGTATCCCTTTTCTGAGTAATATTTTGCTATTACTGCTCTTGCTGAGTATAGACCCTTAGGGTTAGGTCTGTATTCAAAGATTTGAGGAGATGTGATAGCGTGAACTATCTCCTCTGTGAGATATTCTATTTTCGCTTGAGTAGGATTAGAGATAGTTAAGTCAATAATGTTTACTCCTTCCTCTAACAATTTGTTGTATGTAGTAGCAAGAATGTTTAACTCTCCCGAAAGTTCGTAACTTGAAAACTTATCGGATAAAAACATATTTTTATCTCCAGAACCTGAAAAATTAAAGGACAAAATATGGTAAAAATCATACCAAAACTTGCGGGTGCCAGTGTTATATGGCGAAGAGGACGAAAGGATTCTTTAAGGGATATAGAAGTATTAATGATAAAAAGGACTCGTACTTTGACATTTCTTCCGGGGCATCATGCTTTTCCCGGTGGAAGTTTAGAAGATATAGATGACCCAGCAATAGTTGTTGGAGAACAAACCCAAGAAGTTAAGAGAGCTCTTGTTACAGCTCTCAGAGAAACTTTTGAAGAAACAGGGTATTTTCCTTTCCCCAAAGAATTAATTAGATGTATTCCCGAGTCCCTACAGAATAAAGACATTTCTTCATCTAAAACATTTTATGATTTATTAAAATCGAGTTCAATCGTCTTGGACATTAAAAGTTACCCTTTCACAGGACCTTGGATTACACCTCCAGGATATCCTCTAAGATTCAAGACCTATTTCTTCTTTGTAGAATGGAAAGAGGACTATATGGTTTTCGACATACAAAGTCCTAAAGAGGTTGAATCTATAGAATGGTATAAACCTTCTAATGCTCTGGAAAAATGGCATAAAGGAGAAATTTCTTTATCAACTCCGGTTGCTTACATTTTAGAACACCTGAACTCATTCCAAGTCGAAATTGCTATATCAGAATTAAAAGTAATACCCTGGGCTGATGAAAAATACTCATACTTTCATCCTCGTGCAGGAGTACATATATTCCCCCTACCATCTCCTAAAGAAACTTTCTTTAGCCATGTAAACTGTGTAGTTATAGGGGGAAAAGAATTAATAATAATCGACCCGGGTGCAGGAGATACCGAAAGTGTTCGAGAACTGTTATACTGGTTACAACACCTTGCAGAGTTAGGGGCAACATTTATAGGCGTTACATATACCCATCCTCACGAGGATCATGCAGGCTCAGTTGAGTTGATTTCAAGATGTTTAAAAATTCCTATTCTTCATCATGGAAAAATGCAAAAAACTTCTGAAACCTTTTTTACCATTAAATTAGATAAAGATGAGTTACCTTGGTCAATTTGTGTTATACCTACTCCGGGTCATATACCGGACCATTACTCGTTTTATGAACTCACTACTAAAACCCTTGTTGCAGGCGATATGGTTAGCGCTGAAGGACCGGTGGTTATAAATACAGACGAAGGTGGGGATATGGCTATATATATGGAGTCTCTAAAACTTCTTTCAGAATTAGAGGTGGATTTGTTAATTCCAGGACATGGAGTTCCATTTTTCTTTATGAGAGGTAACCAGGTCATTCATAACCTCATAGAACATCGCAAGCGAAGAGAAGAAAAGATACTCAAAGCCTTAAAAAATGGTGTTTCTTCCATCAGGGAACTTCTTTCTCAAGTGTACGACGACATACCACAAGAGAGAATTGAATTAGCCAAACAACAATTAAAGGCACACCTTATTCTTCTGAAGAATAAAGGTGTGCCTCTCAATCTTATATATGAGGACTCCGAAGAGTGGTTTTGATTTCATCCCCTTTTAACCATTAAGTCAAGATCCTCAAGTAATGCTTGTAAATCTTCTTCATGCATGACCTCGTCTTGTAGAATCTGAAGTACCATATTGTAAGTCACAGGGTCTCCCTCTTTCGTTTCCTTCAACAAAGCATTGTAAACTTGAATTGCACACTGTTCTCCCTTAATATTTTGCTCCAGAAGAACCCGCACATAAGGATCCTCAGGTGGGTCGTATCCACAATTAGTCATTTCATACCACTTTTTAGGACTCAATACAGGCGTTCCACCTAATTGAATTATCCTTTGAGCAAGCATATCCGCATGTCTTAGTTCATCTCCCGCATGTTGAAATAATTCAGCCATGACTGCCTCTTTCATAGGCCCCTTAGCTACCTTAGCACCTAACCAATATTGATAATACGCAAACCATTCATCCGCATAAGCTTTGTTAAGTAATTCAAGTAGATAATCTAATTTCATGTTTACTATTTCTCTTCCCTTGCTACCCATTGGATTTTCCTCCTATCAATGTATTAAGTTTTTGGATCCGTGCTCAATATATAATATTTAATTAAAAAGGCTATTTCAAATGAACGGGAAAATAGGTGTTATAAGTGATACACACGGAAATTCAAAACTAATGATTCAGGTATGTGACTTCCTAATTTGTAAGATTGAGGTTTCTGAAATATTTCATTTAGGGGACAATTTTGAGGACTACAGGTTCCTAAAAGACATGGGATTTCCAGTGTCAGGAGTGCCAGGACTTTGGGACGAGGAGTTTAGGGATAATGTCACTCCTAAGGTATTGATAAAAAACTTTGCGAATAAAAAATTCATTTTCGCCCATGCAAAGTTCTTAATTGAAAGGCTTTCCAGAGAAGATTTAGATGTATGGTGTTACGGACATACTCACAAACCTAAAATTTTGGTAGAGAATGGCAAAGTATACTTTAATCCAGGGCATTTAAAGAGGGATTCAGATAGGGGAGTTCTTGCAAGTTACGGGGTGATTAATTTTTCAAATACTGCTATAGAATTCAAAGTATTAGACATTGAAAATAGTGTTATCCAATCGTTAAACTATTCATTGGGCACCATTACGAAAAATTAAACTGGAACTGATAAACTTTAACTGAGGAGAGGTCTATGTTTGGCAAGAATCTGAATTTTAGTGTGTTTATTCCATTCTTGTTATTTGCTACACATCTATATGCTCAATCACCATTCATTCCTGAAAACTTGAGAGTTGAATACCTCCAAAATCCTATAGGCATTGATACAAAGATACCGAGATTTAGCTGGGTAGTACCACAAAAGGGGTACAATGTCTCTCAAAAAGGCTATCAAATCCAAATATCTAAGTCTTTAGAAAAACTTTTAGAAGGAAATCCTGATGTATGGGATAGTGGTTGGGTAGAGAATCCTGAAAATGTTCACATCGAGTATTCAGGTCCAAATTTAGAAAGCTTCACAAGATATTATTGGCGTGTTAGGATCAAGTATAACGATGATGAAAAAACTCGTTTTAGTGAGCCCGCATACTTTGAAACGGCATTTTTGAATCCTCAAGACGAAATGAAAGCAAAATGGATTCGTCATCCTCAAAAAGATGAAGTACCAGAAAAATACGAGATGAGGGAAGAATGGAATTACAAGCGAATTTCGCCCCTCCTGAGAAAAACTTTTGAAGTACAAAAAGAGGTTAAAAGTGCCCGAGCTTATGTTACAGGTTTGGGATATTTTGAGTTGAGGATTAATGGTCAAAAAGTAGGAGATAACCTATTGGAGCCAGCTAATACTGTTCACGAAAAAAGGACTCTATATCTAACTTATGATGTGTCACAACTCCTCAAAAAAGGCAAAAATGCAGTGGGGATAATGTTAGGTCATGGATGGTGGCATAAGACTTGCGGAGCATGGTTAGAAATCCACATTAAATACGAGGATGATTCAACTGAAAAAATACTTACTGACGAAACTTGGAAAGCGAGCACGGGACCAATAGTTAGTGAGAGTCTTTACCATGGGGAAACTTACGACGCTCGGTTAGAAAAAAAAGGTTGGGACACACCCGATTATGATGATACAGATTGGTCATCAGTAGTCCCATTCGAGTATATTCCCAAGATCATGCAGGCTCAGGTAATGCCTCCTATAAAAGTTGTTGAGGTTAAGAAACCAGTGAAAATAAATAAACTCGATGCAAATACTTACATAGTTGATTTTGGACAGAATTTAACCGGAGTAGTAAAAATAATAGCTGAGGGACCGAAGGGAACCGAAATAAAGATTCGTCACGCAGAGTTACTTTATCCTGACGGTAGATTAAATGTAGAAAACATTAGAAGTGCAAAGGTTACAGATGTATATGTATTAAAAGGAAAGGGAGAGGAGGTATACATACCAAGATTTACTCAACATGGTTTCAGGTATGCGGAAGTAACCGGTTATCCGGGGGAATTAACTCCAGAGAAAATCGAAGCCCAAGTTTTCCATACCGCATTTCAAAGAGTAGGGCATTTTGAATGTGATAATCCACTCTTAAATAAAATTAGGGATATTGTGCTTTGGAGTATTAGAGGAAACAATATGAGTATACCTACAGATTGCCCCCAAAGAGATGAAAGAATGGGTTGGATGGGAGATGCTCACCTTGCCGCCGAAGCAACCATTATGAATTTTGATGCCGCAGCTTATTATCAAAAATGGTTGTGGGATATCGCAGATTCGCAAAGCCCTGAAGGATATGTCCCTGACACATGCCCTAAAGCGATTTGGGGCGAACAAAAGGGCTCTCCACCTTGGGCCATTGCTTATCCCCTTATTGTGTGGTATTCATGGAGATACTATCAAAATAAGAGAGTGGTAGAACTCCACTATGATAACCTCGTTAAATGGTTCAAATCAATGGAAAGAGATGAAAAAGATGGTCTAATGGAATATTGTCACTACGGAGATTGGGTAGCATTGGAAAAAACTCCAATGGAGCCAATTGGAACTGGATGCTATTACTGGACTGCTTGCGTATTAGAAGAACTTGCTAAAGTTCTCGGTAAAGCTGATGATGTCCAATACTTTTCTGCGAAGAAACAAAAAGTGGCAGATGCCTACAATAATAAGTATTTTGACAAAGAAAAAGGTTATTACAATGAAGGCTCGCAATTTGCCCAAATCTTTCCTCTATTTTTAGGCATTGCCCAAGGTGAATACAAACAGAAAGCTTTACAAAAACTTATTTACGAAATTGAGGAGAATAGGAAAGCGCATCTTTATTGTGGAATTCTCGGTGCTAAGTATGTATATGATGTCCTCACTGATGCCAATAGAGCAGATCTTCTGTACAAAATAGTACTACAAAAAGATTTCCCAAGCTATGGATATATGATAGAACTGGGTGCTACTACATTGTGGGAACTTTGGGAATATAAGACGGGCCCAGAAATGAACTCCCATAATCATCAGATGTTTGGAAGTGTGTTAGACTGGTTCTTCGGAGGAATTGCTGGTATTAATAGACTTCCGGAGCCAGGTTACAGATATATTACTATTTCACCTAAGCCATGGGAAGGGCCTCTAAACTATGCCCAAGCCTATATTGAAACGGTGAGAGGTAAGGTTCTTTCGAGATGGGACAAAAACCCAGATGGTTCTTTATCAATGGTGATAATTGTGCCTTCAAACTCGAGGGCTAAGATAATAGTTCCCAAAAAAGCGAATATGACCGTAACTTCGGAACCATCTTTAGAACCTTTAGCCAAGGAGGAGCTTCAAGAAATCTTCGAGGTGGGCTCAGGCACTTATAAATTCATAGTTAAGTAAAACTAATTTGACTTGATGCACATTAAGAGAGAAAAGAAAATAGAGTGTAATACCGCAAAAAACATTTTGTTGATAAAATGGGAGGAATACATTACAACAATGGCGTCAAACCTTTCATTGCTTCAATCTCTACATCCAGATGCAATTCATGATATTAGGGTAACCTCCAGGAGAACTCGTGCTCTCTTTTCTGAATTAAAAACATTTTTTCACTTCCCGGAGGAATTAATTTCCACTGCAAAAACAATTACTCGTTTATTGGGAAAAAGGAGAGAACTCGATGTAATAAAAGAACTCGCTTTAAAGTTATTTCCCGGAGACTCTTTATTTACAGTTCACTTCTGTAATTTTATAGATAAAAAAAGGGAACTCGAATACAAAAACTGCATCAAAGCTGTTGAGTTAGTAGAAAGGGCAATAGAATTTAGTAGAGTAGTTCCGGATCTACCCCAGGTTGGAGAGTGCTGTTATGTAGATTTTCTATATCAAAGAGTATTGAAATTACTTAATCAACTTACTAAAGTTAGAAAGAAGGTGAAGAAAATTGTCCAAAAAGAGGAACTTATAAGTGAAGAGCTTCATCTCATTAGAATAAGTCTCAAAAAAATACGATATTCCTTCGAAATTTCAAGTGTCCTAATTAGCGGAATTAAACAATTCATACCCAAAATAAAAGAGGTTCAAGAGACGCTTGGAGAGTGGAACGATAATAGGGTACTACTAAACTATTTCAAGGACTTTTTAAGTTTTAATCCTTCCATTTCTGATACTTATATTGATGAATTAAATAAAAATCTACAGATTATAGACAATAAAATTAAAGAAAAAGTTAACGAGATTTGCACATTAGTTAATAAAAATTTCAAAAAGCAGTATCTAAATGATTTATGGGAGGACACTCTTAAAGAAGGAAAGGAAATCAAATGCTGTATTAAAAAGGGGAAAACATATGAATGATTTCTGGCAAAAAATAGAAAGGAATGAAGATTTACCTACCTTACCAGTTGTAATGGCAAAGCTCATAGAAACTATAAATGATGATAGGTCTTCCGCCTCTGATGTCAAGAAAACCATGGAAAAAGACCCTGCAATATCAGCAAGGGTGCTAAAATTAGCAAATTCTGCTTTTTATGGCCTTCGACATAGAGTAGACAATCTTCAAAGAGCCATTGTTATCCTTGGATTTGAGACTGTTAGAATGTTGGCGTTAAGCACTACTGTACTTGATTTATTCACTACCAAATCACAATTAGCTTTTAGTCCCAAAGACTTTTGGTTGCATTCCCTTGGCTCTGCAAAGTCAGCACAGCTATTAGCTCAAAAGATTAACTCTGCCTCATCTCCAGAAACCCTATTTACAGCTGGACTCCTTCACGATATAGGCAAATACTGCATTGCTCTTACATTTAAAAATGAGTACAAAAATTTGGTAGAAAAAGCGAGCACACAAAAAATTCAGATTAGAAAGTTAGAAAAGGAATATTTAGGACATACATATATTGAGGTTAACCAGTGGCTTGCACAAAAATGGCATTTTCCAGAAACCTTGTGGTATCCTCTCGTATACCATAATACTCCAGATTCTTCCGATAACAAATATCCACTCGAATCCTGGATAATTCAAATTTCAAGCGAAATAGCTCGTGCTAATAATTTTGGTTATGCAGGTGATTTTAATCACATTGATATAAAAGTTACTCCGCTGTTTGCTAACCGCCTAAATGAACTCATTATTAATGAAGCTTCTAATTCCCTCGGTGCTTTTTTGAAAGAAGCAGAAGACTTTTTGTCCGAGTTCCGTGTGACTTAAACTAAAAGGGAGGTAATCATAGCTGTGTTCATTTTATTAGATAATAGTGGAAATGTATTAAAAGCCGATGAACACTTTTACCATTTTCTTCAATCTTCTAAAATAACTAACTCCGAAAAGACTCCTATTAACTACTATCATCTAATTTTTCCACATGACCGTAAACGATTTTTAAATTCATTTAGCACTACAAAAAAACTAAAACAATCTATAGTAGTCTACAGGCTGAATGATTCATCTCATTCTTGGTGCCTACAAATAAATCTTCCCTTGTTTGAAAATCCAATATCTGAAGGCAAGGGCACAGTATTGTGTGATGTACTCCTGCTAAATTATCACAAACCAGGATTTTCTAGTTTAGCAGAAGGAATATTTCATCCGCTCTTTCCCAATTTTAAAAACCACGGATTAGTTATCTCATATAATGATGTAATTATCTACGCAAATGAAGTTGCTTCTGATATCTTGGGGCTCACCCAAAGTCAAATACTGGCTCTTTCCCCAAAAAGCATTTTTGCCTTGCCTGTTTCTAATACCTCAAAAAGCAGTTTAGTTGAAGTAAATCCTCCCTCTGGGTCAAAAAAATGGGTGTATCTTAACAATTTTTTGGTTGAAACAATAGAGGGAAAACTACATTACTATATATTTCGCGACTACACTTATCAAATAAATCTCGAAGAAGAGTTAAAAATTTTCAAGTATATCGTTGACCACGCAGGCATGGAATTTTATCTTTTAGATCCACAGGGCAATTTTGTATATGTTAACGAAGCCTCCGCAAAAAGCTTAGGTTATGACCTTGCTTATTTCAAGAAGCTCAGTGTACCCCAAATAGACATTCTCTACACGCCGGAAAAATTTAAACATCATTTTGAAGTTCTAAAAAAGGGAGAAAACTCTCCTTTCATCACTATCCACAAACACAAAGATGGAAGATACATCTTTAAGCAAGTAAAGTCAGTTTACTTGAAGATTGGTGATAAAGAATATGTCTATGGGTTCGGAGAGGATATAACTGAGAAGAAAAGAATTAAAGAATTTCTGGATAGAGAGCACACTTATTCCCGTATTCTTATTCAAATTGCCAAAAGCACTCTGAGAAGTTCAAATGAGGTGATCTCAGAGCTATTAAAAAATGCATTGGAATTGACTGACTCTGACTATATTTCCTTAATAAGTGGCTATTTAGAAGAGACCCCTATAATAGAAACACCCATCACCTACAGACATACAACTTCGTACGGGAGAGATAATCTATCAGATCTCTTGCACCAATTTATATTAGACCTGGAACAGAAGTATTTAAATGAAATCCCTATTTCAGACCCTAACTTCCCTTTCCAATTTAGATACGACTTTTCAGACCTCCAAGGTAAGCCTATACAAGTTTTCTCTGCGATTGTGCCCATAAAAAATAAGGATTTCGTCTCAGATCTCTTGGTAATGTTCAGGAAAGATAGGGAATTCTCTCAAGATGAACTCGAGCAATTCTTTTTCTTCGCTAATTCGGCAAGTGACATAGTCAGAAGATTCCAAGCAGAGGAGAATCTTAGAAAAAAAGAAAAAATTTTAGAAGCCGTTTCTAAATGTTCAACAATCTTGTTACGCGCTTCTGACTGGCAAGATGAGATTAAAACTGTAGTTGCTGAACTTGGTAATGCCACAGGTGTTAGCCGTTGCTATATATTTAAGAATAAAATTTCTTCCGTAGGCACTATATTAACTGACCAGTTATATGAATGGTGTGCTCCATTAATTACTCCACAAATAGATAATCCAGCATTACAAAATTTCGACTATGTAGCAAATGGATACAAAAGATGGATTGATGTATTATCTCTAAAACAACCTATTTTCGGGTGTGTAAAGGATTTCCCAGAAGAAGAACGAGAGCTTTTGTTTGCTCAAGATATAAAGTCAATCGCAGTTGTACCAATTTTTGTGTTTGATAACTGGTGGGGGCTTATAGGGTTTGATGAATGCCACGAGGAAAAACGGTGGACATCTTCTGAGATTCACGCCCTGAGTATAGCTGCAAAAATGATTGGGTCTGTAATAGAAAGACAACATATTCAGAATATCATAGATGAGCAAAAGAAAAGGCTCGAATCAATTGAAAAATTAACATCCCTTGGACTTGTGGCAAGTGGAATCGCACACGAGATTAACAATCCGCTTGCTACTATTTCTTTAGGAGTTCAGAATCTAATTCCATTAATTGAAGAGTTAAATGAACAATTAAATCTTAAAACAGAGTGTTTAAATATATTAGAAAAAATAAAGAGAAATATAGATCGAATAGAAAAAATAGTTAAAGGTGTAAAAGTCTTTGCCCGATCTAAAGTAGACCTTAAATTTGAGTCATATTCATTAGAAAAGATTATCAAAGAAGCGGTGGAAATAGTTCATAACAGGTTGACATCTAATAAAATTAATCTTACTGTTTCAGAAATTAAGAAAAATGTGAAAATTGAGGTTATTCCCTCTTTGTTCGTTCAAGTGATTGTTAATTTATTAAACAATGCTATAGACGCAGTTGAAAATGTTCCAGAACCTAATATTTCTATCCAAATATCTGAAACAAGAGAAGTTGTTTCCATAAATGTGTTAGATAACGGAATGGGTGTTCCAGATGACTTACTAAGTAGGATAACTGAGCCATTTTTTACTACAAAGTCGAACGATAGCAGGTTGGGTCTCGGTTTAGCTATTTCAAAGGCTATCTTAGACATCCATGGCGGAAAAATAGAGTGTGTATCCCGTAGAGGAGATACAAGGTTCACAGTCATTATGAAGAAAGTCATATAAGATGTCGAAAAATCAAAAAAAAGTAGAAGTTTGGATTGTAGAAGATGAGATTGACCTGAGTGAAATGTTAGCACTGAGTCTAAGGAACAATGGTTGTGAAGTAATAGAATTTTCTAATTCTGAGAAATTTCTGGAAGTTTTTGAATTGAGGAAACCTCCAAATGTAGTAATCACTGATATAAGATTTCCATTTGGACCAAATGGGAGAGACTTGTTAAAGGCTATTAAAAGTAAAGATGTTTTCAGTCCCTCAGTAATAATTGTAACCGCTTATGAAGACTACCCCATTGAAACTTTGTATAATGAAGGAGCAGAATCTATTTTTATAAAACCCTTTGACCTTCAGGAGATAGGGTTTACAGTAAATAGATTGGCTCTGCCCTTAAGAGAGAGAATTACTACTGAACCTACTGAGTTTTTCCAACACTTTTCTTCTTCAAAAATTGTTAACAACTGTGATGTTGGGGATTATATGTTTGGAAGGGGAGGGATGTGCATTAAAACTAATCAGCGACTATTTATGAACGAAATTGTCAATTTTACAATTAGTATTAGAGAATTAGATAATATCAATGTAGAAGTTATAGGTATCGTAAGATGGGAAAATATCTATTCCCAAATACCTGAATATGGAATAGAAATAATTAAACTTACACCACCTGACCCTTATTTAGAGTTAGTTGAAAAAACACATCCATTGGCATATATACCTAATATAACTATAAACTCGTAAATTAAGGAGAAGATAGATGACTAAATTTCTACATTGCATATTACTACTTGCATTAGTTTTGTCCTCTTCAATTTACTGGTGTGGGTGTCAGACATATGGAGAAGCAGCAGGTTTAGGTGCTGCAGTAGGTAGTGTTGCCGGTGCAGTAATAGGACATCAGTCAGGTCATGCATTAGAGGGCGCAGCAGTAGGAGCAGTGCTCGGTGGTTTAGCCGGGTTGGTAGCACACGACATAAAAGTGAGGCAAGCTAAGTCTGCCCAACAAACCGCAGCTGAATACAATTATCAGGCATCTCAAGGAGAAAAACTGCTCTTCGAGAGAGCGGAAGTTTTACCACCTACTACCACTCCAGGTAATATGATAGAGTCTACAATACAGTACGCTCTGCTGGGTACAGGGTCCGGTGTTCAAGTCACAGAAAGTAGAACACTTGTAAAAGGAAATCAAGTTATCGCAGAACTTTCCACATCTACTATGACAAGAACTGATGGAACCTGGGTTAGCAGTCAGCAATTTAGACTTCCTCCTAACTTAACCCCAGGAGAATACTCTATTCTGACCAGGGTTACTACTCGTTTATCATCTATCTCAGGAAGTGCAAGTTTTATAGTAAATTAGAATGCTCAAGGTGATGCAAAGGATAACAATACTTATATTAACCTATTTACTTTTTTCAACAATGTTAACTTCCTCAGTAAATTCTGAGATACTTGCGGGCTCATCAAAAATTTCCATAAATCCATTTCCTCAGGGACTAAATGTTCAATTAGGAGGTTATGGTGAAAGAGCAGGTAAGCCTGCGGAAGGAGTTCATGATACAACTTACGCCAAGGCACTTGTTCTCCATGATCCTTATAAAAATCAGTATCTTTTTATTATAACAGCAGATATTTGTCATATACCCTGGAGTGTAGTAAAACATACGGTAGCAAAAGCAAAATTACCTTATCTAAACGAAGATAACCTTGTAATAATGGCATCTCACACCCATGCGGGACTTGAGGGAATGTCTCTGGATGAAAGAAATATTCTTCAAAACCAGCATATAGGTATATTTGACCCTAAGATGCTCGAATTTATCACATCTCAGCTTGCAATTCTAATTAAAGATTCATTAAAAGAATTACATCCAGTCACTTTTTCTTCCAAAGCTGTGGAGGTGGTGGGCTTAAACAAAAACAGACGAAATGATAAAAAGCCCGTAGACTCCACGCTAAATATATTGAGGTTCGATCGTAATGGTGCCCCATGGGTTATATTCGTCAACTATACCGCTCACGAAACTATTATGACTCCTAAAGAAATGCTTCTATCAGCTGGATATCCAGGTATTATTCAAAGGATAGTAGAAGCATTCTATCCCGGTTCCACTTGTATGTTTTCCAACGGTGCAGAGGGAGATGTTGCCCCCGCAGGATATTCGGGAAGCTCTGCCTGGGAGAAAATGGAAAACTATGGAATTGCCCTCTCAAAAGTTACATTAGAAGCTTTAGAATCCATGAGTACTAACCCCATAACTTCCTTTAATCACGAAGTTTTATGGGTAGAACTTCCCCCGAAAGAACTTGCTCCTGATTTTCTCAAAATTGCAGGTGATGAATATAGAGTTCCTGAAGAAGTAGCAAGAAGTGTCATAAGTCAACTTTTTCCTGATAAGGCACCTATTCATGGTATTAGGATCAATAGTTCCGCTATTATAACTTTTCCCGGAGAGCCTATTTCTGCAATAGGTTTAGCAGTTAAACAAAGAATGCGAGAGAAGAACATAGAACACCCGGTAGTGGTATCTCTTACAAATGACTTAATAGGCTATATACTTACAGAGGAAGAATACTCCAATAGTGGATACGAAGTTACCGCTTCCTTTTATGGCTCCCAACTTGGCGCCCTAATCACTCAATCTGCTTATACTTTAATAGATAAATTAGCAGATTAATAGCAGTCCTTACTATATTGAAGAATCCATCTTTTTCTATCCGTGGCTTTTCACAAAGTCCTCCATAAATTTACTAAGTGCCAGGCACCCTTCATACGGCATAGCATTATAAATTGAAGCTCTGCAACCTCCTACAGATCTATGCCCCTTCAAACCATGCAGACCTTCAGCAGTAGCCTTTTCTAAAAACTCCTTCTCTAAGCTCTCCGACGGAAGTCTGAAAGTGATGTTCATCCTCGAACGAGATGTTTTTTCTGCATGCCCTAAATAAAATTCACTATACTTATCGATTACATCATATATAACTTGGGCTTTCTTCTTGTTAATCTCCTCTATTTTTTCAAGTCCCCCTACGCTATTCAAAACCCAATCCAGGACAAGCGATATTATGTAGATATTCCATGTGGAGGGCGTATTGTATAGAGAATTATTCTCTACCATTACTTTATAGTCAAGCAAAGAGGGTAATCCATTTGGGACTCGTTCAAGTAAATCTTCCCTTATTATGACTACTGCTGTGCCAGAGGGGCCTATGTTCTTCTGTGCTCCTGCATATATCAGTGCGTACTTAGTTATATCTATGGGTCTGGATAAGAAATCTGAAGATGCATCACAGAAAAGAGGTTTGTCACCGACTTCAGGTTCCTCAAAAAATTCAATACCTTGAATTGTCTCATTGGAGGTAAAATGAACATACTTTGCATCTGGGGATAGTCTCAACTCCTCTGATTTAGGAATCCTTCTATAATTTTCACCTTTTCCTGACCATACTTCTACCACCTCACCATGCTTTTTAGCCTCACCCATTGCCTTGGATGCCCACGAACCCGTGTTAATATAGTCTGCTTTTCCTCCATTCAGAAAATTCATTGCTATCATCGAAAACTGTAGCGTAGCACCTCCGGGGGTAAAAATAATACTATAATTCCTTGGAAGGTTTAAGAGTTTTCTCAGAGAATCTTTTGCTGATTCTAAAATTTTCTCAAAAACTTTTGATCTATGACTTATTTCCATTATAGAAGCACCTGCACCGGGGTATACCAACAGCTCTTCTTGTGCTTTCTGTAGAACTGGTTCTGGCAAAACTGACGGTCCTGCAGAAAAGTTAAATACGCGCCCTGGTAACATATTATTTCTCCTCTGGCTATGATTAAAATAAAAAATAAAAACTATAATTCTTCTAATTTTAACATATTGCCTATATCAAAATAAAACTTATCATCAAAAAGAGATTTACTTCAAATCAACCTTCAAAAAATCAATCTTTTATATGCTTTCGTTAATATTGGATATCTTAATTATTTACACAGGTTTGTGAATCATATCACAAGTTTAAATTACTATCATCCTCGTTATTTATATATACTACTAATATTGCATGCCTAATAATGACATTTCTTCGCTTCGTCTGCATAGGCTCTAATTAATTCTAAATTCGCATCAAAAAAGTGGTCAGAAGGTGAGAGAATGTATCCTCCTCCTTCCCCAGCTTCTTCAAAACACTTTCTCACAGCCTTGCGCGTGTCTTCGGAAGAACAACCAATAAAATAATGATATTGATCAAAACCACCTATTAGACACACTTTATCTCCTACTCTCTTTTTCACTTCCCTAAGATTTACATCTCCTCCCATTTCTGTTGGAGTCAGAGTTTCAATTGCATCCGGCCCCATCGATACTATCAAATCCAATATTGGCATCATACCTCCACAGGTGTGGTAAACAATCTTTTGACTTTGCTTATGGATTTCTTCAATTAGCACTGAATCATACGGTGCTACAAATTTCTCAAATACAGAAGGTGATATGACAGTAGATGATGCATCACCTCCTCCCAATTCCAAAATATCATATTTAGCACCTTTTAAGGACTTTATTGTTACTAATTTCCTTTCTCTCAATATCGATAAAAATTCATGAACCCATATAGGGTCATAAAAAGTTTCCAGTATTAGATTCTCTATTCCATACATACATGCCGCATCTTGCCAACAACCGGGTTGACCAAATACATCGAAACAAGGCATTACAGTGCCTCTTACAAGTCCTCTTTCCCCAAACTCTTCTGCAAACTTATTCACTAAATCCACATCGTAAACTGGCTTGGTAATGTATTCTAATAAATTTATATCTGATTTTTTCTTAATGGGTCTTTCCAATAGCCATACTGTGTGTTTATTAAACTTTCGCACACAACTTAGGTTACCTTTGGGGGTTATTATATTCACCCTTTCTATTGGAAAACCTTCCTCGTACCCTAAGTTCTCTCTTTCTACCCGCCACGAATCAGAAATTATGAATTGATTATCTCTACTCCAGTATTCTCCAAGACTAAAGTTTGGTTTTATCGGCATAGTCCACAGTATAGGGTCTAATCCAAAATAATCAAAAAACGATTGTTCATCGATTCCGTTCATATATGTGTCCAAAAAATACTTCATTAAGTGATGGGTAGTTACAGGTAGACGGTCGGGTTTTCCTCTGGAGAGAGCTGTTAGAAATCTCCGTTTTGCAGTCCACTCCATACTAATTAATCTCGTAGAATTGATCTTGATTTAATCTCTGTTTAAGTGTTTTTTCAAATTTTAATATAATAATTGACAATACTTTTGCTATACAAAAATAACTAAGAATTTACTTTTACCATAAATGGACGAATTCTTACAATATAAGAGAGAACCGGTTCCTTATACTCCTCAAGAACCTTACTACCTGGGACTTAATATAGATGAACTCCCACCTATAAGGAGAAATCCTATCTACATAATCTTAGATAACCTTAGAAGTGCCTACAATGTAGGTTCAATTTTTAGAACAGGCGATGCTGGAGCAGTCGAGCACATATACTTATGTGGAATGTCTGCTCACCCACCACACCGAAAGATAGAAAAAACAGCCCTCGGTGCTCATGAATATGTTCCATGGAGTTATTTCGAACGCACTAAAGATTGCGTTATGTTGTTAAAAAGTAAAGGGATTCCTGTGGTTGCGATAGAGATTACCCAAAGTTCAAAATCACTGTTTGACTATACTTGGCAAAAACCAATAGCTATTGTGTTAGGCAATGAAGTTGTCGGTGTTCAGGAAAAAGTATTGAAAATCGTTGACGATGTAGTCAGGATTCCTATGTTTGGGTACAAAAATACAATAAATGTTGCCACTACTTTCGGTATTATACTTTATGACATTCTTAGAAAGTGGAACGATCCTACTTTTCAGAATAGATAGCTACTATATAATTAATCTATTCATAAATTTCTTAACTACACTTTGTTCCGCTTTATTTTGACCTTTTTTTGTGCTTTCGCTGATTCGTACGCATATACGGTAACTTCGACCGAACGGACTCCATCTACACCGGTAGAAAGCGGATCTCTTTTTTCTTCAATGGAATGAACGAAATCTTCAATTAAGGCAAGGTCTGGATTTTCTCCCCAAAAAGCCCATTCCGCTTTCATTACAGCATCGGAATAAACATTTAACTTTTGGTTAAATGCATCTACATATAAAACTCCCTTAGTGCCCACTATCTCCATAGTTACATCACCCCAAGTAGGAAAGCTCTTGGGCCTGCTCCAACTTGCTATGTGAGACACTTGAATTTCGTCTTCCATTTCTAATTGCAATACGCCTATGTCGTCAGTATCGAAAACACCTTTGTGCATTTGATTACCCAAATCACAATATACCCATTCGAATTCCTTATTTAACATCCATCTTAGCACATCTACAACATGTACTGTATGGTCCATAGTTGCGCCTCCCCCTGAAAGCGAGACTTCTGAAAACCATCCTCCTGGATAAGTCCCATTGTTAGTGCATGAAATTGCAAGTATGGTCCCTAATTTTCCACTACCAATATAGTCCCTTGCCCTCTCAATAGCCGGAATGAATCTACAAGGAAATGCGATCCCTAATCCCACTTTTTCTCTTCTACAGGTATTTACCATCGATATAGAATCTTCAATCGTAGTAGCCAATGGTTTTTCACATAATATCCATTTCTTTGCAGAAGCACACTCTTCCACCATACGCTTGTGATTGGCATTTTCAGATGTAATGATTACTCCATCAATTGGAAGTCCTAAAAAATCATCCAGATTCTCAACAAACCTGGTGTTATATTTTTCACTGGCCTCTTTACCCCTGTTTTTATCATCATCCCAAATTGCGGTAAGTTCAACCCCCGGTAGTGAATTTACACAATGAGCATAGCTATATGCATGAAGATGTGCAAAACTCATTATTCCTATCCTAATCATAATACTTTCTCCTCTTATTAAGAACTTTACAACTTTATTACTTGTTTAAGCACTGAAGATTTAATACACGCACTCGCTATCTCAACAGCCTTAAGGCCATCGTATAGATTTACTCTTGGTTGCTCATCTTTTTCAATCCAACCTAAGAAATCTTCCCACTCCCTTTCATAAGGACTCTTTCTTACAGGACTTTCAGGTATGATTGTTCCTTGTGAAGCTTCTTTTTTTCGCAGTTGTATATCAATTGGTCCTTCCATGTTGTCGTAGTAAATTAATCCTCCACTACCACACACTTCCACTTTCACTCTAAAGCCTACCGCATGAGCCCAGGTGCCTATAACTAGCCCAAGAACACCGTTCTTCATCCTAATTGTAACCTGAGAGTAGTCTAAAGGCGGTCTATTAAGTTTCGTAAGATTTTGACAAAACACATAATCAACTTCACCAAACACATATCTAAGCCAGTCGAAGTCATGTATCATACAATCAAGTGTTACTCCTCCACTCTTTTCAAAATCCTGAAACCATTTTTTTACACCACTTGGAGATGCCCCACCCCTATACATCTTTATAAATCCGACTTCTCCTATCTTACCGAGAGTAATTTGTTCACGAATAGCCTCAAACTCATGAAAGTATCTAACTACATGTCCCACAAAAACCTTAGCTGAACTATTTTCAGCCTTTCTAACAATCTTGGCACATTCTTCTGTTGTTCTACAGAGAGGTTTTTCGCAAAAAACATGCTTACCTTTTGCTATAGCCCGGTCCAAAGCAGGATAGTGATATGGTGTGGGCGTTGCTATTACTACCAAATCTACTTTAGGGTCATCAATTAGATCTTCCCAACTACTTGATACTTTCGCTCCGACCTCTTTGGCAAAGGATTTTCCAGCTTTTCCGATTTCATCAAAACATTTGCTAACTTTCAACCCAAGATTTTGGGCACATTTGGCATGAAGCTTTCCCATTGTTCCACAGCCAATTATTCCTACATTCATATACCGGCTCCTTTTAAAAATAAATTTGGCGGAGGGTGAGGGACTCGAACCCTCAAGCCCGAAGGCGCCGGTTTTCAAGACCGGTGGATTATCAATTATCCTAACCCTCCGCTTCTTTACTTTATATGAATAATTTATATCAAAACGAGAATCTATTTTCAAATAATTTAACGCTAATCATTTACTCTCGTGATATCATCTATTATTTCTTCAATGTCTTCTATTTTTACTTCACTATACCATGTTCCTTCTGGAAAAACCATGATATTTGGACCATAAGAACATTTACCTAAGCAACCCGCTTTAGATACTCTGATCACATCACTTAAGTTGCTTTCTCTAACTTTATCCCTTAGCCTTGTCAGTATCTCATCCCCATTTTTTCTTCCACAACAGGGCTTTGTCAAATCTTCTTTTATATTCGTGCACACTAAAACCATCTTTTTATAAGGCACCGAATTTTTGTTCATAATCAATTTAACCTCCTCTGTTTGATTAGAGTAAAATTATACTACTTTTCTGAGGCTTCTTGAGATGAGAGTAATGGCGCTATATCAACAATCCGATATACACTCCAAACCACTGAGGAGTGAAGAATGGGAATTACCAGAGCCATTAGATAATGAAATACTTGTTAGAGTGCAAGCCTGTGGAATTTGTAGAACTGATTTACACATAATAGAAGGGGACCTTCCCCTCGTGAAGACTCCTATAATACCAGGTCATCAAGTAATAGGAGTGGCAGTAAAAGTGGGGAAGAACTGCACCAAAATAAAGCCCGGCAACAAGGTAGGCATAGCCTGGCTAAGAAAAACCTGTGGAAACTGCAATTTCTGCAATAACGGACTTGAAAATCTTTGTGAAGGGAGTATATACACTGGATACCACGAACACGGAGGTTATGCGGAATTTACATTAGTTAAGGAAGCCTATTCTTACTTGCTTCCAGATAATATAGATGATATTAAATCAGCCCCTCTCTTATGTGCTGGTATTATAGGCTATCGAGCTTGGAAAAAAACAAAACTCAATTCCGGAAAAGTACTTGCTATATACGGCTTTGGTGCATCTGCGCATATCATCACTCAGATTGCTAAGTCCAAAGGTGTTGTCGTATTAGTTGTAAGCCGAGCTAAAAATCATCAGCAACTTGCTAAGGAACTCGGGGCAGACTGGGTAGGGGAGAGTCCTAAAGATTTTCCACTTCTTCCACATTCTTCAATAATCTTTGCTCCAAATGGAGAAATAGTCCCTCTTGCTCTTCAATACCTTCAGAAAGGAGGAAGATTAGTTTTGGCAGGCATTTACATGTCCGATATTCCCCCACTAATCTATGAAAAACACCTCTTTTATGAAAAAGAAATAATTTCTGTTACCTCTAATACGCGTGAAGATGGCATTGAACTTCTTAAAGAAGCGTTTGAAATTCCCGTGGAGGTCCATGTAGAGTGTGCACCTTTATCAGAAGCAAATGAGTTATTACTAAAATTAAAAGAAGGTAAAATAAACGGTAGTGGTGTGCTTGTAATGAGTTAGCTTAGTTAATAAAATATGAAATAATTATTACAACTATAAGGGAACCATTTATGAACAAAAAAACTTACCGATTTCTTGCTTTTGACTTAGGAGCTGAAAGTGGTAGAGCGGTTCTCGGCGTGTTAAGTAACCACAAGATAGAACTGAAAGTAATCCACCGATTTAGAACTGAAGGACTAATTATGCTTGGTACACGCCAATGGGATCTTGCACGGATTTACGAAGAAATCTGCAACGGTTTAAGAAAATGTGCTCAAGAATACACATCGGATCTTGATGGGATAGGTGTAGATACATGGGGTGTAGATTTCGGACTACTCGCTGAAGATGGAACGGTAATTTCAAACCCTGTTCATTATAGAGATAAACGGACCCAAGGAATAATGGAATACG
This sequence comes from Candidatus Hydrogenedentota bacterium, assembly GCA_026415215.1. Taxonomy (GTDB): domain Bacteria; phylum Hydrogenedentota; class Hydrogenedentia; order Hydrogenedentales; family Hydrogenedentaceae; genus Hydrogenedens. Next base: position 40,785 of record JAOAHN010000072.1, read on the forward strand.
CATTTTCTATATTTCCCAAAGAGGAAATATATAAAATAACGGGCATTCAATTTCTACCTTTTAATACTCTTTACCAACTCATCAGTTTAATAAGGAACAATTCTCCTCTTTTAAAGATAGCGGATTCTTTACTATTGATGGGAGACTTGTTTGGTTACTTACTTAGTGGAGTTCGTTCGTGTGAGTATACGAATGCATCCACCACTCAAATGCTCGATGCTTATAACAAAAATTGGAGCAAAACGCTTGTAGAAAAATTCAACATCCCATCTAATATATTGCAAAAAATTTCTCCCCCCGGTAATATATTGGGAGGTATCCTTCCAGAAGTAGCACATATAACAGGCATCTCCCCGGAAACCCCAATTATTTCTCCTGCTACTCACGATACCGCATGTGCAGTTTGTGCTGTTCCAGTAAAGGATACATCAGAACCATGGGCATATCTCTCAAGTGGCACCTGGTCTCTGTTAGGAACAGAGTTGAGAGAACCGAAAATTACACCAGACACTATGGAGTATGGGTTTACTAATGAGGGAGGAGTCGGTAATAAAATTAGATTTTTGAAAAATATTTTCGGATTATGGTTAGTTCAAGAATGCAGAAGAATCTGGGAAAGACAGGGAGAATCCTTTACATACGAAGACCTTACAAAAGAAGCTGAATCTGCAAAACCTTTTAAAGCAATTATTCCTGTCAATGATCCTCGTCTTTTGGCTCCTGAAAATATGCCCCATACAATTCAAAGAATATGTGAAGAGTTAGGATACCCAGTCCCACAGACTAAGGGAGAGATTGTAAGATGTGCTTTAGAAAGCCTTGCTCTCAATTATCGTCAAACATTGAGGTCTCTCAACAAAATACTTGCAACTGAGATAAAAAAACTCCACATAGTGGGTGGGGGCACTCAAAACAAGTTACTCTGTCAAATGACAGCGGATGCTTGTAATATACCAGTACACGCAGGACCTGTAGAAGCCACAGTTATGGGTAATATTGCTGTTCAGGCTATGGCAGTAGGGGCTATAAAATCCTTAGAGGAAGTAAGAGAAGTAGTGTCAAACTCCACCGAACTAACAACTTATCTACCGCAAAACACATCTCCTTGGGACAAATGGGATTACTAATAACACTGTTCTGGTAATGATTAGAAACCGTATATTATATTTACTCTTTTACTTTTCTCCACTATCGCTATTTATTATATCCTGCAGTGAGAACTCCTTTTCACCCTATAACAACCTCAGGATAGGAAATGGGGCAGAGGTTCAAGACTTAGACCCATCAATAGTATCTGGTGTTACTGAACACCGCGTTCTTTCTGCCCTATTTGAAGGGCTCGTTTCTCTCGACCCAAAAACCCTCAACCCCATACCCGGAGTTGCAGAAAGTTGGGAAATTTCGAACAATAACCTATTATATACATTCAAAATAAGAAAGAACGCATTTTGGTCCAATGGAGAACCTCTTACAGCTAATGACTTTGTAAGTTCCTGGAAGAGAATCCTAACACCATCTCTATCCGCAGAATATGCTTATCTATTGTTTTGTTTGAAAAATGCAAAAGCATTCTATGAAAAAAAGATTCAAAACTTTGATGAAGTCGGAGTAAAGGCTATTGATGACTATACTTTACAAGTAGAATTGGAGTATCCCACTCTATATTTTCTAACAATGCAATCCCATAATATTTGGTTCCCAGTACATCTGCCTACTTTAGAGAAGTTTGGTGACCCCTATACAAGGTCTAACAAATGGACACGCAGTGGTAACCATGTTAGTAATGGTGCATATAGGCTCGTAAAGTGGATTCCAAATAAAATTGTCCTTCTCGAAAAAAACCCATATTATTGGAACAAAGAATCTGTTCGTATCCACCTATTATCTTTTTACCCTATAGACAACCAGCTTACCGAGGAAAGATTGTTTAGAACTTCCTACCTTGACCTTACAAGTACAGTTCCACTTAAAAAAATAGACTTCTACAAAAATAACAGGCCGGGCAACCTACTTTTGTTTCCCTATGTAGGGGTTTATTATTACCGCATCAATGTTACAAAACCACCTCTGAACAACCCCTACATAAGAAAAGCATTATCCTTATCAATCGACAGAAAAAAAATCACTGAATTCATTCTAAGAGGAGGAGAACAACCGGCATACCACTATGTTCCTCCAGGATTAGGAGATTATAAGCCCCCTCAAATTCTTGAATATAACCCAATATTAGCTAAACAATTACTATCACAAGCGGGTATCCCAGATGGAAAATCTCTCCCACCAATTGAAATACTTTTTAACACATCTGAGGCTCACAAAACAATTGCTGAAGCTGTCCAAAGAATGTGGAAAGAAAATCTGGGAATAGATGTAAGACTTTTAAATCAAGACTGGAAAGTTTATCTTGTTTCTATGAACCAACTTGACTACCAAGTTGCCCGATCCGCCTGGATCGCGGATTTTCTCGACCCCATAAACTTTCTGGAATGCTTTCTCAGTTATAGCGGTAATAATCGCACTGGTTGGAATAATCCAGAATTCGACAAAAAGATAGAGTTAGCTTATCGTGAGGCAAATTCACAAGAAAGACTGAAGTTACTTGAGGAAGCAGAAAAGATACTACTCGAAGAACTACCCATTATTCCTATATACTTCTACACTCAAAAAATGCTTATATCGGAAAGAGTTGTTAATTTCCAGCCAAATGTCTTGGGATATATTAGGTGGCAAGATTTAGGACTCCGTTAACTAATGAGGAAATACATTGTAAAGAAAGTTTTACTTTTTATCCCCGCTATATTCACAATCATTACAATAACCTTCTTTTTTATTCGCCTCGCTCCCGGGGGACCCTTTGATAAAGATAAGAATGTTCCCCCTGAAGTTCTGCAAAACTTAGAACGATACTACCATCTTGATGAACCTCTGTGGAAACAATATATAAGGTATATTACCAATGTGCTGAAATTAGACTTGGGCCCTTCATTTCGGAAACCCTCATATTCTGTAAGAGAATGGATTGTTTTGAGACTCCCTGTCTCAATAGAACTCGGTATTTACGCACTAACTTTTGCATTATCAATCGGAATATTATGCGGTTTCGTGTCCGCACTAAAACAAAATACCTGGGTAAGCTCATTAATCATTTCTCTCGGGATAATTGGAATCTGTATACCCAATTTTGTCTCTGGACCATTACTCGCACTATTCTTTGGTATTAAGTTAGACCTCTTGCCGATAGCGGGATGGGATTTACCCCAACAGAAAATTCTTCCTTCTCTTGCTTTAGGATTTATATATTCTGCATATATATTAAGAATCTTCCACTCCAGCTTAACAGAGGTTTTGAATAAGGAATACATCCGAACAGCTAAAGCAAAAGGATTGTCCCAATCCAGAATACTAATAGTCCACGCATCGAAAGGAGCCCTTCAACCAGTTGTTTCATTTTTAGGTCCCGCAGGGGCAAACCTACTAACTGGCTCTTTTGTCATAGAAACTATTTTCCACATTCCTGGATTAGGAAGAGAATTTGTAGAGGCTACATTTAATAGAGACTACACGATGATTATGGGAATAGTGATTGTTTACGCAGTCTTAATTCTAATATTTAATTTAACAGTAGACATCATTCAAGGATGGCTTGACCCTCGAATATCGTATGACTGAGTTATGATAAAGAATATGCTGAAAATAAACAATAAAGGAAAACTATCTGCATCACTTATATTTGCCGTTTTAATTTTCTCTTTCCTTTTACCACATATAATGGATCTTTCCATTGAGAGACAAGATATAGAGCTCGGGGCTGTAAGACCATCCTTTGAACATCTCTTCGGAACAGACATTCTCGGTCGAGATTTGTTAGCCAGAGTCTTATACGGAATAAAAGTTTCTTTCTGGATTGGTCTCTCAGCTACAGCTGTAGCATTGATAATAGGAGTAACCTATGGATGTATATCGGGTTATTTCGGTGGATGGGTAGATATATTAATGATGTATATTATAGATACACTGTATACTATTCCCTTCTCCATGTTCGTAGTAATTTTGATGGCCCTCTTCGGAAGGAATTTCTATCTACTATTCCTTGCAATAGGTGCGGTGGAATGGTTAACAATGGCAAGAATCGTAAGAGGGAGAGTTCTATCTATCAAACAACAAGATTTTATAGCATCAGGAAAAGTATTAGGATTCTCAAACACCCGTATCCTTATAAAACACATATTGCCTAATACCTTGGGTATAGTAATCGTTTATGGAAGTCTTACAATCCCTCAAGTAATTTTATTAGAAGCTTTTTTGAGTTTTCTCGGTTTAGGAGTTCAACCACCTATGTGTTCTTTGGGTTCACTCATCAGAGAAGGTGTCGAAGTAATGGAAGAATACCCCTGGCTACTTATTATCCCTTCAGTTGTGTTTATATCCATTCTCTTCTTACTAAATATACTTGGAGACGCATTAAAGGAGCTACTTCCTGAGTCAAAAACATAATCCTTTGATATAATTTTACATGTGCTAATAGTTTATTATGTTCAAAGGGATTTTTAGATAATTAAGTCATTCGGAGATGTTTATCAGGAATACTAATATAATAGACAATCCTTATACTTACTATAGACTCGACCCTGGTGAACCCGGTGTGGCACCTCCTACTCCTGCATCCCAAAGTGCTTTTACAGTATTCGCTCAGGAATCGAGAAATAGAAATCGCCTACAATCAGAAGCTATATTAGAAGGTAAAGATATTATCTTTGTGAACACTGAGTACAAAGTAAGAAAAAATGGATCGTTTGTTACTATTGTGGGAGGCACTACTACAGTAGTTAGTAGGGAGAAAGATAATACAGTGAGTAGGGATATTGACGACTCTCAGAGTCCCACTTCTAATTATTTACAAATAGAAAATGGAGATGAACTCCGACTCAATATCCTCAAAGCGGAAGAGCAAAGACTAATGGTAGAAAAATCTACTCTAAAGAATAAACTTAATACATCAACAGTCGAGCAGAGAAAGAAAATAGAAAAAAGAATCGATGAAATAGATGAAAAACTTAAAATTATTAGGAATGACATAATTAAGGAAAAACAAAGGTTGCAAAGCTCATCTAAATCTTTTTCTTCACCACCTACTTATGTAAATTTAAAAAATCCACAGGCTTATTTCAGAAAGACTTATGTCATTACACCCTTAATACTTGCCCTTTACGGGTAACTATATTTTTGAACTTTCTAAAGTATGAAAAAAATAGAAATTTCAAGGACAAGAGTAGAAATTGCTACAGAAGAAATCAAACTGATTCTTTCTCCTACTACCGGATTTTTAGAATCAATCATTTCTGTTCCGTTCAATTTTGACTGGATAGGGAAGCCGTCTTTGCCTGTTCAGATAAAAATAGATAAAAGAGATGCTTTTCAAAATATTACGGATATTTATTTTGTTGAAATATACGAAGAAGATTCCGCAAATATCTTACAAACCATTGTTGGAAAAGATGGAAGATTAAATATTAAATTTACCATTTTCTCAGATCTACCAGTAATTATCATTGACTCCGAACTGCTTGTTACAGAAAATCTTATGACTAACATTGCTTACTACCCACTTCAGTTCGAATTAAACAATAACATCCAAACCACTAAGTTAGAGTTAAAAACACTAATAAAAAAACATCATTATGCAAGTTTTGCTAATCAATTGGCTTTGTGCTTTTTCCACGATGTAGAATCCTCAATTGACATAGTTAATTCTAAAAGAGTAGTGATTATTCCAAAGTTTACATTTTCTCTCGAAAATGGAAGAAAAATTAAACTGCCATTTTCTTATATTTCATCCCCTCCTATAAAAGAATCATATTCAATCGACTGTCTGCACTCAAAAGTAGTAAATAAATACCAAAGTCATTTGAGAAGATTGAAAGATAAGCAATATTAGAATCAATATGGCAAGAGTAGAAATCACTTCCATTGCTAATGGAGGATATGGTATAGGTAGGTATAATGGCAAGGTTATATTTATACCATTTTCCTACCCTGGCGATATAGTTGAAGTGAGTATCTCTTACGAAAAGAAAAACTACATTTGGGGAAATATCCAAGAAATAGTAACACCATCAAAGTTCAGAATCTCTCCCTTATGTCCATACATGGGAATTTGTGGCGGGTGCATGTGGGGTTGTGTAGATTACACATCCCAAATAATGTGGAAGAAATCTTTGGTCGAAAGCACATTCCAGAATTTTCTTAATTACCTCCACGAAATTAATATATCTATAGATGAAACTTCGATTTATAATTATCGAACAAGGGTTAAACTCCACAGTAACGGAAAAACATTAGGCTTTTACAAATTTCACTCCCATGATGTAGTAGAAGTATCAAAATGTATACTATTGCACGAAAAAATTATTAAAATAACAAATGAAATCAAAAATATTCCCCGCCTTGCTGAAATAATTTTAACTGTCAATCCCTTTGGAGAGGAGAGTTTGATATACACAAATATAAAGATTCAAACCATTAAAAATAAATATAAAGAAATATATAACTATAAAAACGATTTTGCTTCCAGAAAATACTTTTTGGTAGATGGAGTTCCCATCGTAAACGGCTCTTTTTCTCAGAATTCTCTTATTTTAAACAAACTACTAATTAACAAAGTTAGAGAATATTTAAACTGCAAAAATGGAAAAGTTCTTGATCTTTATTGCGGTTCAGGTAACCTCACTATTAATCTACCTTCCTCAAGCTTTGAAATTACAGGGGTAGATATCGACCCGTTTGCCATTGAGCTTGCGCGTAAATATTCATCGTTCGATTACAAAGTAGGAAGTGAACTATTAATGAAAAAAATTATATTAGACTCTAACTGGGACGCTATAATTCTTGATCCCCCAAGAGAGGGCGCCAAGAATCTAATAGAAGCTCTTAAACTTGCGTGCACCAAAAAAATAATTTATGTTTCCTGTAATTATATTACCCAGTGTAGAGACCTAAAACCTCTTTTAATGGGTGGGTGGAAGCTCGAAAAAGTTTCAATAGTAGACCTTTTCCCTCACACCCCCCATATTGAAACTGTAGTTCTTTTAACTCGCTAAACTACTAATTTTTTTCACTGATAAAAATTTGCTCTCCGCTCGAATCTTAGAGAAGGTTATATTTTTTTAACTTTTACTCTTTTTGCGTTCCTATCAACCCGTCTATAACAAGTTTCTTACCGTCCCACATCCCCGTCTTTATCATCCCCATAACCATAATTTCTATAACACCATCATCGTAAACTCTATACTCCGCTACTATCCCCTCTGGTGAAACTTTTTTCACTATACCTCCTTTTATAAGTACTCTGTCTACATCAAAAAACTCCATATCAAATTCTTCAAATTTCCATTTCGTTCCAATCAATGTTTTATGTAAATGATTTTCAATGTTTTTTATTTTATCCCTACTCGCTTCTAATTCAGGCTTACCTGTGTACGCACCAGCTGAAGGTATCAAAGATTCTGGAAAAACTTCCTCTGATTTTCTATTTTCTTTACAACCTACAATAATACCAATGCAACCGAATAAAATACAGAGAGATTTTACAACTTTCTGAATTACCTTCATTTGCTTCATCCCTTGCTAAAGAATTTCTAAACCTATTTCATTATTTAGGTAAAAGCCTCTCATCGTAGGGAAAATAGTGCCATTTCTGACACTTACCAACTTATTTTTACGGAGTTTATTCAACTTCTCTCCAAAATCTTCCCATATTGATGACCCAAATCTATCATAATAATACCTTTCAGAGATTCCACTCTTAAGCCTAAAGTGTTGGAGCAAGGTTTCTTTTTTGATTATATCAATGTTAAGACTATCAATTTCTGATTTTTTCCCAGGGGCACTAATGTATGCATCTAACTCTTTCGGATTACCGCACCGATATGGGGGAACAAACGAATATGCTCCGGCACCAAGACCTATATAAGGTTCGTTTCTCCAATATATCAGGTTATGCCTACACTTTTTATTTCTCTTTGAGAAGTTAGAAATCTCATAATGGCTATAACCCTCAAAAGTAAGAACTTTGTGAGTCAGTTTGTAAAGTTTCAAATTAAGCTCCTCATCAACTTCATGAGCACCCTCCACTCTCCACAATGGAGTAGTTTCTTCAATCGTAAGACAATATGTGGAAATATGTGGTGGATTAAATCTCAATGCAGTTCTCAGGTTTTCATTCCAATCATCTATGGTTCCACCTCTTACTCCATATATCAAGTCCAGACTCCAATTATCGAAAATTTTTCCTACCCATTCACATATTAACTTCGCCTTAGAAGAGTTATGTCTTCGCCCTAAATACTCCAACTCCCTATCTGAAAATGACTGCACTCCTACACTAATCCTATTTACACCTAATTTTTTAATATCACTAAGCCACTCAAAGTTAACATCCTCTGGGTTAATCTCTACCGTAACCTCAATTTCACCACAGAGACTAAAAGAATATTTGATGCTATCTAATATATGTTCTATCTGTGTTGGTTTAAGTAATGATGGGCTTCCTCCTCCAAAATATATACTTTTAACTGGTATCCCGTATTCATTTTCACCTAATTCTGATTTCACCGCTTCTATGTATTCCTTCGGAACACTGCCAGTAATTGGTATGCTAAAAAAGTCACAGTATCCGCATTTCTTTTTACAAAAGGGTATATGTACATACAGTCCTATAGGAGTATTTTTCAATAATTTACTTGAGAGCAAATCAGAAGTTGAAATTATACCTTGCAATTCCATAAGCCTAAGCTTTTACAAGTTTGAGCACACTAAAGTATATTATATATATTATCTCTGCCATCTTAAGTTTCCTATCAAATGGAGAAAAATATGAACATAAGTGCAGAAATTATTACTATAGGGACCGAGCTTCTCCTTGGTTCTACTATTGACACAAATTCAATATATCTTGTTGAAAAACTTTCAGAAATTGGGATAGATGTATATAGGAAAGCATCAGTCGGTGACAACCAGAAAAGAATAGTCCAAATTATTCTTGAATCAATAACCCGTTGTGATGTAGTTATTTGTACTGGAGGATTAGGCCCTACAGTTGACGACCTTACAAGGGAAAGTGTGGCGGAAGCTACAAATAGCCCTCTAATATTTTATCCAGAAGTATATGAAAAAATCTTTGAACGGTTCCAGCAAAGAAAAATTAAAATTTCAGAAAATAATAAAAAGCAAGCTACCTTTCCTGAAGGTTCAATTATAATACCTAATCCTATAGGAACTGCCCCTGGATTCATAAAAGAGTATGAGTCAAAATTTATAATATGTCTCCCGGGAGTTCCTTTTGAACTTAAGCCAATGGTAGAAAACACCGTTATTCCTTTTCTGTCATCTAAATTTCCCTCTTCAAATAAACTTTACATTAAGTTCTTAAAAGTCTATGGTTTAGGAGAATCGAGGATAGACCATCATTTAGGAGAGTTGTTATACTCCTCAGACCCCACTTTAGGACTCTTAGCTTCTCCGGAGTGTGTGAAAATCCGCATAGCCACTAAATCTGATTCTCCAAGCGTTGCAAAACAGAAACTCGATGATATGGAAGCAAAAATAAAGCAAAGGCTACCCAATATAGTGCTTCCAGGGGATGACTACTCCCTTGAGAAAGAGATTGATAAGCTTTTACTACAAATCGATAGGAAACTTATTATTGTGGATTGCTCTACGGGAGGAATGATTACCTTTAGATTAACTCAAGCAAATTCAGCTTCATTCTTAATCGGATCAGTTATCTCTACACAAATATTTCATGATAACCCTCAGATTTGGATTGACATTGCAAAAAAACATATGCTACAATTTCCTTTTGCATATGTTATAGTGCTCCACCCAGATATTGAAAATAAAGAAACAGTAGCAAGGATACTAACCATAGACAGTGAAGAAGCTTATAAAATTCCCTTCTTAGGAACGGAAGAAAAAGATAGGATAAGGATATCTGTTTTTGCGATAGAGTTATTTAGAAGGAGATTACAAAATATCACGGTTAATCTATAATTTGTTTTAATAACTAACTCCTACAGAAGGAGTTACACATGTTTTCGATGTTAGCACTTTTGATACTTTCTTCACAACCCCTTCAGCCATGCATAGAGGGTATAGCATCATACTACACTGTAAAAACCACGAGTAAAATAACCGCATCAGGAGAAACTCTAATTGACCATGGTTATACTTGTGCAATGCCTTTTGGAAAGTTTGGTGATTATTATTTAATTGTAAACGAAGCCAATGGAAAAGCTGTCATTTGTCGTCTTAATGATAGAGGCCCCTTTGTTAAAGGGAGAGTTGTTGACCTTACATTTACTGCAATGAGGGCTCTTGATAAAAAGAAAGGCCTCATACGGGTAAAAATCTATCATTTAGGAAGTGGTCCATTTAAAACTGGCCCTATAAACTTTTCCCCTCTTTCTAAAAATTAGGTCTTCTTTTCCTATAACTCTAACTCTATTGTGCCTCTTTACTATTTGTAAAACAGATTTTTAATTTTACACCTGTTTTACCCTTATTCTAAGTTCCTCTCCCTCTATCGAAGTCTGTTCTCCTCCATCTGACAGTGAATCGGTCTCGTATATATATATCTTATTCGCTAAAACTTCCCTCGCAATCATATCACTGAATTCTGTTAAAGCTCCTTTAAGTTTTCCTGATGGTGAAAACAACTCTAACTGTATTCGGGCATCATAAGGAAGCTGCATCTTCTTCCTAATTTCTTGGATTTCCCTAATAGCATCCCTTACCCAACCTTCTTTTTTCAGCTCCTCAGTTATGGCAGTAGTAAGAATTACTACCATATTCTTACCTTGAGAAGCGGTAAATCCCTCTTTGGGTATGAGTTTTAAACTTAACTCCTCCTCAGAGAGGCTTATTTTCTCTCCCTGCAAATCTACTTCTATCCTACCTTTGTTAACTAATTCATGATAAATTTTTCCCCCTTCTAAGGTTCCTAAAGCCTTTGCCAATTCTTTAACTTTATTTCCAAGCTTGGGCCCCAATAACTTGTAATTAGGCTTCAACTCGTAATCTACATAAAGATGAGGTTCTTCGGAAAACTCTATTTCTTTGATATTAAGCTCCTCCTTAATAATATCTAAATACGAACTCAATTTTTCCTTAACCTCAGGTAAAGAGACTACTATCTCACATTTCGCTAAAGGTTGTCTCACTTTTATATTAGCCAGTCTACGAGCACTTAAACCTAAAGTCACCGCTTCTCTCGCTAACGCCATATTTTCTATTAATTTATAGTCTATTTCACCCTCATCCACCTTTGGATAAGTTGCTAAATGAACACTTTCTGCAGACCCTGGATATGGTTTTCTCAAATTTTGCCATGTAATTTCAGTAAAAAATGGAACAAAAGGAGCTGCAACTCTTGCCAAATTAATCAAGCATTCGTAAAGCGTCCAATAGGCATCTGCTTTGTTCTTTGACCATCCCCCCTCCCAAAATCTTGGTCTACTCCGTCTTACATACCAATTAGACAATCCTTCAAGAAAATCAGAAATCGCTCTCGCAGCAGGATAAATATCATATTCATCAAGATATTTTCTTACCTGATATATCATCTTATTCATCTCATAAAGAATCCATCTATCAAGTTCACTCCTTTCTTCCCAGGGTCTATAAGATTTAACAGGTTCTTCTGACTCAACAACATCTTTTTCACTTATAGCTTCGGGGGTAGGAGATAAAGCTTGAAGAATCCTTAGAGGTGCTCCCTCAGCTGTAAAACCATCAAGATTAGCATATATAACAAAAAAGCTATAGACATTATACCACCTTATTAGTAAATCACTTTGCAGTTCCTCTATTAACTTTTCTTGAAACCGTGTAGTTGTAGTAGGAGAATTCTTTGCAACAAAACTCCATCTCAATGCATCTGCACTATATTTCTCGAAAATGTAATCCGGTTCCTTATAGTTTTTCAGTCTTTTAGACAATTTATAACCATCCTCACCTTGTATATGTCCCAAACACACACAGCTTTTGAATGGATGAGGATAAGGTTTCTCACCGGCAAATAACATTGTACTTATTGACAGTAAAGCATAGAACCACCCTCTTGTTTGGTCTATGGCTTCACTTATGAAATCAGCCGGAAAGTTTTCTAAAAATCTTTCTTTGGAACCAGGCAAATGTGGATACCCCCACTGAGCAAAGGGCATACATCCTGCATCAAACCAACAATCAATTACCTCAGGCACTCTTCTCATCCTTGCGTTCGGGTCTTTAGGACTCTGATATGTAATTGCGTCGATGTATGGTTTGTGAACTTTCAAGTGCTCATTTAGGTTCGGATTTTCTTTCTTTGCCTTTTCCCAAACCTCCAACCCTTCTATCCCTGGCTTTGAAAGTAACTCATTATAAGATGAAATACATTCCATATAGCCAGTTTTTTCACAAACCCATATCGGTAGAGGAGTTCCCCAAAACCTTTCCCGAGATAAAGCCCAGTCAACATTATTTTCTAAGAAATTCCCAAATCTGCCTTCCTTTATGTGTTCAGGCTGCCAAAAAATATTACTATTGTTTTTAAGAAACTCTTCTATAAATGCTGATGTTTTGATAAACCAACTTTGCCTCGCATATTGAATCAGAGGTTCATCTTCTGCACGAGGACAAAAGGGATATGCATGTCTAAACTGCTCGTGCTTGAGTAAAAAACCTTTTTCTTTCAGTATTCTAATTATTGCCTTATCCGCATCTTTACAGAACTTTCCAGCTAAAGGTTCACCAGAGTACGGGTCTTTGTCCTTTACTCTCTCATCAAGAGTCCCGTCAGGTTTAACAAAACATAGGAAACCCACTCCCTTTTCTTTACAAACCTTGTAGTCATCTTCTCCAAAAGCAGGGGCAATGTGAACAAGGCCCGTACCTGTTTCAATATCCACAAAGTCGCCATCAATGACAATCCAATGTTTATCTGAGACTCCTTCGCCCTCTATTTTCTTAGGAATGTCATATTTGAATAGAGGTTCGTATGATAATCCTATCAATTCTTTACCATTGAAAGTTTTTTCTATTTTAATGTTTTCTCCAAGGATTGACTTAGCTACCCCTCCTGCAACGATTACCCATTCAGATTCCTCACTTTTTTCTACTCTTGCTAATACATATTCTATTTCTGGCCCCACACAGACAGCACAATTACTCAAAAGTGTCCACGGAGTAGTTGTCCATATTAATAAACTTGCTTTTGCATCCTCAGGTAGCCCTATCCGTTTCTTACTTTCTCCAGTCAAGGGAAATCTAACTGTAACTGCAGGATCGTCTATGTCTCTGTATCCTTCTCCAACTTCGCCAGCGGACAAAGCCGTCCCACCTTGAGGCCACCACCATACTACCTTATAACCTCTATATAACAATCCTTTATCAAATAATTGTTTTAGTGCCCACCACACACTTTCTACATAGGACTGATGATATGTAACATAAGCTTGCTCAAGATCCACCCAAAAACCTATACGCTCAGTCATTTCCTCCCACTCTTTTTGATATTTAAATACTGACTCTATACACGCTCTATTGAAAGCTTCTACTCCATACTTTTCTATACCAGTTTTGCCATCCTCAAATATACCCAATGTCTTTGCTACTTCTATCTCTACTGGAAGGCCATGCGTATCCCAACCCGCTTTTCTCTCGCAGTAATAACCATCCATAGTCTTATACCGTGGAAATATGTCTTTTATAGTACGCGTGAGGCAATGACCCGGATGAGGTAACCCATTAGCTGTGGGTGGACCCTCGTAAAAAACAAACTTTGGAGAACCTTTTCTTTGTTCAAGACTCTTTTTATATATTTTCTTCTCTTTCCAAAATTTTAGTATCTCTTTTTCAGCTTGTGAAAAGTTAAATTGTGAAGAAGGTGTTACAGGGTCAAATACCTGTTTTTTCATCTTATTGCTCCTGCTGGTTAGAGAAAGAAATACTTTAAATATGCACAAATTCCAAGGTAGAAATGGAAATTATAATACCAGAAAAAATACTTTCATATCTATTATATGAACTTACTATTGTGTTCCTTTCTGATATTCCTCATACAACCTAAATACATCTTTAGGAATCTGCCTCTTGTAATTATCAATTTCCAACTTTAGTTCGGGATTCAGAAATACAGCGGTATCTAAATAACATACTGCGGGTTTCCATAGCTTTTGCGAAATAAATTGTTTTGCTTCTTCTATATAAATACGACTTAACCCCTTTTTGACAGATTCATAATTGAAATAATTATATCCACATAGATTGTAGTTTTTAAATATTGGAAAAATTTTTTCCTTGACTATTTTTGGCTCAATGAAATCTGAACGAGTTCCCCACAAATCGGTCCAGTACAACCTTCCATCATATCCCGCACACAAAGCGTACCATCCTAAATTCTTCCACAAGGCAATTTTATGCCATTTTCCGTTTTGATAAATAGGTGCAAATATCATAAGTAAATATATAAATATAAATCCTACTGTCCCTATTATTCTGAGTATAAATATTTTCCCTGCAATACTATTGATGACAGGCAGTCTAACTTCTTTCTCTTTTATATAAAAATTAGCCAGGCCTATTAATCCACACCAGAATAGCATACTTGTAGTAATATACCGAGAGGACAGTGCTTGTCCAACGCCTAATCCCGCTCTCCCATAGGTAATTACTAACCCACTTAAGGTAGAAAAGAGAATCAAAGATATCCAAAAGAAAAACTTCTCTCTTCCCTTACTAATTCCAATATTATTGTTCTCATCCCTTTTAACCGCACACTTATATGAGAGAAATGCTAAAACAGCAAGTCCCACCAATCCAATAATACCAAAGAGATATGCATACCATTTGGGAGTAACAACTTCAGGGCCATGCCACGGAGGAGCAGTGAAAAATGCATTAAGTGTCCCCCCAATAAAAAGCAAAAAGTATAAAATGTAGTTGCCAATGCTTGCCTTACTTCCTAAGGTGGATATTCCCGGTTTTGAATATCCACTAAAGTAAGTAAATACTACAACAATTCCAAGGAAAACCCAGATCAGAACCGGCAAAAAATTCTGCCTTTTCTTCAAAAATATTTTGGAAAAAATTATAGGAAGCGCAGAAAACCATGCTAATAGGCCACCTGCATAGGAAAAAGTGGAAATAAACGCTAAAATTACCGCTAAATAATAGCTTATCCGATTAAACCCATTTTTTGAAAGCAAATAAAAACATCCAACTGCTGATGCATTGCTCATATACACCATCATTTGTAGTCCCCACACCCAATTCTCCATTTGGTTCCAACTAAATATAAGTAAAGATAGGAGAGAGAAAGTTATGAAGTCTATAGTGCTTAATCCTTTTCCACACTCTACTGTATTATTAGAATTTTTCACTTGGGAAACTAATATAGTGAAAACTATAACACTCATAAACACACTCGAGTAAAGTATAAGCAACTCATTCCAGTTACTAATCCAAGCAGTAAATAATGTCCATATTCTTGGGAAGACAGGTCTATGGTCATTTTGAAAAAATAATAAATCAGATAAATTCAAAGAACCGTTGAGTAGCTTTGAATAAAGTGGCACATATAAAATTTCGTCCCAGTAAGGAAACCTATATCCATATCTATATATCAAAATTATCAAAGTTGCAAGCGGAAGAAAAATCAAAGAAAAAGAGAAAAGATACTCCACTCGTTTTTTCAAGTACTCCATCCTTTACTCCTATTTTTTTCATTAGTTTTTAATGATTCACCATTTTACTATAAAAAAAGGCTATGTTTGCACTATTTTTATATCGTTTGCTATCATTTCATACGATAAATAATAAATAATATTTAAGGAGAACAGTTGGAGGTATTCAAGAATGAATGTGAGTATCGCTGGAAAACACATGGAAATGTCAGATGCATTAAAATCTTACATTGAGAACGGATTAAAAAAACTCGAACACTACTTCGATAGGATAGTTGATGCCAATGTAGTGTTAACTGTTGAAAAACATCGTCACATCTGCGAAGTAAACTTAAATGTTAACGGGTTTAGAATTCACGCTAAGGAATCCTCTACAGACATGTATGCTTCTGTGGACACAGTTATTGACAAGTTAGAAAAACAAATTAAGAAGTTTAAGGATAAACTGAAAAATCATAAACCCAGACACAGGGAAGAAACTAAATCATATAAACATCTAATCATAGAAGTTAAAGAAGAAACGACTAAGCCAGAGTCCAAAGAAGAGATACCCATTGTATCACATGAAATTATCCACAGAGAGCATATAACTCTTAAGCCTATGACTGTAGAAGAAGCTTTGATGCAGATCCAGCTTTTAGAAGAGCCTTTTCTCGTATTCATAAATGCTGAGACATCCCAAGTGAATGTAATTTACCCAAGAGGAGATTGTACCTTCGGATTAATAGAACCCCAGTTTTAGTGCCATCTTTATTTAATTTAAGGCATACAACCTAATGGAAAAAAGCAAATTAGCACCTTACTTAGGTGATAAGCCCAATAAAATATCTTCTCTCCCTGTGGCTGAAATTTTCAAAGACCCCATATGCAATGAACTCAATCTAAAACTTATAGCAGGTTTTCAAGGAACTAATAGGAAAATCTACACTGCGGACATTAACAGACCAGGATTAGCACTAACAGGATATCTCGAGTACTTTGCCAATGACCGAATCCAAGTAATGGGAAATACAGAAATAAACTACCTCAGAAAACTCACCTCTTCTAATGTTGAAGCAAGGTTAGTCTCTATATTTTCTTTTGAGGTTCCAGCCTTTTTACTTTCGCGGGGTCTTGAACCGCCTCAAGTATTTTTAGATGTGTGTAACAGACATGGAGTCCCAGTTATACAATCTACTCTAAGCACCGACCAGGTAATTAGCAGGGTAATCCTATACCTCGCAGAAAAATTCTCTCCGAAAGCCACCATACATGGAACTGCGGTAGATTGCTTCGGTGTAGGAGTGTTACTTGTAGGGAAATCAGGTGTAGGCAAAAGCGAAACAGCGCTTGAACTGGTTGAAAGAGGTCATAGGTTGGTAGGAGACGATGTTATAGTCCTTAAAAAGGCGATTGAAGAAGCTATCATTATGGAGCCTAATCCAGAGTTCGAACACTATATGCATATAAGAGGAATTGGTATGGTAGATGTATTCGCAGTATATGGAGCAGGCCATATTCGTAGAAAAAAAGAATTAGGCTTAATAGTAGAACTTGTAGAAACAAAAAGAAGGGGGGCTATTGACAATTTAGATGAATTACTCAAGGGTTGGCCTAATGAAAACTTGCTTGATGTAAAAATTCCTTTCCTGAGAATTCCAGTAGGTCCTGGAAGAAATACTGCAGTAATCGTAGAGTCCGCTGCACTCAAGTGCAGATTAAAAGAATTAGGAATAGACATTGATAAAGTTTTTGCGGAAAAGTCCATTGGAAGGATGTTGAACAATAGCTAACCTAAAATTTAGTTTCAGGAAATATTATGAACACTTCCAAAAAAATGAATTTAATATTTGCTCTTCATTCACATCAACCTGTGGGCAATTTTAACTTTGTCTTTGAAGAAGCGTATCAAAAAGCATATCTTCCTTTTCTACAAGTTTTGATGGACTTTCCACAGATTAAGATCGCTCTTCATATATCAGGACCAATATGGGATTGGCTCGATGAAAATCACCCTGAGTTCTACGATCTGATAAAAAAATTATTGCACAAAAAACAGATTGAACTTATGGGAGGCGGGTATTACGAGCCACTTCTATGCACGCTTTCTGAAGATGATGCCATAGGTCAAATCGAATATATGAAAAATTTTATAAAAGACAGATTCGGTGTAGAGCCTAAAGGAGTATGGATTACTGAGAGAGTGTGGGAGCCCTATTACCCTAAAATTTTATCCTTAGCGGGGGTTGAGTATACCGCTGTAGATGATACTCATTTTCTAACAGCAGGAGTTAATAAAAATGATTTATTTGGATACTACATTACGGAACATGAAGGGTATGTGATAAAAATTTTCCCTATACTTGAAAAACTTAGGTATACCATCCCCTTTCATCCAGTAAGGGAAACTATTGATTATCTTAAGGGTATATACTTGAATGTAGGAAAAAACTGTGCAGTCTTTCATGATGATGGGGAAAAATTCGGTATTTGGCCTGGGACACATAATAGTGTATATAAGGAAAAGTGGTTATTTAACTTCTTCAGTGCTATCATTCAAGAATCTTCTTGGCTAACTGTATCTACCTATTCCGAATATATGTCTAACAATCCTCCTTTAGGAAGGGTATATCTTCCATGTGCTTCATATCACGAGATGATGGAATGGGTATTACCTACTGATATGCAAAAAGAATATATGAGACTTAAAAAAGAGTTTCAACAATCGCCTGAGATTTGGGAAAAAGTCTCTAACTTTTTCAGAGGTGGGTTCTGGAGAGGTTTTCTCACCAAGTATCCAGAAAGTAACAATATGCAAAAAAGGATGATAAAATTAAGTAAGAGGTTTAAACAAGTATCCCAGAAAAAGCCTAATCATCCATTGATTAAAGAAGCTCAAAAAACTCTTTACCAATCTCAATGTAATTGTGGTTATTGGCATGGCGTTTTTGGAGGGTTGTACCTTAACCATATTCGAACTGCAGTGTATCAGAAAATAATCGAAACAGAAAATATCTTAGACAAAATAGATGAGATTCCTCAGAACTGGATTTCTACACAGGTTACTGATTTCAACTGCGATGGGAATCAGGAAATAATATTTGAAACAAAAAACGCATCTTTCTTCTTCAGCCCTTCTAATGGAGGAACATTACTTGAACTTGACTTCAAACCTAAGACATTTAATTTATTAAATGTAATCTCGAGAAAAAAAGAAGCTTACCATGACGATCTCTTAAGACAAGACCTTTCCCACCAACTCGAGGAAGAGGGACATAAAAGTATCCATGAACTGGTAAAGGCAAAAGAAAAAAATCTTCACGAGTATCTTTTTTACGACTCCTATTTAAGATATTCCATGCGCGACCACTTCTTCCCAATGAATATAAACATAGAACATTTATACAAGAATACATACGATGAGTGGTGGCAAAACTGTGATAAAAACTATGATTATAAAACTGATATCGACCACATACTATTCGAATCTGTGGGCGAAGTTTCAGTCCCTCCATATTCGTGGACTGTGAAAATTACCAAAAGATTTCATCTCGAGTCATGCCCAGATGAAAATGTATTACATTTTTCAGTACAATATGGCATTGAAAATTTATCAGAAGGGACATTCCAAGGCTATTTCGGATGTGAGTGGTGTTTTAATTTTCTCACGGGCTCATCAGAGGACCGTTATATCTATTTTCATAATAGAAATGTGCAGAAAAAGGTGGGAGATCTTGTAGACCTATATGGAACTAACAAGCTCTCTTTAATAGATGAATGGCAAAAGATTAAGGTTAACTTTAATTTCTCCGAGGACGCAAGAGTTTTCAACTTTCCTCTGGAGACAGTTAGTCAGTCTGAAAATGGGCAAGAGAGGATATACCAAGGAAATGTAGTAATTATATGTTGGCAAAAGGAATTTGATCCCAAATCTGTGAAAACATTAAACATAAAGGTGTCCGTAGAAACTATTTAATGAAATCAGCTATGCGCAGTGAAATAAGCAAGAAATTGGTAGTCGTAAATCAATTAGGAATTCATGCTCGTCCTGCTGCTGTAATAGTTAAAGCTATGCAAAAATATGACGCAC
Organism: Candidatus Hydrogenedentota bacterium; assembly: GCA_026415215.1. Classification (GTDB taxonomy): domain Bacteria; phylum Hydrogenedentota; class Hydrogenedentia; order Hydrogenedentales; family Hydrogenedentaceae; genus Hydrogenedens. The sequence continues at coordinate 60,573 of JAOAHN010000072.1, forward strand.
ATGTATACCTAATATATAATGGACATAGGCGAAATGCAAAAAGTGTTCTTCAAGTACTTAGTTTAGGTGCACCAAAAGACGCTGAGATCACTGCGGTAGCAAGTGGGCCAGATGCAGAGTCGGCAATCGAAGAACTTTCCAAGATCTTTGAAGGTGGTTTCGGAGAAGAATAATGGAAAAAAAATTTCAGGGTATTCCCGTATCCCCAGGAATAGCATGGGGTAGAGTTTTAATTTATGACACCGGAAAGCTTGAAGTTCCCAAATACAGGATAAAAAGCCCAAAAGAAGAGATTGAAAGACTTAAAGAAGCAGTTCATGCTACAAAAGAAGAATTAAGTTCTTTATATAAGAAAACTCTTGAAAACATCGGAAAAACTCATGCAAGTATTTTAGAAGTTCACTTGATGCTCCTTGATGACCAAACAATCTTTGAGGAGGTCAATACAAGAATAAGTTCTGAACATATCAATTCTGAAGCGATTTTATTTGAACTCTCAAAAAAATATGCAGAGGAGCTAAAAAATGCAGATAACCCCATAAATCAAGAACGAACTGCAGATCTGATAGATGTTATCGATAGAATTATTAGAAACCTAACCCAGCAAAAAAGGCCCGACTTAGATTCTATTAAAAATCCAATAATTCTATTATCACAGGATCTTCCTCCCTCAGAAGCTTCCAAGTTAAAGAACGACAAGATTCTTGCACTTGCATTGGAAAAAGGGAGTGCCACTTCACATGCTGCTATATTAGCCAAGTCCTTGAAAATTCCTACAGTTGTGGGAATAGTTAACCTATTTGATTCTTACCTACACCCAATTAAAGGTGCCGCGGTAGATGCAATAGAAGGCAACATATATGTAAATCCTACCTCTGAAACTATTAGCAAGTTGAGATACAAAAAAAACAAACTGAAAAAAACATTTAGTTTTTATGAAAAAAGACTTCTATCCCTACCTTCCTCCACGGTAGATAAAGTTAATATCTCTGTATTTGCCAATATAGAGTTCCCTAATGAAGTTGATGATAATATAAAACACTTAGCAGCAGGCATAGGCTTATATCGAACCGAATACTTATTCTTAGATAAGGTCGATTTACCTTCAGAAGATGAACAATATGAAGAGTATATAAAGGTTGCAAAAAAAATACATCCATTACCCGTAACTCTAAGAACAATAGATATTGGAGGTGATAAACTTTCTTCATACTCCAAAATTTTTAATGAACAAAATCCTCAACTCGGATGCAGAGCTGTAAGATTTTGTTTAAGCAACATTAATTTTTTCAAAACTCAGCTTAGAGCTATTCTTAGAGCGAGTATTGTAGGTAATGTTAAAATTATGTTCCCAATGATAAGTAGCGTTGATGAACTCCGTCAAGTTAAAAAAATCCTTGAAGAGGCGAAATCAGAGCTTGACCATAGAAACATCCCATATAACAAAAACATACAGGTAGGGATAATGATTGAAGTTCCTTCCGCCGTTATAATAGCAGACGACCTCGCCAAAGAATGTGATTTTTTTAGTATAGGTACAAATGATCTTATCCAATACTCCTTAGCAGTAGACCGAAATAACTATCATATTGCCCACCTATATGAACCTGCACACCCCGCTATTTTAAGGATGCTAAAAAACATTATTGAATCTGCAGAAAAAGCTAATATCCAATGCAGTGTTTGTGGAGAAATGGCAAGCGATCCTTTATTTACTGAGTTTTTCATCGGCATTGGGCTAAGAAATTTCAGCATGTCTGCAGTCTCAATCCCCCAGATTAGAACACTTATTACCGCTATTAATTACATGGAAGCCAAAGAGTTTGCAGAAAAAGTTCTTCGTCTCCCTACAGCGACTGAGGCTAAAGAAACTCTCAAAGAAAGGCTGAAAAAATATAAATCTGTTATTTCAGCCTAAGATCAGACTATGGCTAAAGAAACTAACAAAGAAGCAAAAACAATAACCATATTGGGTTCAACAGGTTCCATAGGAAAAAGTGCCCTCGAGATTATAAGAGCTTGTCCAAATAAATTTAAGGTATACGGATTAGCAACTCACTCAAATTTTGATGAAATTGTAAAGCAGATAATAGAGTTCCGACCTCAATGTGTAGGTGTTTATGATGAAGAAATAGCTAAGAAAATTACTCTAAAATTTCCACACCTAAAAGTATTTTCAGGTAAAAATGGAATTATTGAGTTAGCTACAAAAAAGGTAGATGTTTTACTCTGTGCTATTGTTGGGGCTAGTGGACTACATCCATTACTGAAAGGAATAGAGTATAACAAAAATATTGCAATAGCAAATAAAGAGCCTATAGTTATGGCTGGGGGTTTAATAACATCTAAAGCAAAAAAATATTTTTCGACTCTAATTCCGGTTGACAGTGAACATAGCGCAATTTTTCAGTGTCTAATCGGAAATAAAACAGAATATCTTCATAGAATCTTTATTACTGCTTCCGGTGGTCCATTCTACAATAGACCCATCAAAGAACTTGAATTGGTTACACCGGAGGAGGCTGTAAATCATCCAAAGTGGAAGATGGGAAAAAAAATTAGTATTGATTCTGCCACCCTAATGAATAAAGGTTTAGAGATTATCGAGGCTATGTGGCTTTTTGATTTACAGGAATCCCAAATTGAGGTATTGATTCATCCCCAAAGTGTCGTTCACGGATTAGTAGAGTTCAAAGATGGAAGTATTCTTGCCCAACTTGGTCCAACAGATATGAAAATCCCAATAATGTTCTCATTTACATATCCTGAAAGAGCCCCAGTCGCTCTAAAAAAACTCGACATACGCACACTCTCAAACCTCACTTTTAGTATCCCTGACTTCAAAAAGTTCCCATGCATCAAAATAGCAAAAGAGGTAGCTAAAATCGGAGGGGTTGCTCCCTCTATCCTAAATGCATCTAACGAAATTGCAGTACAAGCTTTTTGTGAAAGAAAAATAAAATTTACTCAAATATATGAGGTAGTAGAAAAGACTCTCAATTCTTTTAATTTCTCAAGTTATCAATATGACTTAGATACTATACTCGAAGTAGACAATTTAGCCAGGATAAAATCATTAGAAATAGTCGAAAAGATTTCACACTAAAAGAGGGATATACAAATGCTGTTCAGCATTATCGTTTTTATTGCCGTTTTAAGCTTATTAGTATTTGTCCACGAATTAGGCCATTTCATTTCTGGAAAACTCTGTAATATCTATATTGACCAATTTAGCATAGGTATGCCTCCGAGATTGTTCGGAGTAAGAATAGGTGAGACTGACTACTGCATAGGTGCTTTACCAATAGGCGGATATGTTAAGATGGCCGGCCAAGAGGACATACCACTTGACGATGCTGAAAGAGAGAGAGAATATGGACATGTTCCTCCTGAAAGGTGGTTTAGAAATAGACCCCTTTGGCAAAGGTACATAGTAGTTATAAGCGGACCGTTAATGAACTTTGTGCTTGCAATATTTATCTACACAATTCTTGTTTCTAAAGGAACTTACCTACCGGAGATGGAATTAGAAGCAAGGGTAGGGAAAATAGAAGAAAATAGTCCTGCTCAAAAAGCTTATGTGTATCAGTACATAGAAGGAGTAACCCAGAAAAATAAATATTCTTCTACTCAAAACCTAACAGGGTGGAAAACAGGGGATCGAATTATAACTATAAATGGAAGAAAAATAGAAAAGTTTTCTGACATTTTTTTAGGTGCAGCAATAGGTGGAACAGAAAAAGAACACACTGTAATACTTGAAAGAACTAATCCAGACGGAACTACCCAAAAACTTATTTCCTTCTTGAGACCGGAGATAATTGGTGATAGTGAAGTCCCGAGATATGGTATAACACCATTTTATTCTGCTCTAATAGAAGAAGTACTACCTGGAATGCCAGCGGAAAAAGCGGGTTTGCAAAAAGGGGATATTATTCTATGTGCAAATAATACCGTAGTGGACAGGGTAACTTTTGTTGAACTGACCGAAAAAACTCCACCAGATAAGCCAATGCAACTCATAGTTATGAGAAATAATGAAAGAATCTACATAGAACTAACACCAACTTCGGTTGGTAGATTAAAGGGTCTCTCCCTCAAAGAAGTTACTTTAAGTAAAGGTTCTAAAGGATTACAAATTGCAGATATTTCTGAGGAAATACAAACTAAAACAGGATTAAGAAGAAAAGATATAATAACTAAAATAAACGGTAAAGAATTCTCAATTGAGGACCTTCGGGCGTATGAAATAAATCATCCAGGAGAAACTTTAGAACTTGAAGTATATCGTCCTCCCGTTTTATTAGGTCTTTTAGAATCTTCTTCCTATCTTGTTGCAAAAATCTCCTTAGAAAAAGTTAATGCAATAGGAGTAACCCTTGGGGAGAGACTTATAAAAGTAGACTATCCACCCTCACAATGGATTCCAGAGGCACTTAAAAGAAGCTATGCAGACCTAAAACAAACTATTTTAATCCTCAGAGGTCTAATTGTAGGTAGCGTAAGTCCCAAAGTCCTTGGTGGACCAATAATGATTTTCGATGCCACTTCTAAAGCAGCAAGTATGGGTATTACTTGGCTTCTTAACTTAATTGCATTAATTAGCGTAAATCTTGCAGTAGTCAATCTCTTACCAATACCTGTTCTTGACGGAAGTCTTGTTCTACTATTAACTATAGAGGGTATCAGAAGAAAACCATTATCTCCAAAGTTACAGGAAAGATTTCAACAAATAGGTATTGCTATAATACTAATGCTCTTAGTGCTTGTAAGTTGGAATGATATTAGACGAATTTTAACCGATATTCTTCCCTGAGGACACTAAGTAATTACCAAGGAATCACTAATATGGGTGCAATTACTTGTAAATTTGGCGGGACTTCACTTGCTGATGGAGAGTGCATCAAAAAAGTTGCAGATATCGTCCATTCTTCTCCAGATAGAAAATACATAGTTCCCTCTGCCCCAGGGAAAAGACACCCTAATGATAAAAAAATTACTGACTTGTTAATCCTATGGCATAGTATAGCAAAAGAAGGGCTTGATTCATCCGAACCTGAGAAGATTATTAGAGAACGATTTAGATCCATAGTAGCTGAATTAAAAATAGAGCTCGATATAGATTCAGAAATAGACGAAATAGCAAATAGTGCTACCTTATATGAAACCCCCGACTTCATGGCATCTCGAGGGGAGTATCTAAATGGTAAAATTATAGCAAAATATCTCAACGCCACATTCATAGACCCTGGAAAATACATCCTATTTGATGAGACCGGTAATCTCGACCCCAAGACATACAACATTTTAGGAGAAAAACTTCAAGGATCAGGTCTATTTGTAGTGCCGGGATTTTACGGTAGTATGCCGGATGGTAGCATAAAGACCTTCCCCAGAGGAGGGAGTGATATAACAGGGTCAATCGTGGCTAGAGCTACAAAATCAGTTTTATATGAGAATTGGACTGATGTCGATGGCTTTTGCATGGCTGATCCTAAGATAGTCCCTAACCCTAAAAAGATTGAAGAGATCACATACCAAGAATTGAGAGAGCTTTCTTATATGGGAGCTACAGTTCTTCATGACGAATCTATTTTCCCAGTAATGGAATTTGGAATTCCCATACACATCAAGAACACTCACAATCCTTCTGCTCCGGGAACACTCATAGTAAAAAATAGGGTTCCCAAGGGACCTGTATGTGGAATAGCCGGTATGGGTGGATTCAGCATGATAAATATTGAAAAAACCTTCATGAACAAGGAGAGAGGATTTGGGTTAAAAGTTCTCTCTGTGCTTGATGAGTATGATGTGAGGTGGGAACATATGCCCACAGGCATTGATACCCTATCTATCATCATAAGAAATAATGAACTTGGGAGCAAAGGTCCTTTAATTGTAGAGTCGCTGAAAAAAAGATGCGATACACAAGATGTGTACCTTATTAGAGGCCTTGCCATGATTGCCACTGTAGGTTTAGGTATGAATCACCACATTGGTGTTGCTGCAAGATTGTTCACAGCTTTAGCTAACGCTGGGGTAAATGTAAGGGTAATAGACCAGGGCTCTTCAGAAATGAATATCCTTGTAGGTGTAGAAGAATCAGACCTCGAAAAATCTATTAGAGCTATCTATGAGGCCTTTGTAGATTGGGAGTAACTACACCATAACATTTTGTCCCATTAGTTTGAAATATAAGTCCATAAAAGAAGGGGAATTTTTATGCGAAGAACAAAGATCATTTGTACTATGGGTCCATCTACTGAGGACATTAGCGTTATCAAATCTATAGTTCAAGCAGGAATGAACATTGCAAGACTTAATCTCTCACACGGCACTCACGACTACCATAGAAAAATATACGACAATATCAAATTAGTAAGCCAAGAACTTAAAAAATTTATAGGAGTAATGATTGATTTACAAGGTCCAAAAATACGCACAGGACTATTAGAAGAGCACAAACCGATAAATCTTATTAAAGGCAACAAAATAATAATTTCCACTGAGCCAATAGAAGGAAACTCTCAAAAGATCTCCACCGACTATGAATATTTACCTGAAGATGTTAAGCCAGGGCACAAGATTCTAATATCCGATGGCACTTTGGAACTAAAAGTAATAGAAAAAATAGGCCCGAAAGAAATAATGTGCGAAATAGTTAGAGGTGGTCTCCTGGGTGAAAGAAAAGGAATGAATCTGCCAGAACTTCCCATAAGATTACCCTCACTTACAGAGAAAGATTGGGATGATTTGGATTTTGGAATATCTCTCGGTGTAGATTTCATTGCACTTTCTTTTGTCCGCTCTCCTGAAGATGTGTTAATGGTTAAGAAACGATTATCTGAAAAAAATTCTCCAGCAAAAGTTATAGCAAAAATAGAAAGACCTGAAGCACTGGAAAACCTTGATAAGATAATAAATGTGGCTGATGCAATATTAATTGCCCGAGGCGACCTCGCCGTTGAAACCGAACTTGAAGAAGTCCCAATTATCCAAAAGATGATAATAAGAAAATGTAATGCCACTTCTACCCCGGTAATAACTGCTACACAAATGCTCGAATCTATGACTGAGCACCCTATTCCTACAAGAGCTGAAATAACTGATGTTGCTAATGCAGTAGTAGATGGAACTGACGCGGTTATGCTCTCCGCAGAAACAGCTACAGGCAAAAATCCCATTACCTCAGTTGAAATAATGAGCAAAATAATATCGCGTGTTGAAAGTGATATCACATATTCAAAAAACTTTTTCTGTCCAAAAACTGAAAAAGAAATTTCTTCTCCTGATTCTAATTCTCATCTTAAAACAAAATTAGACAATACCGCTCTTGCAATTGGAAAAGCCATAAATCAAGTGGTTAACACTTTACCAATAAAAGCTATCGCTTGTTTTACTTTTTCTGGATACACAGCCCAAGCAATTTCAAATCAAAGACCGCATATACCAGTTTTTGCCCTTACTCCAAATGAATATATAGCAAAACAATGTTCCTTATTATGGGGAGTCCAGTCTATTAAAATACCAGAAATAAAAACTATAGAGGAAATGTTAACCGTAGTTGAAAAAACTCTTCTCAGTCAAAAATATGTGGAAAGAGGCGACATAGTTGTAATAGCAGCAGGATACCCACTATCAACACCATGTCCTACTAACCTGATAAAAGTCCATGTCATATAAAGACCATAATTCCGAGATATATCCAGATAATTTACCTAATGAATGGTATAAAGAAGCATTCTCTATATGGTATAAGGTAGTTTATTCACATAGAAATGTAAAAGAAGCTCAAAAGCAAGTAAAGTTTTTAGCATCACTTATCCCCATATCCCTGTCCACTAAGATATTAGACCTGTGTTGTGGCTACGGAAGACATATTAGATTTCTCTCTAAACTCTCCAACTTTGTAGTGGGGGTAGATCTCTCATCAGAACTCTTAACTCAAGCAAGAGCACAAAACGAAAACTTGGCCGAATTTATATGCGCAGATGTTAGATCACTTCCTTTTCACGAAAATTCTTTCGACATTGTCCTTAGCCTATTTACAAGCTTTGGATACTTTTATACTGACGAGGAAAACTATAATCACCTAAAAAATTTAGCTTCCGTTTTGAAGTGTAAAGGGTATTTTGTGCTGGATTATTTTAATCCTAATAAGGTAAAACTTTCTAAAAAACATTCATCTACCAAAAAGGTTAATGATTTAATCATTCGAGAAGTCAAATGGTTAGATGATAAGAATAATAGAATCAATAAAAATGTAACTATAGAAGATATTAAAGGAAATATTCTAAAATCCTATATTGAAACTGTTAAGATATATGAATTTTCTCAAATAGAGGAAATGCTTATAAAATGTGGAATAATCGTACAGGATGTCTATGGCGATTACTCCGGTTCCGAATTTACTAATAAAAGCCCAAGATTAATTATAATTGCGAGAAAATATGCATAAAAATAAAATTTATGAGGATTACATAAATTCAGACTCAGCTCTTTCAGATTTTTTTTCTGTATTACCTAAAGACTTCAATAAAAAATTAAAAGATATAAGTTTCCTTTCACTATATTCCTCTAAGAGTACAGACTCCTTTACTAAGTTTACTATAGTTTCGGGACAACAACCAGCTATCTTTGGTGGTCCTCTATATACTTACTATAAAATCATCGCCCTAAAGAAACTCGCAAAATTTCTATCGGATGATTTCAACATAGACATCCAACCTATATTTTGGGTTCACTCCTGGGACAACGATTGGGAAGAGGCATGCGTTGCTAACTTCTTAACCTATGATTATAAAATCTTCACAGTTAAATATATTCCAAATGAAGAAGACAAAGGAAAAGCTCTTCACAAAATCACATTGAACAAGCCTTATCTTGCTTCGCAAATTGAAGAGGCCTTTCTTCGAGTAAAAAGTTCTGATTTCACCGAGATATTAAAGAAAGAGATAAAAAATTTACTTGATTACTCCTCAAATCTTTCCGATTGGTCAACAATCTTACTAAAGTATTTCTTCTCTAATTTCAATGATGTAGCTATCTTTGAACCCCATATACAACCTAACTTTACTCTTTTGTCTGAAGTTATAGTTAGAGCAATAGAAAACCATGAACAACTCTATATGATATTAGAGAAAACTTCTCAAAATCTTTTAGAATTGAAGTATAAACCACAAGTCCACAAATCAAAAACCGACGCCTTTTTCTTTATTGAGGAAAACAACAAAAGAACAAAAGTGTTTTATGATGAAGGTTTTTTTATCTCTGATTGTTCCCAAAAAAAATGGACAAAATCAGAATTGCTCAGCATTCTAAAGTACGAACCGGAGCGATTCACACCCAATCTTATAACAAGGTGTATTTATCAACAAATGCTCTTGAACCCAATAATCTATATAGCAGGACCAGCAGAAGTCGCTTATTGGGCTCAACTAAAAGGCATTTTCGATTTCTACTCGCTCCCAATGCCGGTAATTTATCCCCGCCCGAGAATTGTCCTTATACCGCCTAAAATAAATAAGTGGTTATCAGATTTAGGAATTAAAACTACTGATATTCTTCAAAACAAAAACTTACTCACTAATTACTTCGAATATTATTTCAATACATCTGTCGAAATTAATGACCTTGTTAGTGATGTGCTATCAGATCTAAATGAAAAATTCCTTCCTAAAATTTACCAGACCTTAAAGGAAAAGTTTCTTCATATATCAGAATTAGATAAATTTTATTCGAGTTCGGTAGAGAGGATAAATGAAGAAATTACCAAACTTATTCAAAAACTCTGTAAACTATCTAAACAAAAGGATAACCAAGTAAACACAAGAATTACCTGCATTAAAAACACCTTATTCCCAAATGACAATTATCAAGAGAGATTTTTCACACCAATTTCATTTTTCTCTGAATTGGGATTAGAAATACTTAAAGTAATTGAAGACAAAACCGATATTAAAAGCTTTGGTGTTCAAGGGATAGAATTATGATAAAACTCGATATATTAGCCTTTGGTGCACATCCAGATGATGTCGAGCTTGGAATAGGTGGAACGATAGCAAAGCTTGCCCAAAAAGGGTTAATCGTGGGTATCATTGATTTAACTCAGGGTGAAATGAGCTCTCGGGGAACTGTAGACGAAAGGAAAACAGAAGCTCACAATGCTGGAAAAATATTAAATGTGCATATTCGTGAAAATCTAAGACTCCCAGACGCCCAAATTTCTTCTTCTTGGGAACAAAAAATTGAGGTTATAAAAGTTATAAGGGAATACACCCCTCAGTTGATAATTGCTCCAATGAAGGATGACAAACACCCTGATCATCATAATGCACATTTTCTGATTCGAGAAGCGAACTACTTTTCAGGTCTTCATAAAGTTAACACAGGAGAACAAGCTCCGTACCGATGCCCGACTTTGATTTACTATTACCCCTACTATGAGATCTCCTTCCCTCATCTGCTAATTGATATATCGGAACACTTCGAAAATAAATTATCTGCACTAAAAGCATATAAATCGCAGTTTTTCAATCCTGACTATGACGCACCGGAAACATTCATATCCTCCGAAAGATTTTGGAAAAGCATAAAAGAAAGGTGCGCCTACTGGGGGAGCAAGATAAATAAGGAATATGCGGAAGCCCTTTACTTACTTGAACCCATAAACATAAGCGAATTAAGATTATTTTTATGAAGAACAAAAGACAAAAACTAAAGATTGGCATAAGTTGCCATGCCTCATTGGGTGGTAGCGGAATTGTTGCTACTGAACTGGGAATTGCTTTGGCAAAAAGAGGACACGAAGTCCACTTTGTTACTCATCAGCTTCCATACAGGTTGCGAAATGTCCCGGAGGGGATTTACTGCCATGTAGTAGAACCCATCAACTATCCCGTGCTTGCTGAGTCTCCCTACTTTCTTGCAGTCGCATCTCGAATATGTGAAGTAGTCGAAGAACATAATATAAGAATTTGGCATGCTCATTACGCTATACCACATGCAATGATTGCACTGCTTGCAAAAAATATCCTACCTACTAAACATAAGTTTTGCCTTATCACCACTCTTCATGGGACCGATATTACTATCGTAGGTGCAGACCCCTCTCTCTATAGGATTACCAGATATACAATGGAACAAAGTTGCGCTATTACCGCAGTCTCGGATTGGTTAAAGGAGCAAACCATAAAGGAATTTGAACTCACAAAACCTATTTGTAGAATCTATAACTTCATTGATACTTCGAAATACTCACGAAATAGCCCTGATATAAAGAAAATACCTACTTCCATTTTGCCTTATCTCAAAAAAGACGCCAAGGTTATTATGCATACTTCAAACTTCAGAGCAGTTAAAAGAGTAACTGATGTAATAAGAGTTTTTGCAAAAATTCTCGAAAAGATAGATGCGATTCTAATAATGGTAGGTGAAGGTCCTGAAAAGGCATCGTCAGTGAGTGTGGCACGCCAGCTCAAGGTGCTTGACAAGATAAAATATCTGGGAAACTACCCAAATATAGAAGAACTCTTAAGAATTGCTGACCTTGTCATCCAACCAAGCGAATATGAGAGTTTCAGCATGTCGGCTTTAGAAGCTATGGCAATGGGAGTCCCTGTAATTGGGACTAAAAGCGGTGGTATTACCGAAGTTGTTATCGACAATTTAACTGGTATTCTTTGTGAAGTAGGAGATATAGAATCAATGGCATCACATGCCATAGAAATACTCACAAACACACGCCTCATGAGAAAGTTGTCCAAGAATGCTATAAAACATGTAAAAGAAAACTTCAGTTCAGAGAAAATAGTTCCCCTCTATGAAAATCTATATTTAGAAACTTTAGACAAATTCCACTCTTAATTCTTTAATACTCATAAGGAGAAATCTATGAGCACCCGCAGTATCTTGAAAGTCGGCATATTTTATGATGGAAACTTTTTCCATAAAGTGAGTTCATACTACAGGTATGCACATAGAATAGGAAAATGGATTTCGATAAAAGGATTTCACGACTTTATAAAAAATGAGATTGCCATCCTTGAAAACATGGACAAGAAACTAATCCACATTGTGACAGCACATTTTTTCCGGGGTAGATTACCAGCAAAAGAGGCATATATAGAAGATAAACTATATTCCGAAAGGGTTCTCGAAGACATACTATTATCCGAAGGTGTGGTTACTCATACTTTGCCTGTAAAGAAAGGTTCTGAAGGTAGAAAAGAAAGAGGTATAGATGTGTGGTTTGCCCTCGAAGCTTACGAATCTGTCATAACCAAAAACTTAAACTACCTCATCCTTATAACCGGAGATGGAGATTTTGTCCCTTTAGTAAAGAAGGTGCAGTCAGTAGGAACCAAAGTCATAATTATAGGGTGGGACTTCGAATATGTAGATGAAGATGGTGAACAGAAGAAAACATCCACATCGTTAGAACTAATATCAGCAGCTATACACTCACTTAAAATGTGGGAGATTATAGAAGAAGGCATAACAAAAAACAAAGAACAAGTTCTAAAACTATTCTTTGATGTATCTGAAGAATACATCGAGACCAACCCTAAAATGTATACTGGGAAAATCTCTTCAGTTAAGTTAGGATACGGCTTCATTGTAAGTGAACAACTTGGCAGTGACGATATATTTTTCCATTTCTCTAATATAAGAAACTTATCTCAAATCGACCCTAAAGAATTATTAGGGAAAGAAGTTAAGTTCAAAGCAGAAAAAGGTGCTAAAGGACATGAATACCATGCTACCTCGGTATATATTGTAAACTCTGATGCAGAGAGAAAAAGGTAACTACTCACAACAACAATAATAAATCAACAAATAAATCTAACCACTCAATTTATGAAGCCAGGGTAGTTCTTCTTTCTTTTCAATTCTCATATTCTTTGGTGGATGCCATCTCTCATTATCATCAGTTATTGATGCCCAATCATACTCTCCAGTAGAAGGGAAGAGGGTATAAAGTTTTCCACCCTTGGGCACTAAATCACTTCCATATCCGCCTCTACCTGTTGCCCTTCCATAAATCAGGTCTATCCCTTTGTAGAGCCCTGAGTAATCGTTCACATGGTCATGTCCACAGATACAAGCCTTTAACCCAGGAACTTTGTTTATGGTTTCAAAAGCCGATCCTTCTTCTTTTTCATAGCAAACCTTCTCAAATTTTACCCCTGATGCTATCTTTTCTTCCCAAATGGTATGGTACTGAAAAATCGGTATATGGAAAATCATAAATGTGGGGGTAGTATTACTTTTATTCTTTTCTATCCATCCTCTTAACCAACTTAACTGCTCTTCTAAAAACCCGTAATTGCTCGTGTTGATACAGATAAGACGCCATAAATCCTTCCCCTCCTCATTTTCAATAACTACTTCATAATTACCACGATTCAACCCGCCCCTATATAATGAATTATTGCCCCTCGCGAGAATGTCATGCCCCTTTGAATAATCCGACAGCATGTCATGATTACCCCAAGTATATAACCAAGGTACACCTAATGTCCCAAAGAATTCGACCGAACTTTCCAAAAATGAAAGTCCTTTACCAAATGGATTTTCATTCCAAACATCCCCAGTAATGGCTACCAAGTCCGGTTCAGTTAATTCAATTAATTTTCTAACCAGGTTTTTAGTATCTTCATCTACCTTTTTTTCCCTTCTTAATGGATTAAAGTGTAGATCTGTCAACTGTAAAAGTCGTATTGAGTCGGATTTTCTTTTCAACTTCAGTCTAAATACATCTTCTCTAAATTGTTGTGATACCTGCATCCCTACTGGAATAAATTCATTCTTTTTCACTGCTGAAGAACTTCTTTTAGAAAACATCAACACTGAACCTAATGTTAAGCTTCCCAATAAAAAATTTCTTCTTGTAATTTCTATACTCTTCATAATAAAATCCTTTTTAATTAAACACCTGTCTCAATAGACCATGAAATTAAAAAAAAGTTTCCTTACCATATCCAAAAAAATAAAATTGGCAATATACAACTGTGAGGCCAGAGGTGAGCCCATAATATTTTGCCACTTTACAGGGGGGATGGGACAACTTTGGATTCCTGTAATCGAGAGAATAATCCCTAATTTTAATTGCTTCGCCTATGATGCACGAGGTCATGGTAACTCTTCAAAACCAAGAGAATCTTCACTTTACTTGTGGGATTACCATCTCAAAGACCTTATCTTAATTCTAATGGAAATTAAAGAAAATACTAAAAGAAATGAGATTTACGGTGTAGGACACTCATTCGGCGGGGCTCTACTTTCCCAAGCGGTCCTCCATACCAAACATTTACTGAACTGGAAAGGAATTATTCTCATCGAACCTATAATTGCGCCTCAGACTTTCGATCTTAAAAAAGACATCATGGCGAATATTGCAAAGAGAAGAAAAGGTTTATTTGACTCTGTAGATTCACTTCAGAAAACATTAAAAAACAAAAAACCATACAAAAACTGGTCTACTGAAGCTTGGCAAATCTTTGAGAAGTATGGCTTCTGGAAAGATAGACTTGGAAGAATAAAGATTAAATGCACTCCCGAAATAGAATCTTATCAGTATCTACATGCAAATCCGCCTGGTTGGTTTGAAAACTTGAAAAAGCTCCACCTTCCAGTTCTGTTAATATACGGAAGAGAAAGCGAACTCCTTCCACTTGCAGAGTATCAAATGATGCAGTTAAAAACTTCCGGATATTTAGTAAAACTACCTAACATTCATCACTTCCTACCCCAAGAAAATCCCTATTTAGCATCTCAATGGATTTTAAGGTGGTTCAGTTAATTTTTGCCAGATTTAGGCCTTGACAAAGGTATATGATTTGATGGATAATTATTTACACTACTATTAAATACTATGAAAGATGAAAAAAAAAATGAAAGAAGTTTCAATCTCAACTTTATTTATACTAACTTTAATAACTCTTGTTCACGGGATCTCATTTTCAGAAGAAAACGATAAGTCATCGTCAACGGAAAGGAAGTTCCGACCTCGACTCGAAGTTAGTGTTGGTAGTAGAATTGGACATAAACCAGATGAATCAGATGGATACCTTTCTTCGATCATACTCGACTTTTCTAATAAAATATCAAAGCACTCGGAAATATCAATAAGAACCATTCCGTTATTTACATATATACAAGGAAGCGAGTTGGATAATGTATACGGAATTGGCATAGGTTGTGCCTATAGAGCATTCTTAAAAGAATCATTTGTGAAAACACCTTATATTGAATTTCATGAAGTCTTTTGTATTCACGAAAATTACTTTGAAGATAATAATTCTAATGTAAATTTCAATACCGCAATATCTATAGGATACCAATTCAACCATAATTTGGATATCTCGTTAAGGCTCTCCCACATATCAAATGCTAATCTAAAAGAAAACAATGATAGTACCAACATCTTATCATTTTCTACAGGGTATCGATTCTAAGGAAAAACTTCCCCTTTTAATACAGCCGTTAAAAACTCTTCCACCTCTTTCGTAGCATGAGATTTCGATATTATTGTCGAGTATCCCTTTTCTCTATAATTGGATTCCTCAGCTATAGTCGCACCAAACACCACAACTGGCACTTTATATCCTCTTCCCCTGAGAAATCTAATTTTCTCAAGTTCATCCCTTGGAAGTTGGTAACATAGTTCCCGCTCTAAGATAATCACATCAAAAATCTCATCTTCTTTAAGAGAAATTAAATCAGTTAAGCTATTCAAATGAACCACTCTATTATCCAACAATTCTAATTCTATAACTAAATCGTGGACTTCAACTTCTTTGCCTATCACCAAAATATCCATTATAAAACTCTCCTTATTAAGGACGGTTGAAACAAATCAAACTCTACATATAGAATATCAACATAATCAAATTAAGAGGAACTTTAGTATGATAGATTCAAAGTATATTCTGATTATATTAATTTGTCTTACGGCTAATATTATTTATTCACCTTTTACCGCTTCACAAACTCCTCAAGCTGACTCGACCGAGAAGGAACAACCTTCCCAATCTGAACAGCAACAACCTGTTCAATCCGATGAAGGTTATACAAATCTCCAAGGAGATGTGATAACCTTCAAATCAGGTAAGAAAATGTATGGGGTTCAAGTCCTCAGGGAACTTCCTGACAAAGTAGAGGTTCAAATAAGAGAAGGAATCGAACCGTTACTGCTCCCAAGACGGCTTATTCAGAATATACAATATGACAATATTGACCTCCTAAGAGAAAAAATTCAAAAAGACATTCAAAATCAGACTAAAGATACTGACTTAATACCTGGAGAAGAACTTTCACAAGAATTCAATCAAAAAATGAGAAAACCTCTTTCAGACCAGCCTCTTTCATATCAGAATATCGGAATACTAAAACTACTTGCTGAGTTAACTCAAAAAGTAGGAGTAGGTATTGAAGTAGATGAATCAATTAGGAGTTTACCCATGGAGGATCGGATAAGGAGTTTTGAAATTCCAGCTGGAACTTCTTTGTATAAATTTTTACAAACTGATTTTGCAAATGCATATCCCAAAGTTTCCATAGCTTACAAATTTGATAAAATATACATCTCGCTTAAGAATACACCCCCACAATAATAAAGCTCTTGTAAACAACTCGCCATTATATCTCCGGCTTGTGTAATCTACTTATCTACATTAATAAAACATATATAAGTAGTGTCCTGCTATTGTCTATTTAGTTAGCTCTAAGTCTAACCTGAAAGTCGAATGAACCATTCTCGATAAAAAATTCCAATTTGCTTGGTTCTCTGTTTAAAACTCTTACTTCCGTATGTTCTTCTATAGGCAAATTCTCCAGTTCAACATACTCTATATTATGTAAAACAACCCTTCCACTTGTGTTAGGTGGTGTTTTCAATTGCCACCTCACTATATTCTCTTTTTTCGTCCAATTAGAGATAATCTCGCCTCTTACTGAGTTATATCTACAATTTACAGATGTGAGAGGAAGTGAAAATTCAGGTTTAATAACTATTCTATCGAATCCATAAGCCCCTTCATCCGGAGATATGCCTCCTAAATCCTTGTAGAACCACTCGCTTACAGAGCCAAACATAGGATGATTATGTGAAAAAACATTATCACTGAATTCCCAATGTTCCCAAAGTGTGGTAGCACCCTTCTCCAGCATATATCCCCACCCAGGAAACTCTCTGCTTGCTACTATACCATATGCTAACTCAGGCGTTCCTGCTTCACATAACATCCTCATTAGATATTTAGTTCCAAATATTCCCGTAGTAAGTCGACCTGAGCTTCTCATAACATCCTCAATCAACACTTTCTCCGCCTTGAGTTTCTCCTCGTATGAGGGCATACCGAAAGCTAAAAATAAACATTGATTTGCCTGCGTGCCTATGCCGACCTTACCATTTTCATCTACATACTTCTCTTTAAACTTTCTTGCTATATATTCTGATAGTTTTTTGTACTTTTCTCCATCATCAGATTTATTCAGGATATTAGCTAATATACTAATAATCTTCGCATTCAAATAATAATATGCAGTAGCCGAAACCTCTACTTGCTTTTCTGCTATACTCTCATGATCACCTATACATTGAGTTTGAATGCCATCTTTTGCAGATTTCTCAAGCAATTCAAGCCACTGTTTTGCTTTTTCATATTCCTCCTCTACAATCAACCTATCTCCATAATATTGATACAATTGCCAGAGTAATAAAGGATGAACACTTCCCCATGCTAACGGACCACTACCATCACCAAATCCAAAATCATCAATCCCTACAAAAGGAGCTGTTTCAGTAAACCCACCATTAGGTCTTACTTCATCCGAAAAATCTTTGACAACTTTCCTATAAAAAGCCCACATATCAAAATTGAACATAGCAAATTCGCTTGACGCTACAATATCCCCTCCGTAGCCAAATTTTTCTCTATGAGGACAATCAGTCTGTACACTATGTAAATTACTTATTAGCGTTTCTACACACATCTTTTGAATTCTGTTTAATAAATCCTCACTACACTGAAAGCTCCCAACAGGTTGAACCGCAGTATGTAGTCGTTCTGCGAAAATATCAGTTACATTACTAAAATCGTTTATCCCACTAATCTCTGCGTATCTAAAACCATGATATGTAAAATTAGTAGTCAACACTCTTTCTCGGTCAGACACCAAGCTGAAAACATCCTTTTGTTCAGCAGTAAAATTATCTCCTAATCCAGGGATAGTATGTCCCTTTATCTGACCACAAACTGAGGTCATCGGATTAAGTTTTCCATCCGGATATAACAACTCACCATATCTTACCTGTACTTTCTTCCCCTTGCAGTTTCTTACCTTCAAATATATACGCCCTGTAAGATTTTGGCCAAAATCAATTAGATAAGCACCATTTTCTAACCGCCTTACCTCTTTAGAAAAGTATCTCTTTCCCACTCTTATTGGCGGTATAGGTTGAGCTTCCATTATGCCAAGGCCTGGTTTATCACTCACCTGCGCACTGTACCAATGAGAGTCATCAAACCCTACTGAG
>JAOAHN010000114.1 GCA_026415215.1 Candidatus Hydrogenedentota bacterium
GTACTCGTCCTCTTGCTATTGCAGCTCACAGAGATATGACAGTTGCGTCCTCTTTTAATGTGAATGGTTCAGTTCCGGGTCGTTCAGGGGGTGGAATAGGAGGTGCAGGAGGTTCTGGGGGTGCAGGTAGACCAGGGGGATCTACAGCTGGACAAGGAGGTGCAGGAGGTGAAGCTCGTCCGGGAGGACCTGGCGCAAACCAATTCTGGCAGCAAGGACAACCAGGACAGAATGGTGTAGCTGGGGTTAATGGTTCTTCGGGTGCTTCAGGCACAGCGGGTCAGAACGGTTCACCAGGTTCACCTGGAACTTATGGTTTTGGGAGCCAAGGTGGTCCTGCTGGAGGTAGCCTTGGGCAAGGTGGAACGATAGGTGGTTTAGGAGGGGGGTATGGGTTAGGTTCTACTGCAGTTGGTTCGGCAGGGGGAGGAGGTTCAACGGGAGCTTTTACTGGAAGTAACGGGGGTAATGGATCCGCGGCTAATCCTGGATTGCCCGGAACTAATGGGTTAAATGGACAGCAAGGAGAAAGTGGTAAAAATGGAGGTGATGGATTTAGTGGGACATTTAATGTTCCTGTAAATACACTTGATTTGTTTGGTGGTGCTGGAGGTGCCGGAGGAGGTGGTGGTGGAGGTGGCCAAGGTGGTGGCCAAGGTGGTGGTGGAGGTGGTGGTGCCAGTGGTGGAAGTGGTGGAGGTGGTGGGGCTGGTGAGTATTTACTTGATCGTGCAAATGGTGGAAATGGTGGCGCCAGTGGGAAAGGAGGAGATGGCGGGAGAGGTGGCAATGGGGGGACAGGCGGTTCTGGTGGGAATGGAGGAAATGGTGGGAACGGAGGTGGTGCAATTATTCTATCTGCTCGAGGTTTACTTAGAGTTCCATCGTTAATGACAGTAGATGTCTCTTGTACACCTCCTACAACTGGTAGTCCTGGTTCTCCTGCACCTGCCTTGGGACAACCAGGAGGTCCTCAAACAGGGTATCCTTCTACAGGTAGAGGTTTTGGCCAATCAGGACAACCTGGCCAAGTTATAGACTTGATACTGTTCCAAATAAGAGGTGGCAACGGTGGTCGTGGTGGAGATGGTAACCTTGGAGGTTCGGGCGGAAATGGTGGAGTAGGAGGAAGTGGTGGTGCAGGGGGAAATGGGGGGTATGCAACACCTGGTATGGTAAAACTACACGGTTCTATTATCTTGGCTAACAATATGGTCATAACTGCAGGTGGGGCAAGAGACGCAGACCCAAATAATAATGGGAAATTGACTATTATCTCAAATATGAATGATGGTATGCTAAATGCTTATCAACCAAGTCCTACATTATCTACTTCTACGCTTGTAAGAGGGTCTACTACAAATCCTGCTATCCAAGGAACTACTGCTTATACAGATGAAAATCGTTTCCCCCAGCATTATTATAAGCATCCGTTTATCCCTCAGCTTTTAGGGGGACCTAATGTTGAAGGCACATTACAGTCGCCGTTTTGGAATGAGAGCTATGTAAATGTATTAGCACCTATAGCGGTAATTCCGCAGGGAGCTGCTCCAGGAACGCCGAGAGTCGTAATGAAGAGATTGAATTACGGAGGGGGTAATAACTGGAGCCCGTATAAGGAGTTCGACCAAATTTTCGTAATTAATGAGTCTAATCAGGTTTTTTCAGGGTTATACATAAAGGTGGATAACCCTGCGATGAATCCACCTGCGACACCTGTGAAGATTAATAATGGAACAGGAGAGTTACAACCCGGGCAAATTTGGACTACAACAGTTCCATACAATGCGATAGTAACTTTGCTTCAACTTGCTCAAATAATCCAACAACCTACTGATGTAGCGGTTTGGCCAGGTGGGTATGCGCGTTTCTCTGTGGTAGCTCAAAGTTCTACAACACCGCAGTATCAATGGTTCCGAAACACTGATGGAACATTCCGTGAAATCATTGGAGCTACTAACGATTATTATGAAATCTTGTCCACTCCAGAAGCATTACAGGGATGGTATAGGGTGAGAATAAGAAATGCTGCGGGTGATGCTTTTTCAAGAGATGCCTTTTTGAATGTTTTAGAAGCCCCCATTATTACTCAGCATCCGCAGGATGTAAATGAGTTTCCAAATATGTTGGTATCGTTTAATGTAGAGGTGCTAAAGCCGACAGATCCACCTCCTGCACCGGGTATTGATCCGACGATTGACTACACAATTGTAAGTCGTGGTTATCAATGGCAATATGCCCCGCAATTAGAGCCTCCTGAATTACCTCCAGAGGTAATTCCTCCAGATAGTAACTTTGTTGATCTGCCGGGTCCAGCAGCAAGAGAAAAGACATATGTTATCTCGTCATTAACAGAAGGTAATCAAGGCTGGTATAGAGTTAAAGTAATGAACGATTCGGGAACTGCAATTTCACGACCGGCTAAGTTGAATGTATATGATGGTATAAAAATATTAGAGCATCCCACAAGCATCTCCGCACCTCCTCATGCTAATGTATCATTTAGCTGTAGGGTTACAGGAGCTTTACCGATATGGTGGCAGTGGCAAAAAGCACCGAGTGCAACAGGACCATGGTCAAATATTCCAGGAATGACAGGTTCCTATCCAATAGGTACCCCTCCAAGTGGTGATCCTCCAGGATATACTATTACTGCTAATATACTCGATGTTACAGAAAATGCCTATTATCGTTGCCGTGTGTTCAACGGTGGTTCCCCGTTAGGAGTTCCTACAAATCCTGCTTATCTTGAGATACGTGACCCGGCTATAATGGTTCAGCCTACTTCAAAGACAGTAAATCCAGGTCAAGCAGTCAACTTCGTTGTGCAAGCAGGTGGCTCAGGAGTGTTGACATATACCTGGTATTTCTTCCCAGCAGATTTAGACGGTGAAACTATGCCCCCATTGCCCGAAGTATGCAATAACCCGTCGCCATGCCCTAATAATATTGTAAGACAGGGCTCTGGACCAGCATATGCGATTTATAATATATTTGGACCACCTGTGGGGCCGGGCGCTCAAGAGGAAAATGAAGGCTACTACTATGTGCGTGTTGATAATTCAATGGGATTTGTCAATTCTGCCGTGGTTTACTTACGGGTTAACGACAAGCCGACTATAATAGTACACCCAACAAACGCTCAGGTAGATGAAGGTGGAGCAATTACTCTATCTGTTAAAGCTTATAGTGGAACCAATGTAACATACCAATGGAGAAAAGGCGGTTCAAATCTAACGAGTGATAATATTCGTATATTTGGTGCTACTATGAACGCTTTGCCTGGAACATCAACAAGCACACTCCAAATTTTAGGGGCACAGCCATCGGACGAAGGGTATTATGATGTTGTGGTAACCAACATCGCTGGGTTTGTAATATCGAATCAAGCTTATTTGATAGTAGGAGATCCTTTAGAGATTGTGGAGTTAACCAACCCTGGTAATGTTTATGTTAACACTGCACAAGTTAGGTTGGGAGTTACTACACAAGGTGGGAAAGGAACGAGAACTTATCAATGGTATAAGAATGGCACAGCACCAGAAAATGCTATCGGTGCTCCGATACAGAGTAATGCAGATCCATATACAGCGTATCTTGTTCTCTATGATGTAACTTTGGGTGATGCAGGTGTTTACTACTGCAGTGTTACCGATGCTCGTGGAACGCTATGGACTCAGCCTATGCAATTAAATGTATATGAACATCTTTCTACTCCAGTAATTGCAGGTGATCCCGAAGTAGAGAAGAAAGTGGGAGATTCCCATACCTTTGAAGTGATGGTATCTGGAGGTATTCCACCACTTCATTACTTATGGCAACATGATGACCTGAGGTCAAAAACAATTCATACAGTTGGAACTGATTCTCCCATGCTTGAACTCACCGATCTTCAGATAACTGATTCCGGCGACTACTTTGTTATAGTAACCGATAGTGGACAAACCTGGAACGAGCAAACTCAACAGTATGAACCAGAATCTAAAGAGTCAAATAAAGTCAGACTTACAGTAACGCCTAACATCCCGGTAGGGAATCTGTTTACTTACACAATGCTAATTATTGTGCTTGCATTAGTTGGTGCTTGGGTGGTTTGTAGAAGGCTTAAGATGGTACATTCCAACAGTTGATGTGACATCATTTTGATAGTAAAGGAGAGAAGAAGGCGGGACTTAGAAATTTAAGTCCCGCCTTAAATATTATTTTACATAATTTCGAAATAAACTGAGATGGAATTGTTACTAATATGAAGAGCATTCTTTTAACTTTTCTTTATACTTTTTTCACTTTCAGAAGCATCGAGGTTATTGATTCCCAGGCGCAATGTATTCATACGGAAATTAGGCAGTTAACTTTTAGTTCTAAGAATCATGAGCTTGATAATAACGACAATTTTTCCTATGATGACAAGTTGATTTGTTATGACACCCGAGGTACATATGGTAGTGGTATTGAAAATTGTTTCACAATTGAGATTGTTGAAGTTAGTAGTGGTAAGGAATACCTCATATATGCTCCAGATAAGTTGAGGATGGGGACACAACCTGCACCCGGAATAGGTGCAGTGTCATTTCATCCTGCTCAATACAGCGTTGTATTTATCCATGGTCCTGAGATAGAGGATCTCTCGAAAATTGGGATAGATATAGGAGGTATTTATGCAAAAAATAACAGGAGAGGTTTAATTGTTGATTTTGAATTATTCAATGGGAAGATATGTAACAAAGTGTTGAGTTGGGTAGATTATAGATTTACTGATTGCAAAACCGGCATACCATTAGGTGCACATAGCGGGGGAACGCATAGACACGAATTTTCTATGGATGGGTTGAGGATAGGATGCACTTATGATGACTTTCTTCATACTTCCTATGGGAGAACAATAGCTTTTTTTGAGCCTTTTAATAACCAGCTTTTCAATGCGAAATATTACTTTTCAGTGATATTGAAGCCTACTCCAATAGAAAGAGCTAAGTTGGGAGATTTGGTAAGAGCTTACGGAGACTCTTGGATTAATAAGAATGGTACATTACGCGGATTCATAGGATGCGTGAAAGTAGATAGAGGTTTTGATGATTTTTTGTTCTTGGCTGAGATACCTCGAAATGTTGACATCAAAACAGCATATCCAGGGGATTGTGAAAATTACCCAACACCACCTCAAAATATAAGACTTTTTCGTATGTTCGATAGGTGGAGTAGTGGAATTGTTAGAGGTTCACCTGATGGGCAAAGACTTGCTTTTTTAGCGAAAGATAAGAAAGGGAAGACTCAAATATTTTTGGTGGATATAGGAAATGTTGAAGAAAATAGGAATAAAGTTACTGTCTTTCAATTAACAAACTTAGAGAAAGGCGTAGAGGATAATGTAAGATGGCATCCATCTGGCAGTTTCGTATTTTCTGTATCTGATGGTGCTATTGTAGCTATATCAGTTGACAAAGGAGAAAATTTTGGTAAGTCTTTTATATTAAGTCCCATCTATAAGAAAAATAAGCCTTATGGAATAGCGATTTCAAGAAATGGCAAGTATTTGGCTTTTAATCGGAGAACGCCTACATATAATAGTTATGGTGGAAGAGTCTTTGATTCTTCAGGAAAAGATTTTTCTCAGATATTTATACTCTCGCTTCCAGGAGAGTTATTTAAATAAAGTTGTTCGTCCTATGGAAAGAAATCTTACTCTTTAAGTATCTTCTGTATAATAATACCTCCTGCTGTGAGTCCTATAATTCCAGGTAAATATGATATACTTCCTATTCCTTTATTAAAATTCGTCACAAACTCATCGGATTTTAAGACTTTTTGTTTTGGGGGTTCTTCTGAAAAGATACATATAATTCCTTTATGTATTCCTTTCTTTTTGAGCTCTGATCTCACTGCTTTAGCAAGCGGGCATGTATGAGTTTTAGATATATCCTCGCATCTGATTTTGAGAGGGTTTAGCCTAAGACCTGCTCCCATGCAAGATACCACTGTTATTCCTTTATTATACAGATGCTCCAATAATACGACTTTTGATTTTACTGTATCTATAGCGTCAATGGCGTATTGGGGAGGAGGTTCTGTAAGGAGATGAAGATTTTCTTCGCTGATGTACACTGAATGTTTATATATTTTTGCCTCAGGATTTACTGATAGGATTCTCTCTTCTGCAAGATCAGTTTTGAGTTTTTTTAGCGTGTGTATCGTGGCTAACACTTGGCGGTTGATATTCGAAGATTCTACCGAATCGTAGTCTACTATAGTTATAGTACCGACCCCCGCTCTTGCAATTGCTTCTAGCGCATATCCTCCTACTCCTCCTAAACCAAATATAGCAACATGGGAATTTTTTAATTTTTCGAGGCCTTCTTTTCCAGTTAACAATATTGTGCGTTGATGAATATCAGAGAAATGTATATTCATAACTGTTGTTCCCTATCGGGAATAAAAGTTTTTTTTCTTAGGTTAATTTACATCGAAATTTAAAGTTGATTAGAAGTTTAACAAAATTATATTAACTGGAAGCAAAAGGAGAATAGCTATGCCTTACAAGTTACCAGAGTTACAATATCCTTATGATGCTCTTGAGCCTTATATTGACACAAGGACTATGGAAATACACCACCAGAAACATCATGGTACTTATGTGGATACAGTAAATAAAGCGTTAGAAAACTTGTCTAATCTTAGCAATCTTCCAATAGAGGAACTCTTAAAGCGGATAAACGAAGTTCCAGAGGATAAAAGACAAGTAGTAATAAACCATGGCGGTGGACATGCAAATCATTCTTTATTTTGGCAAATTATGGGTCCCAATGGTGGCGGTGCACCCAGAGATGATTTGCTAAAAGCAATAGAAAAAGAATTTGGTTCGTATCAAAGCTTCAAAGAGGTTTTTGAAAATACTGCGAAGAATAGATTTGGAAGTGGATGGGCTTGGCTTGTGGTAGATCAAGAAAGAAGACTAAGAGTATACAGTACCGCAAATCAAGATTCCCCTATTTTACAGGGACATATACCAATTTTTGGAATAGATGTTTGGGAGCATGCATACTATCTGAAGTATCAAAACAGGCGGGCAGAGTATATCACAGCTTTTTGGAATGTAGTAAGATGGGATAAAGTTCATCATTTCTGGAAGGAGGCCATTAAGTAACTATATAAATTTTTTGATAAACTCCTCTATGGATTTTTGGACTATATCTTTATCATAGTCCCAGAATATAACATGATCTGAATTCTTTAGCCAAACCAACGTTTTATCTTTTGAACCAATTTTTTCATATACTTCTTTAACTGCTTTTGGGCAGGCTATCGAGTCTATTTCTGAGTGTATTATAAGAGTAGGTATAACTATTTTTTCGAGTATAGAGTCTCGTTTTGCTCTTTCTGCGAGTTCCATTGCTACGAGACCTGCTTTTACTGGTATCCAATGGTAAGAAATAATATTTTCTGCTACTTCTTTTTTAAGAATAGGTTGTTCGCTCGGAGGGGTAAAAACCCATCTTACGAAAGGAGATAGAAATCTAATCCATTTTTCTGCTGGAAAAATCAGTTTGGGATTGAATGTGATTCCATAATATGGACTTGCCAATATTAGCCCATCAAAATCTGTTTTTACACACGCCAATGTTGCCAAAGTTCCACCCATTGAATGCCCAAGAACTATTAGTTTTTCATGTTGTTTTTTTAATTTGATAATTTCTTCGATGACAGCATCCAATAATATGTCTGTAGAAATTTTTTCGAAGTCTAATGGGTGGGTGCCGTGTCCAGGTAGTAAGAGTGCTTTTACACGAGTATTTAGGGTCTCTGTGAGATTATAAGGGAGTCGTTCAAAATTGTTAGGGCATCCTGCGAATCCGTGGATAAGTAATATTGCTATTTTAGACGCTTGATTACCCAAGTCTAAAGGTTCTGCACCTTTTAATATATGAGTGTTTGGATCTCTCTGTCTGTTAGATTCAAACTTATTTACCTTGCGTGAGAAAAGGAACGAAACATCGAATCTTTTCATATTTTATCCTTAAAAAAGTCGTGATGTTTATACATAATTGAAAGGATTTGTGAGAGAGAAAGGAGGATTGGGTTTATAACATGCACCGTAGAAGAATAGGTCTACTATGCCTTCCGCTAATTCTGGAGTTAGACGCAGTTCCGGCCTGTCTGATTTTGCCATTACATGCATGTCCATAATTCCCAGAAAGGCAAGAGTTAGGGCTCTAGCATCTCCACCTGAGAGTTCAGCTTTTTCTAAACCTTCTCTCATTATCGATTCTATTATCTTGAACCGTTGTTTACCTATTTCACTACCTCTAATTGGTGGGGATGCCTTAATAGGAGCAAAATACACCTGTAAGATTAGTCTTACGGCTTGGGGTTCTTGTTCTGCCATTTCAAATGTAGCCCGAATTATTGCCTTTAATTTTCCTATTGTATCCGAGTAGTTCTGTTTAATGTAATTCATCCTATCTGTAAGTTGTTTGAATATTGATTCAACTAACTTTCTAAATAAATCTTCTTTATTTTGAAAATAGTAATAAAGAACTGGGCGAGTAACCCCTGCTTCCTCTATTATTTCTCTTATGCTTGTTCCCTCATATCCTTTCTCAGAAAATAACCTTAATGCACTGCGCATAAGCCTTTCTTCCGTAGTCAGAGTAGAAGTGTCAATATTTTCTATAACCATTTTGGGTCCCTTAACTAACGGTAATTAAATTTTTAATTAAAGAGTATACCATCATTTTATTAACCTAATAAAATATTCATGGGAATAAAAATTGTCTATCCCATGAGTTTGAGGTTAGCTCCTCCCTTTTGAATATAATACGCTCATGAAGTCTGTAAGGTTTCCTAAGCCAAAATTCTATTTCAAGAGGAATTAATTTGAATCCACCCCAAAAATTAGGTCTGGGGACTTCAAATAAGCCAAACTTTCCTATGTAATAGGCTATTCTTTTCTGGAGTATAAATCTATTCGGCAAGATTTGGGATTGTTTAGAAGCCCATGCTCCTATTTGGGAAAGTCTATCTCGGGTTTTGAAGTAATCATCAGATACTTTTTCATCTGTTTTTGCGATTGGTCCTCTAATTCTTATCTGTTTTCCTAACTCATACCAGAAGAAACACAATGCACCTACAGGATTTTCATCTATTTGTTGACTTTTGGAGCTTCTATAATTAGTATAGAAATAAAATCCCGAGTCGTCCCAGCTTTTTACAAGCACCATTCTCACATCTGGAACTCCGTTCTTTGTAGCAGTGGCGAGTGCAGCGGATATTGCATACTCGTAAGGAAGTTTTGATTTTGCCTCTTCAAACCATGACTTTAATGTTGGTATAGGGCTAACATTGTTTTCCATCGTAGGTGATTTGAAGGGCTTTACAAATTTTGAGTGTTTTTTGATATTGCGAATACTTTCTTTAGATAATTTATGCTCTCCGTAGCTATCTTTTCCGGTCCCAACTCGAATTTGAACACCTCAACTGATATATAACCTTTATATCCTATATCATAAAGAGCACGGATTATAGGGACAAAGTCTACTTTACCCATTCCTGGGCCTAACAGATTGTCATCATTTGCATGATAATGCCTGAGATACTTCCCATACTTTCTTATAATTACATCTCTTGGTTCTTGTAAAAATGCCATAGCCTTAGTGTCGAGAATTAGTCTGAAATTTGGGTGATTAATTGCCTCTATTAACTCTACAGCTTCTTCCACTGTATGACAAAAATTAGTTTCCCAGTGGGTTAATTGCTCAAGGCATATAGTAACATCTCTGTTCTCACACACAGGGAGTGCATAGCTGAATACTTCTTTTGCGTATTCTAACGCTTGATTGTATGTGACATCTCTCATAATATTTCTTTGTTTAGGCGAGCCGAACACAATTACTTTTCCACCTATATCTGCACAGAAGTTTACGAGATTCTTCAGATATTCCGCGGTGTATTTTCTTATGTTAGAGTCAGGGTGTGTCAGGTATACATTTTTTGGACCTACAAATACCCAATGTATCCCAATAACTTCAACGCCTACCTTTTCAGCAGTGTCTCTTATCCATTTTCTAATTTCGGTTGATATATCAGTAACATGGTCTGCAAATGTAAATGGAGCTATTTCTATGCCGTCGTATCCTATATCTTTAATAAATTTCACCGTTTTTTCAAAATTATTCCACTCTTTAAAGATCTCATTGCATATGCCTATTTTAATGTCCGGATCATTCATTTCAATAATCCTAAATTATCTTTTTCATTTCTTATATAGTGTTCAGGTTTATATACTACTATTCTGTTTCCTCCAGCTCTTTTAGCATCATACATACAACTATCTGCGAATTGGATAAAAGATTTGGAACTAAGTTTTTCGGTGTAGGTAATCACGCCAATAGATATTGATAGCTTATCAAATCCTTTTTTCTGGAAAGTGGACCTGATTCGTTC
>JAOAHN010000144.1 GCA_026415215.1 Candidatus Hydrogenedentota bacterium
ATTCATCTGATAGGATAACTAAATATCTCTCAACAGCAAAGTTTTCAACATCCCTATTTGTGAACATTCGTTATCAAAAGGAAGCAATAGAATTTTTTACATTTACTCTAACTTAATCACATAATGCGTATGGAGAATCTATATGAATAATACTTCGAGTGAAATCCTCAACACATTGAAAGAGACACTAAAACCAGACACGCCAGGAATATTAGTATTTGAAGATTATTGGTGCCCCATCTCAGTAATTTCAGTTACAGAAAATCATATAAGGATTTCAAAACCGTTGATTGTTGATAAGATGTATGTCGGAGCGGGGGTAGCCCTCGAACTATGTTCATCGCGTGGTTGTTTAGTATTTCATACCTATGTTATAGAGATACCAGAAATGACAATAGATGGCATTGTGTTAGATTATCCTCAAGACCCAGGTAATATATTTTTGCGAAAGTATTGGCGGTTATCGGTAAACTTGCCTGTTATTCTCAAACCAATGGCTCATCCACAAAGATTGAAGGGGAAAATATTAAACATAAGTGCAGGTGGTATATTAGTAGAGACACAACCAATCGAAGTTGGAATAAACACTCCGGTTGACATTTTCTTTACACTACCCCCAGTAGGAACTTCATTAAAGGAAGATATGCAATTAGTAGGTTCTGTAACACACATTGTGAGGCAAGAAGATAAGCTCAAACTAAGCTTGAAATTTGTAGGAATGTTCCCAGACGATGAACAAAAAATTAACAAATTCGTCGTATCCATGTTGAGAAATTCGTGCCCAATGTTAAATATCTTATATTGAAAGAAAACGCCCAAAAACGATTTTCTATCTTATTTCAAGGGAACAATTTCTATTTCGAGCACCTATAACCAAGTTAGGTACTATAACTACTGAACGGAGAGAGAAAGTTTTTCTGTCCTACCCGGCTTGGATGCATAGTCTTTTCTTATCGACTGTTCGAGCTCTTCCTTAGAAAATTTACCACTACCCATTAGATATGAGAACAATAAGTTTGCTTGAGTTACAAGAGAAAGTTCGTGGGTCTTACCAGTTCTTGACCATACAAACTCACTAAACTCCGCAAGGGAATCGAAGGGAGTCACACTTGCCTGCCAAAGATATTTTATAGTATTTGGGAAGTTCCCCTGATTGTAGAAGAGCTCGAGATATCTTGCCATTCGCTTAAGTTTTTGTAATTCTTCGTATGTCATAGTGTTGGTTTGCAATATTTCGTAAGGGGGAAAGGGAGCAAAGGAAAGTTTATAATCTTCTATATGCCGTGAAATAAGGGCACCACGCAGTTTTTTTAGTATCCCAAGCTGAATCTCCTGAGGAGACAGTCGTACTAAAAAGTTAAAACCATCTCGGAAACTTTCCCATGTTTCACCCGGCATACCTGCCACAAGGTCTGCATGCACCTCCGCTCCAGTCTCGGAAAGTAAATATTCAATCGCCTCTTTCGTTCTGGCTATATCCTGATTCCTTGAGATTAACTTCAGTGTCTCTGGACTTACCGACTGCACACCCACCTCAAGATGCAAAACTCCCCTTGGAAAATATTTTAATCTTTCTAATACTTTCCTACTCAATCTGTCAGGGACTATTTCAAAATGAAGACGATACGAATCATCAACGCGTTTGAGAAAGAACTCAAGAATCTCAAGAGCGTGCGTCTCGTTTATGTTAAAAGTCCTGTCTACAAAGGTAAAGTTTTTTGCCCCACGAGCGATAAGTTTTTCCATTTCTTTCAAAAATTTCTCTCTATTAAAAAAGCGAACACCCGGTTCAATAGCAGACAAACAGAACTCACAATGAAACGGACACCCCCTTGAGCTTTCTACATAAATAATTCTATTTGTAAGATCTCTCTCCGTGTATTCATCATAAGGTAGGGCAAGAATATCAAGGTTCTCTACCTTTTTCGACCAGACTCTATCGACGGGAGCAGACCCTTCAAGAAGAGCACCTATTAACACTGGCAAGGAAAGTTCCCCCTCGCCTCTCACCAGATAATCTGCCTCTTTAAAAATCTCAAGCTCCTCATAATCAAAACTCACTTCTGGACCCCCTATAATAACAACTGTCTCTGGTAGAACCCTTTTCACAATCTGAATCACTTCCGTAATCTCACGCAAATTCCAAATATACACACCTGCTCCTAAAATTTGTGGTCTCATAGCAATGAGCGTTTCTGCTATCATACTTGGAGACTGCTTCAAATGAAACTCCACAATTTGAGTTTGCTCTCGATATTTGCCTAAGTTTGCCCTGAGCCATCTAAGGCCGAAAGCAGAGTGGGAGTATCTCGCCGTAATCGTAAATAGAACTATGTTAGACATAACTTCACTTTTGCAGTTAAATGTCGCAACCAACAATTAATGAAAAATGTATAATATAGCAAAATCAATTATAACCCCCATAGATATGGATAGGAAAATATTGGTAAGTGTGCTTATACTTAACTGGAATGGTAAAGAGCATCTGGAAGAGTGTCTCTCTTCACTTACCAAAGGTTGCTCCAGAGAAGATGTAGAATTCGTAGTAGTAGATAACGCAAGCAATGATGGGTCGGTGCAATTCGTAAAGGATACCTTTTCACATGACTCAAGGGTAAAGGTGCTAACTCTGGACAAAAATTACGGATGGTCTGGCGGTAATAATCGCGGGATGCAGAAAGCCATCGACAAAGGAAGCAAGTATATCTTCCTGCTTAACAACGATACAAAAGTAGAGCAAAGATGTATCGAAAAGCTAATTGAATTTTCTGAGGAACATCCTGAAGCTGGAGCAATTGCTCCAAAGATAATATTATACGACCAACCATTCTTACTAAATTCTATAGGATTAGAATGTTCGATAATAGGTTCAGCTTGGGATAGGGGTATAGGAAGGGTAGATACTCCAAGATGGAACAAGGTAGAGGAAGTAATAGGAGTATGCGGTGCAGGAATGTGGCTGAGAAGCGAAGCTCTAAAAATTACAGGCTTACTGCCAGAGAACTTCGAAATCTATCTCGATGACCTCGACTTATGCCTCAGAATTTGGATGAACCGCTACAAAATCCTAACTTGTCCCGATGCTATGCTATATCACAAGTTCAGCTCTACTTGGAAAACAAGCACAGATAAGGAGAAAAGAAAATACTATCTTAACACCCGCAACAGATTTTGGCTCATAGAAAGAAATTTTCCAAAAGGTAAATTGCCAAAGATAATCTTTTATCTTATGTATGGGGAAATTAAGGCTATCGCCAACTCCGTAAGAAAGGGGGAACTATGGAGGATCAGTGCACATGCAAAATCATGGGCAGAGGCTGTGCGATACTTGCCTGAAGCAATAAACACAAGGAGATTAAACAAACAATTAGGTGAAAATGTGAAGGAATTCTGGAGATTAGTAAAAACTTTTCCTTTGTTCTGTCCGGAGGTAAAGTTGCCAATCAACGGATGGTATAAGGATGATATAGTTAATGAATTTAAAGCTTTCCCAATAAGTAAATTTGCGTGGTTAGAACATAAAAAAGATAGCAAATTAAATATTACCGTGTATAATTTCGAACCCCAAATTGGTGAAGTAGATATTAATATAAAAACAAGTGATGGCAATAATTTTAGGGTTGTCACCAAACACAGTGAAACTATTAGAATTAATAATCTTCTCCCCGGAACAAAAATAGAGTTCGAAGCAAATAGACTTTTTGAAGCTGAAATTACGAAAAAAAGTTATGACATTGGAGGCTGGATAAGAGTCGAAACCATATAAGTTTTAGGACTAATAAGAACCAAATATATGAATCTTAACGGAAAAGAAACAGAAAAGAAAACAAGCCGTATATGGGTAGTAAATATTTTTTTAGTCCTAATAATACTCATAGTAATCGCCATATCTTGGTGGCTTGGTTCATTAGCAGGAAGATATTCCTTAAGAAACTTACTCGGTAGCAGTGATACAAGTCCACAATCTACCTTAATAAACAAAGATCTTTATGAAGATAATGTGAACCTTCCACTTTACTTTTTTGTCGGAGCCAATCCCTGTGAAGAGGTCGCTTCTCATGAACTCAAACTATCGGTAGATGCGGGGATAAGAAACTTTATCTGCAAGGTCGATTTCCCATGGTTTGGCTCAAATGACCTCCCAAAAATTTTTACGGTCCTCCAATGCCTAAACGAAATAGCTCCTTGGGGCAGGTTCTTTTTATATGTAGACCTGAACCCCCCTGAACAATGGTTTGAAGGGAAAAAGGATGTAAAAATAATTGCAGGAGGGGTAGAATCAAACTTTGCAAGCTTCTGTAGCGGGCAATGGATAAAAAGTGTTGAAGAGGGATTTTATATACTTGCCGAATCAATCAAAAATTCAAAGATGAGCGAACGCATTGGCGGTATTGTAATCGGGTATCTAAAAAATGGCATGTGGATTCTACCCGGATTAGATTTATCACCGCCTGCCATTAAAGAATTTGCCAAATGGTCTGAGAATAAATTCACCTCTTCGGAGGAAAAATGGAATGCTTTAGGAACAGATAATGCCACCTTCGAAAATCTTAACGAACTCTTGGTGAATGCCATTCAAAGTCCGTCTAAAGGGATCTTCGAAGACAACCGTATTCTGATTTTTTACAGAGAGTTCATTAATGAGAAACTTGGAAATACTGCAGGACATTACGCCTCTTTATTGAAAAATCTTTTCAATAACAAAAACCTCAAAGTAATGATACCCTATGGTTTTACCCTTGAGTCAGGGGATGCAGATACTGGACACTCTGGGTTTACCAATGTCCTCAACAGCGAAGTAGATACTATAATACTACCTGTGTCTTATATATCTCGTGGAGCAGGAGATACCGGTGCACCCTCCGGACTAATAGAATCAATAATAATTCACAACAAAGAAGCTCTCATACTCGACGATACAAGAACAGGAGTAACCTACGACTTGCAAACTGACTCTCCATCCAGGATTAAAGGAATTAAAGAAGAAAGTGTCCTCGCCGTCCATAAGCGCAATTCGGGAATGGCAATTGCTCACAATGCAGGTGTAATCTGGCACGACCCTGAAGGTAAAGGCTGGCTCTCTGCGAACGAAGAGTGGGAAAACATAAAGAAAATTATCGAGGTCTTCAAGAAACAAATGTCCTCCGGGAAAATATCCTTCCTAAGTAGGAGACATACCAAGGAACACTCATACGGGGCAGATAATGACAAAGAAGGATATGCACCACGGCTCCAACTTGGCAAGGTAAACACTCCTGAATTAGAAACACAAGTATCACTTTCTCTATTAGAAGAATCTATGTTATTTGAACAACTCGCATTAATCGTAGACGAAAGGGTAGCTCATAGATTGTCCTCTCGAGGGAGTGAACTCTATACAAAAATGCTCGTGGAAACAAGAGACCATCTTTTAAGAGTCGGCTTGCCCGTGGAATTTTACATATTCCAAGATTTAATCGAAGAGCGTATACCGCCAAAAACTATATATTTCATATTTTCAATCGCCTCACCTACTCAAAAGGAAATAGATATCCTTCATCATATATTCGAGGCAGATAAGGCTATCGTTTTCTGGTTCTACATCCCAGGATGGGATGTGATATTGGAAGATGAGAAGAAAATTAAGGATCTCACCCAAATTCAGTGCAAACTCTACACCTCCCCATCACCTGCAGGTTCATACTTCGACCTTGAAGGAAGATGGGTAAATAAAGGCGAAAATATTGGAGAAGAGGAAGAGCACTTCCCGTTGATATACATCGATGATCCCGATGCAGATGCACTTGCAAAATACAGAAAAGATGGGAAATGCAGTATAGCGGTAAAGACAGTAAATGAAAAATGGGTATCTGTTCTATATGCAGAACCCACTATTAATTTTCTTATCCTACGCGAAATCCTGAGTATATTAGAAGTGCCCACATTAGTAGGTGAAGGCAGTGTGGAAGCTGGAGATACTTTTTACATCGGCTCAAACATTCTGGTTATACACACAAAAGGAATTGGAGACAGGATAATACAATTTAATCAATTCGTTAATCTTGAAAATCTATTCCAACCTGAACAAAAGTGGTTCGAACGAGAAACAATCTTACTATCACTCGGCAACGGTGAAACCATACTTCTTGGTTATAAACCGAGATAGTGACACATAAAGGGTGTTTTTATAGTCAATTCCGTAATGGTATAATTTCAATAATAGGACGGATTAATAAAAAATTAAAAATTATAAGGAGAACTAAAATGGCAGATATTTCAAGAAGAAGTTTTCTAAAATCCACCGCTGTAATTGTGGCAGGAACACTCGCATCCGGGAAAGTCTTCGGTGCAAATGATAGAATCGGTATATGTGTGATTGGCTTCAATGGCCAAGGCTCAAGCCACATTAAGGATATTTTAGAAAAACCAGACCAAGCTGAAATAGTGGCTCTTTGCGATGTAGACCAGCGCGTGCTCAAGAGAGGAGTAGGCTTCGTAAAATCAAAAACCGGGAAAGAGCCTAAAGCTTACGAAGATTTCCGTGAAGCGATAAAAGACCCAAATGTGCATGCGGTTACAATTGCAACCCCTAATCATTCTCATGCAGTTATTACAGTGTTCGCCTGCAAAGCAGGAAAGGATGTATATGTAGAAAAACCCATGTCTCATAACATCTGGGAAGGCACACAAATAATCGATGCAGCTAAGAAATATGGAAGAATAGTACAACACGGCACACAAAGCAGGTCAGACTCAGTTTTGATAAGAGACATGCAACTCATTAAAAACGGATTCATTGGGAAAGTCGTTCACTCCCGCGGTTATGTCTACAAGAACGGAAACAGACATGCAATCGGACATGGAGCCCCAGGAAACCCTCCCGAGTATCTAAATTGGACATTATGGCAATGTACTTCTCCGGATAGACCATTCTTGAAAAACAAGGACTTCCCCGACAAACCTGGATTGTATGTGCACTACGACTGGCACTGGTTCTGGGAATATGGAAACGGAGAGATCGGAAATCAAGGCGTGCACGAGATGGATATCGCCTGCTGGGCTCATAACCGAGGGCTCCCAGTTCAAGTATATAGCACAGGAGGAAGATACGGATGGGACGACGACGCAGAAACTCCCAACACCCAAGTAACCACCTTCACTTATGAAGATGGTTCTATACTTTCTTTCGAAGTAAGAAATCTCGGTTCATTCCAAGAGGCAGAAGGGGGAGATTGTGGAAATAGTGTATTCGGAACAGATGGATACTATGTAAGAAGAAAAGGATTTTTTGACTACAAAAATAAGCCAATACCTGTAAATGACCCACTCCCTGAAAATCTCGACAAATGGGACAGATTCTTCAGAGCAATACGCTCCCGGAAAGAGGAAGACTTACCAGTAACTCCACTTGAGGCTCACATATCTTGTAGCCACTGTCACATTGGTAATATCGCTTACAGACTAAAACGCTCATTGGAGTTCGATCCTGTAAACTTAAAATTTAAGGACGATGAAGCCAATAAACTCATTAAGAGACCCGCATATAGAGAAGGCTTCGAGCCAATTGCATAAAATAGAAAAATTT
>JAOAHN010000042.1 GCA_026415215.1 Candidatus Hydrogenedentota bacterium
CCTTAGCACCTTCTCCAGTGCCTTCTCGCATCCCCTCTGATAATCCCGCTCTACTTCCCTCACGCATCCCTTCCCATAACCCCTCTCTACCTCCCTCATGCATCCCCTCTGATACGCCCTCTGCTAATTCCTCCCCTTCCATCACACCTTCTACAAAACCTTCTTCTACCACCCCTTCACCACCTCCCTCTCCTTCTAATCCTACTTTACCCGGTGCTTTACAAATGCACGCAACCGGGGATAACTCACCCCCTCCTCTATTTCCCACACACTCTCAAAATCCCAATCAACATATATCCCACTCCGCTTCATCTCTGCAGTCCTCCTGCCTTTTCCTCCATCTGAAGTACTCTGCCCCGATGTCTCTACATCCCAATAACTCTGTTCTACTGTGCCTTTGTTATTATCGCCTACCAGCCCACCTACAAAAGCACCACCCGACACTCTTACATTTTCCAAGCCTAAATCCCTTGCATCACCTCCACTGCCAGCATAGCTAAATATACCTATTAAGTTTTCATAACATATTCTTACAAGAATTAATAATATGGATGATAGATGAGTTTAATAGATGGATTGAAGACATATAGTTAAAGAGGGAGACATATCGGGAATTAACATCATTCGGATATGGGGGCCACAATCGAGTATGGAGATGATGAAAGGGTTTCGGGAGTCTATAGCCTGTTTAAATCATCTGGTGGTGATAAAATAGTGAGCTGGTACTGTATTGAAGAGAGGGGAAGACTTCAGGAATGAAACTTCCCGCTTCTATTGATTGAAAACTATCCTTATATAAGCTCTCCTTTAATTCAAGTGACTATGACTCATCGAAATTTGGCACATAGGTTTTTATGAAAGATAGAAACCCGCCAGTGGTTATCATTCACTGGCGGGTGGATGAATGAGGGTATGGCTGTAAATTGCGAAATTATGCTGAGAATAGAGCCATTATATTTGCGACACCCTGATTAACTGGCTGTTTGGTTGGGTAACGAATGAATTCTACATGTCCATCGAGATATAGCACATTGCAACCACCTGGGATATGGTTGAAGTAGACTGTAGTTCCGCCAGCACCGAGTTGGTCAAGCATTATGAAAATGCTACTTTGAGCTTGTGCTGCGGAGGCGGGATTATTAATGTCAGTGATTAGAAATCTCTCAATTCCTTCACGGAACCTATAGACAGTAGTCGAGCCACCATTTCCATAGTTTACGCCATTTAGTATCAGCAGATTACCGGAGATATCGCCGTCTACAGCAGCATTTAGGTCTGCTACTTGTTGAGGAGTTGGTGGACTGGGATTTAGAAACCAGCCTACACCTACAGGGTGGTTTTGAATCATCTGGGCGAGTGCGAGAACGAACTGAGCAGGTACCGGTGCACTTCCTGATAAATCCACATTTTGGCCAAGAGCTTGGATAACAATTTGGGCTATGCCGGAAAGTTGGTTTAATGGGATAAGGTCCATAGGATTGTCGCCCATTTTGTCGAATACCCACCCAAAGTAAGCATAACTTGAATCGATTGTATTAACGCCATCACCTGCACCTAAGTAATATCCAATGTGGAAATCATCCGGACCGATTCCGAGGGCTTGTGCCTTAGCCTGATTCATAGAAACACCTTTAAGTGACCTCACTGTCTCTTGTGCATCTGATGGGCAAATAACTATTGCAGGGTCGGTAAGATACTCCGGATATAACGCTTTTACTTTGGGACCCGCAGCGATATACTGTTTCCATTGGCCATCATATTGATCTTGAGCAACCTCAATCTCAATCGGTGGGAATCTTTCACCCTTGGCCTCGTTAGAATACATCTTAAATACAAGCCCCCACTGCTTAAGGTTGTTTTGACAAGAGGAACGACGAGCTGCTTCGCGGGCACGAGCAAGAGCGGGAAGCAGTATCGCAGCAAGTATACCGATGATAGCTATGACAACGAGTAATTCAATTAATGTAAAACCTCTCTTTCTCATTTTTTTACCTCCTCTTATCTTTCATTTTTGTTTTATGAAGAGTTGATTTGGATAGGTTTTTATTTCACCTCCTCTCTTCATAATACAACTTTTTATAAAAATTATAAAAAAAATTAACTTGCGTTGAATAATCCCATGACATTGGCTACCGCCTGATTAACGGGTTGCTTTGTGGGATAACGAATAAATTCAACATGTCCATCTAAGTATAGGACATTGCATCCACCTGGAATATGGTTAAAATAAACAGCGGTTCCGCCTGTGCCGAGCAGGTCAAGCATAATGAAAATACTACTCTGGGCTTGTGCAGCAGACGCAGGATTATTAATGTCAGTGATTAGAAATCTTTCTATACCTTCTCTAAATCTGTAAACTGTGTTTGATCCTCCGTTCCCAAATCCTACGAGTAAGGAGCCGGATACATCACCGTCTATCCCTGCGTTGAGGTCAGCGAGTTGCTGAGGGCTTGGTTGGCTATGTGCTCCTGCAGCCTGCATAGCAGCAACACCGAGGGGATGATTCATTGCCATTTGGGCAAGTGTAAGCGGAATCTGGGCTGGTATTGGGATTGTGATGTCAGGTATGTCACCTAAGAGTTGGACGAGTAGGTTTACTTCGGGAGGAAGTTCTGATACAAGCCTTAAATCTTCTGGTCTATCGCCTAATTTATCAAATACCCAGCCAAAGTACACATAACTTGCGTCGATTACACTAACCCCATCCCCAGCGCCGAGGTAGTAGCCGAAATGAAAATCATCAGGTGTTATTCCAAGTGCTGGGAAGTTCCTACCTTTTAGTGTGTTGTTTACATTGTTTTCTGCATCCGATGGACAGATTACGATGGATGGGTCGGTAAGATATTCAGGGTATATCGCCTTTACTTTCGGTCCTGCTGCGATGTATAGATTCCACTGGCCATTATCCTCTCTTTGCGCCGCTTCTAACTCAATAGGAGGGAACCTCTCTCCTTTTGATTCGTTTGCATACATCTTGAAAACAAGTCCCCATTGTTTGAGATTGTTCTGACAAGATGAGCGTCTTGCTGCTTCACGGGCACGAGCAAGTGCTGGGAGAAGAATAGCAGCGAGTATCCCAATGATGGCTATAACAACGAGCAATTCAATTAATGTAAAACCGTCTTTTCGCATCTTGATATGATCTCACTTTTTAAGTTGAAAAGATTATTTTTAACCAAACTTGGGTTTCAAAAACAGAGAGTTTAATTAGACTCAAAAAGGCTCATTACATTTGCCACACCTTGATTCACTGGTTGCTTAGTGGGGTAACGGATAAACTCAACATGTCCATCAAGGTAAAGTATATTGCATCCTCCAGGGATATGATTGAATAAGGCCACTGTTCCAGCTGTGCCGAGTTGGTCAAACATAATGAAGATACTGCTTTGTGCTTGTGCAGCTGCAGCTGGGTTATTAATGTCGGTTATTAGAAATCGTTCAATTCCTTCGCGAAGTCTGTAGACAGTATTTGACCCTGCGTTGCCCCATCCTGCTAAGAGAGAGCCCGATACATCCCCATCCACCGCAGCATTGAGGTCTGCTACTTGAGCAGGGGTGGGCTGGCTATGATTACTTGCTGCTGTTATCGCTGCAACGCCATCGGGATGATTTAATGCCATTTGGGTAATAGCAAGTGGCAACTGTGCTGGGACAGGAACGGAAGCATCGAAAGATCCACCACCTAAGGTTTGAATTAGCACATAAACTTGAGGAGGAAGCGAATTTGCGGGGATCAATTCTTCCGGTCTGTCTCCCATCTTATCAAATACCCATCCAAAATAAGCGTAGCTTGCGTCAATTACATTTACTCCGTCGCCACCCCCTAAATAATACCCAAAATGCACATCATCGGGGGTTATGCCGAGCTGGGGTATAGTTCTCCCTTTTAGTGTGTTCTCAACCGTATTTTCAGAATCTGAGGGGCAGATTATAATAGAAGGGTCAGTAAGATATTCGGGATATAGCGCTTTTACTTTCGGGCCCGCTGCGATGTATAGATTCCATTGGCCATTGTCTTCTCTTTGTGCCGCTTCTAATTCGAGCGGAGGAAATCTTTCTCCTTTTGACTCGTTAGCATACATTTTGAATACGAGTCCCCATTGTTTGAGATTGTTTTGACAAGATGAGCGTCTTGCTGCTTCACGGGCACGAGCAAGTGCAGGAAGTAAGATAGCTGCAAGTATTCCAATGATGGCTATGACAACGAGTAGTTCGATTAGAGTAAAACCTTTCTTTTGCATTTTAAGTCTCCTTCTCAGTTAGTTTTAACACAATTTTTATTTACTAACTGTTTTCATTTTAGCATAAAAGACAGGATTTGTCAATAAAATGCTTAAAGTAAATTTAACAATTTTTCTTATTTCATGTGTAAATAATAATTGTAAGATTCTCTCTGTGAAATAGTCTTTGTAGTATTAAGTTTCACAAGGATCACTACACTGCAATTGAGTTGGTAGGGAAAATCTCTTAGTTAGATAGAAATATAGAAGAATGGAGAAGAAATGAGAAGATGTGGTTAATTGAAATCTGGGTGATTTTGTGATTATTTAACATTTTAGGATATAATTTTATCTCTCAATGTAATTTATATCTTTGGCTAACAATTTTATTTGATAAGGAGTAGTGTAGAATGGCAATAGAATTTACTAAAGAGAACTTTGATAGTGAAGTTTCACATGGTTTATGTTTAATTGATTTTTGGGCTGAGTGGTGTGGTCCGTGTAAGATGATAGCTCCTACCATTGATGAGTTGGCTAAGGAATACACAGGGAAAGTAAAGGTAGGAAAGGTTAATGTAGATAATGAAATGGAACTTGCGGAAAGATTTGGAGTGATGAGTATCCCCACTATAGTCATAATGAAGGATGGGCAGGAAGTTAAACGGTTTGTGGGGGTCCAACCCAAGGCGGTATTAGTATCCATGCTTGATTCCCTTCTTTGATTTTAATCGGAAACGGTTTTCAGATTCGTAAAAGATGCTATCTTAATTTAAGGAGGAGAAAGGTAAATGAGTTATAGGAATGTTGCAGTAGTTGGAGCTACTGGATTAGTAGGAAGGAAGATGATAGAAACTCTTGAAAGAAGAAATTTCCCAGTTAAAAACATAAAATTCCTTGCATCAGAACGCTCCAAAGGGAGGAAACTCAGTTTCAAAGGTGAAGAAATACCGGTAGAAGTTTTAGATGAGAGTTCATTTAAAGGAGTGGAGATTGCCTTATTCAGTGCGGGGGGAGCTACAAGTAAGAAGTTTGCACCTGTTGCTGCGAAGGCTGGATGTGTAGTTGTAGATAATTCGAGTGCATGGAGAATGGACCCGGAAGTGCCTCTGGTAGTGCCTGAAGTGAATCCTCAAGAGATTAAAAAACATAAAGGCATTATAGCGAATCCAAATTGTTCTACTATCCAAATGGTTGTGGTGTTAAAGCCTATCCATGATGTAGCGAGGGTGCAAAGGGTAGTAGTGTCTACATATCAGGCGGTATCAGGGGCAGGCCAAAAGGCGGTGCAGGAACTATTAGACCAGATAAAGGCCTATGTGGAAGGGAAACCATTGGAAGTGAAAGTTTTTCCTCATCAAATTTTATTTAATTGTATTCCACAAATACCGCAAAGCAATGCGTTTGAGCCGAATGGATATACTAATGAAG
Source organism: Candidatus Hydrogenedentota bacterium (assembly GCA_026415215.1). Taxonomy (GTDB): domain Bacteria; phylum Hydrogenedentota; class Hydrogenedentia; order Hydrogenedentales; family Hydrogenedentaceae; genus Hydrogenedens. The sequence goes on from JAOAHN010000042.1 coordinate 5,649, forward strand.
AGATGAAGATGATTAATGAAACTAAGAAAATAATGGGTGACCCCTCGATTCAGGTAACTGCTACAACTGTACGGGTGCCTGTATTAAATTCTCATAGCGAGTCGGTTAATATTCAAACTGAGAAGAAACTTACCGCTCAGGAGGTCCGCCAAATACTTTCAAAGGCGCCGGGAGTCGTTGTTATGGATGATCCCGCAAATCAAATATACCCACTTGCAACAATTGCTGATAGCAAGTGGGAAACATTTGTCGGCAGAATTAGAGAAGACATCTCACACCCAAGTGCAATAGATTTGTGGATTGTAGCAGACAATTTGCTTAAGGGTGCTGCATATAATGCAGTGCAAATAGCAGAGTTATTATAGAATTTTTACCTCTTGCTTTTAGTAGAGATTTTCATTCTTTGTGATTGATTTCTTGTTCAATTCTACTTTTGAGAAAAAGTAAATTGGGGTTATCTGGGTATTTCTTTAGGGCTTTATTGAGAACTTTTTGAGCTCTTTCTATTTCATTTTTACTTATATATAAATTAATCAATCTGAAATATGCGAGGGGTATGCAATCCTTTCCTCTTATGATTATCTTTGTAGCCTGGGTATAGTATTTCTCAGCAGTTTCTATATCTCCACTGATTTCATATGCTTTACCTAATCCACATAGGATACATGATGAGTTAGAATGCTTTTGATGTAAGTCTTCCCATATTGAAATCCACTCATTTACAGGGATGAATTGAGTATTTTCATATATATTTTCGAGGCAGTTCAGGTTATCTATTTTGTAAGGCTCTAATTCTATTAAGGTTTTCGCATAATAGGTTGCAAGAAATGGATTAGGTGAAGGTCCCTTTGTATGAATAGAAACTAACGGTGGATATACGAGCGGAAGCTCAGGGCAAACATTGAGCAAAAGATTTAAAATCTCATTAGCTTTTTCAAAATTACCCTTTTCTACTAATGTAGTTGCACAGCTTAGTAGGAATGAAACTTGTCGTTTTAGGGAAATCTTGGAACACTTTTTATCGGAAGTATCCTCCCTAAAAGAATGAGTATTTATTAAAAATTTAAGCAGTTCTCCCGTAGAAAATAGTTCGGATGGATATGTTGAGGCGGTCGCTAACTCAGGACAAGAGGATATTCCTTCTATAAGAATATGTTTCGCCTTTTCTTTGTCAGATACATGTTTGGCATGAAAATATTGGGCGATCGGGCATTCTGGAACTTCTTCTTCAATACTTGCCCATAGGTTTTCTATTTGAGCCTCGTCTGAGCTATATTTTTTGAGTAAGGTATCTATGAATATGCCAAGTATGGGTTCATAAGGATTTTGTTTAAGAACTTTTTTATAAATCTCAAGGGCATCTCTATAGTCATTGCTACCTTCTAATAGTTTTCCGATTGCGATCAAATATTGTATATAGTAGGGCTCATTTTGAAATGCTTCCTCTATTAGTTGTATAGCTTCTGAACGGGCTCCTCTATTGAACTTTTGAGTAGCATCATTTATCAAGGTGTAGTGAGGAGGTGTTTCTTGGGGACGCCAGCAAAGATTTATCATCTTTTCGTCTTCGGAATATCTTGCTATTTGCTGGTGGATTTGTGCATCTCCTTTTTCCGCAATATATAAGAACAGTGGGAGGGGTATTTTTTCTTCATCACAAATTTTGTAGATATTCTTTACCGCTCCCTTAGATGTATCTTCGATTTTTATCCCGATGAATCTATTCCAGTTGCGTTCATCAAAGAAAGTTTCGAGTATAGGAATGTAATAACGAACAGTAACTGGGCTATATCGGTCAGGAGAGTCTTCTTTTATCTCTATTGAGAGGGTTGAAGAAAAATCTGGATTACCGATGTAAAGGACATCAAAGCAGAATGTTGGTGAGAATAAATTGAAATCCACTGCGAGATAGTTCAGCCTAAAAGAGGGCTCTAAATGCAATTTCTCGCCCAAATAAAAATACAAAGGTTTCTTAAGCACATATACTTCAGAACCTTTTTCTCCCAAAGTATGCTTCTCAAATGGTAAACCGACTAATTCAGAGGTTATATAAGTATTGAAGAGTTTCTCTACGGTGGACATCTGAAATATGCGAGCTATCTGGAGGGGAAGGAGCACAATCACAATTAGTAAAGAGAAATTTCGAATTAGTCTTATAAAAAGATAAGGTGATTCTCTGATTACCATATCTATGTATGGTTTTCCATTTTTAATCGCCTCATAAAATAGAGCAAATACCCATTGGAGAAGAAACATCTGCAACAAAGAAGGGAGAAAAGAAAGGTAGAAGTTATGCCGAAAGTTAAATTGTAAAGTCTGGATTCCACAAGAATAAACAACAATAAGTATGAAAGGAAACGCTTTTTGGGGATCTAAGGTTAAAAATATGACTAAAGCTAATATAGGAATTATTAGCCGATATGGATGTATAGGCAGACCTATTGTTGTTATCTTATCAAGTATTCGAGCAACTGAAGCGTAAACTCTAATAATCATATCCCCAGGAAACCAGTAAGCATAGGCTAAGATAAGTTTTCTTTTTTGTTTCTCTGGGTTGATTTTGAGAGTTGACTCATATTCTTGAAAGGTGGATGAATAGTAAGAGTGAACATCTGCAAGTGCAGATACAAACAAATCATTATGTTTAGGTATACGCAGATAATTAGTGTGGGCTAAACCTGCTAAATCATCATGGTCTGCTCCAAATCCCATCAGTATATCGTGGTATCCAAGTGTGCCGTACTTATAGAATGAGAGGAGTATAGGAAAAGAACAAATTACAAAAATTAATAAAGTTATTAATGGGAAAGCAGACCTTTTTAAAAAGTTCGATATAGTAGTTTTACGAGAAATTGAGAGTAGCATAATTAAAATAGAGAGTATGAGAAACAATAATTGGTCTCTCCGGAAACCTATTCCTACTCCGTTAATTACTCCGAGGAGAACAGAAATGGCGAGCATTTTTCTATTAGGAAGGTTCCTTGAAGACATATAGCATAAGATAAGTATAGTGCCCAATATGAACGGTGCCCGAGCAAAATCGCGCAGAATAGGGAGAACAGTTACAGTAATTGGAGAACTTAAAAACATTAAGGCTACAAAGAAGGCAAAAGGTGGATGTAAATATATTCTGGATATAAGATAAGTTATTAATGCGGTAACGGAGAATAAGACAGCTAAGAAAATTCGTAATGATTCCCAGGAAACTCCAGTAACTCGCCACAATAAACCTGTAGTATAGATTAAATACCTGTGATATTGTTGATATTGGTCTAATTCGAGCGGAGTTAAGTCAGGAGGAATGTTTTCTTTGGGAAAATTTTGAATATTAAAGTCAAGAAATTCCCTTAACTGGGGTATCTTTGAGGGTTCAGCATTAACAAAGCCTCTCCCACAGGCGAACATAATAGAGGGAATGTATAGGTCGGTGGTGATGCTTCCACCTGGGCCATGCCAATTTCTAAGTTGTCTCTCACTGTGTATAAAAGATAATAGAAAAATTACAATCAGGAGGAAGATGTCTAATATCTTTGTAAATGAGAATCTCTTTGTAGATATGGTCATTATTGCAATTGGTTATACATCACAAATCTCTACTGCTCTTTTTAGCGACTCCAACGGGTCAGGTTTGCGAGGAACAAATTCATGTGCTACATACCCCTGATAACCTAACTCTACCAAAGCTTCACAGATTCTTCTGTAGTTGAGCTCTTGTGTTTCATCTATGTCGCCTCTGCCGGGGACCCCTCCTGTATGTATATGCCCTATGTATTGAATATTATCAGTAAGGGTCTGGATTATGTCCCCTTCCATTATTTGCATATGATAGATGTCGTATAACAATTTTAATCGGGGTGAACCAACTCGTTTTACGAGTTCGACTCCCCATGCAGTATGGTCACACATGTAGTTTTTGTGGTCGCGCTTGCTATTAAGTAATTCCATAATTACATTCACCTTGAGTTCCTCTGCAAGAGGCATAATTTCCTTCAGCCCATTGACACAGTTTTCAAGTCCCTCATTGTCATTAATCTTTCCACGGTTACCTGAGAAAACAATCATATTCTGCCAGCCTGCTTGAGCTATTTCTCTAAGACGCTTCTCAGAATTTTCTATAAGTTGTTTATGGTTTTTGGGGTCATTCCACCCTTTTTCTATCGAGCCGGGCCCATTTGCCATAGTGCAAACTAAACCATGCTCCTTTACTACTTGCCATTCGTTAGGGTCTAATAAGTCTATACCCACTAATCCCATTGCTTTTACTGCTGAACAGAACTCGGGAAGTGGGATCTTAGAATAGCACCATCTTGAAACACTTTGCTTGATTCGTCCTTTCAAGGCAGGTAGTTGTGAAGTTTCATTTTGTGAGTTAGAACTTATAGGAATTAAGGTTGATGCAACTGCTGTAGTAGTAGAGACTTTTAAGAATTCACGCCTCGATGGAGAAAGATTTTCTCTATTTTGCATTTTCTAAACTCCTTAGATTAGTGATGTTTTGAAATGTTGTTGATGTTATGAATTTGTTTCCAATTTTTAATATAGGATAGCACATATACATTTGCACATATATATTATCAGCTAAAAATTTTTAGATAAAAATTTGACAATAATGTTTGAGTTGTGTAATATATTTAGTGCTTTTTGTGAAGAGTCTAAGATTTTAAGGATAAGATAATAGGAAATAAGGTATATTAATAAACCAACAATGGAGGTAGAAAGATGAATACGAAGGTAATGACGAGTGGAAAATTTTTGATTTTTGCTCTTTTGGTGTGTATTGTTTCGACTACAGGGGCACATGCACTAATGACATTGACAAAGCAAATTACTGGGTTAGACCCTAATGGATATTTTGTCAATGGGGTAACGACCCAAATTCAGATAACAGTAACTATGAACTATGATGGAGGGGAGGGAACTATAACAGCTTTGGGATATGAAGAAGTAGTCCCCCCTGGGTTTACATATACTGGTAGTCCTACAGGACCAAACCCTCCAGCGGTAACTCCTAATTCTGGACAGGGTGGCACTTTGGGCTTTGCTTACATATTTCCACCATCGTTTCCTGCAAGTTTTACTTATACACTAAACTGTCCTGCGTCAATATGCGATCCTGTGCAATTAGTAGGGAAGGTGTTGTATAGGACGACAGGTCCCCAATTAGAAAGCGCTCCTGTTACAAATATAATTCAATTAGAGCCCACATCTTTAACATTTACTCGGACATTAGGCGGGCCGGGGATAACTGGCTCCAGCAATAACTTCTATATTCCGGGGCAAGATATATATGTAACCATAACAATTCAGAAGAGTGGACCGCAACAAATAACCGCACTTGGTTTTCAGGATACACTGCCAAATAACTGGACCTATCAAGGGCTCCTTGCGGGTCCTGCGAATCCCGCCCTTGAACCTTCTGTCGGAACTACAGATCTCGTAGAATTCGCCTATATAGATATTCCAACATTCCCAGTTTCTTTTACTTATGTGGTTCGAGTTCCCGATGGATACAGCGGAGCAGTGACAATTGGTGGTAATAAGGTGATAGGTTCAGAGACAAAGGCGAGTGCAGTTGTATATAGGACTTGTGGTGGATCGATTCTATCTCCAAAGGTTGAAAGTTCGTTAGAAGGAGCGGTTCCGTGTTTGATAGTTACGAGAACTTTCCCGAATGGTAATTATTATATTCCGGGTCAGAATGTGTTAGTGCAGATAAATATAAGGATTAATCCTGACAATCCTTGTGGTGGGACCGTCACTGCTTTAGGATATCAGGAGACAATACCAAGTGGATGGGTATATCAGGGACTTGGTGGGCCTAATCCTCCTGCTATACCTCCAAATGATCCGGATGGTCCCGTATTAGACTTTGGATACATATTTGTTCCTAATCTGAGTGGTGCGGGTGCAACTTTCACATATACAATAAAAGCCAGCGACACATCCTCTGGTCCTCAGCAGTTCTCAGGTCGTGCATTGTATCGTGTAGGGGCAAGTGCGGAATTGAAGAGTGATTGGGCATTAAGCGAAATAATTGATGACACCCCTCCAGTAATAACTCTGTTAGGAGATTCGGAAGTTACTATTGAATGCGGCTCTGCATATGTAGATGCAGGAGCTACGGCATCTGACATACCTGATGGAGACCTTACTGCTCAAATCCAAGTTGTCAACAATGTAAATTCCCAGGTGCCAGGTGATTATACAGTGAATTATTCTGTAACAGACAGTACTAATCATACAACTACTGCTCAGAGAATAGTCCGTGTGCGTGACACTCAGAAACCAGTAATAGTTCTAAAGGGAGGTAATCCGCTAACTGTTGAGTGTAAGGGTACTTTTGTTGATCCAGGTGCTGATGCTGTAGATACATGCGACACTGCAATAACAGTTCAAGTGAGTGGGTCTGTAAACACTAATGTGCTTGGAGATTATTTGTTAACCTATACCGCTACGGACGATTCGGGGAATTCTGCAGACCCGGTGCAGAGATTAGTAAGGGTAGTAGATACTACTCCACCGACTATTACGCTTTTAGGTCTTAATCCTCTTACAATTCAATGTGGGCAGAGTTATGTTGACCCGGGTGCTACTGCAACTGACTTATGTGCTGGAAGTTTGACTGTAAATGTTAATTCGAGTCAGGTAAATACGGGCGAGCCTGGAATATATACCGTTAGTTATAGTGCGACCGATCCATCTGGAAATACAGGGACGAATCAAAGAACAGTCATAGTTCAGGATACACTCCCGCCAACCATTACTATCACTGGTGCTAATCCAATTACAATACAATGTGGGAGTGCATTTACAGATCCAGGTGCTACTGCAACTGACCTATGCGACGGTAGTGTAACAGTGCAAAGTACGGGGAATGTTAACCCGAATCAAGTAGGGCAGTATCAAATAACTTACACTGCGACAGACTCTCGCGGTAATTCCGCTCAGGCAATAAGAACTGTAAATGTAGTGGACACATTGCCACCTACGATAACATTGAATCAGCCCCAATTAGAGATAGAGTGCTGTGGTGTATTCAATGATCCAGGTGCTGTAGCGAATGACCAATGTGATGGTGTTGTAAATTTGTTAGCCTCAGCTTACGAAATGTATGTGATTGACCAAGTCTATGGTGGTAGGTGGGATCCTGTGGCAGAGATAGACACTTGTGCTATCGGCACTCAATATCGTGCGAAGTATGAATACACTGACGGACAAGGAAACTCCGCTACTGTGAAATATATGCCAATTGTCATAGCGGATACTACACCGCCCGAGATTACCCTTGCTGAGGATGAGGTATTACTTGAGTGTGGTGCAGATTTCGAAGATCCGGGTGCTACAGCGGTTGATTTGTGCGATGATTCAACACAAGCTCTTACACTGTCTGCAATTTATAGAGCAAGTGATATGTACGAGGTGGATAGTATAGATTCGAGTATAGTGGGTGAAGAGTATATAGTCAGGTATGTAGCAGAGGATAGCTCTGGCAATAAAGCTGAGAAGGACATGAGAGTACGGATAGTAGACACTACTTCACCTGCTATGGCTTTGATCGGAGCAAATCCTTTAATAATTGAATGCGGTGGCACATTTACAGATCCAGGCGCTACTGCTGAAGATAGTTGCGACGGTGTCCAGCAAATAGTTACTGCTTCTTTGATATATGAAGCTTCTACAATGGATGTGGTGGATGATGTTAATACAGGAGAGACAGGTGAGTATATACTTGTTTATAATGCGGAAGATTCAAGTGGTAATGTTTCTGAGATTACAAGAACAGTTGAGATAAAAGATACTACTGCTCCTGTGGTTACTCTCAACGGACCTAGCACTGTGGAAGTTAATCAGGGCGAGGCATATGTGGAACAAGGTGCTACTGCTTCCGATGTCTGTGCTGGTGAGTTGAGTGTAGTTATACAAGGAGCGGTTAACACTTCAGTACCGGGTACATATGTCCTTATATATACTGCAACTGACCCATCAGGGAATGTTGGACAGGCAACGAGAACGGTGATTGTGAAAGAGATAGTAGTAGAAGGTGAAGGAACGCCGGAAGGAACGCCAGAGGGAACGCCGGAAGGAACACCAGAAGGAACGCCTGAGGGAGAAGGAGAAGTTACACCTGGAAGAAACTTAGTAATAGTTCCATCTCCGGTGTTAGATTTTGGTGGGCTTGAGATTAATAAGGTTTACAAGCAAAGAATATTGTTGGTGAACAAGGGAACGGTGAATGTTAAAGTATACATGCTTGTGAAAGACACTGCAGGTGGTGTGTTCGAGTTGGAGACTGATGACACCACTATCCCAGTTAACTCCGGTAAGACTCAGTATATAGAAGTCTACTTTAGACCTGTGAAACCGGGTAAGTATGAAGGAAAGGTGTTGTTCGTAGTGGCTGATGAGATTGCTCCTGCAGAGGAGAGATATGTAACACTCCTTGGTGAAGGTAAGAAACCGAAGAGAAGAATTCTTGGGTGCTCTTGCGGTGAGAGTAGTAGTTCCGGGAGCTATGCGGGAGATGCGATGTTCGTATTGCTTATGATGGGTGCACTCCTCATCGTCTCAAGTAGGAGAAGAGCAGAGAATAGATAATCTCCACAAATGTGTTTAGAGGAATACCCCGCATCTTTGCCAAAAGATGCGGGGTATATTTTTTGAACTAAATTTTAATCTTGAGGATTTTATTATTAAAGATGAACATTAAAGTAAAAGGAAAAATTTAGACATTAAGTTTTTTTAATAAATTTGTTAAGGATGATTGGGATGTTGAATGGAATTAAAACTTTAAGCACTCTTTTTGGGTTGTTATTACTAATGTTCTGTGCTTATGCTGAGAATAGTCTTATGGTTGTGTATCCAGCTCCAGGATATGAGTATATTTTCGGGGTAGTGTATATAGGAGAATCTATTGTTAAAGATGTAGTGGTTATGAATCAGGGTAGTGGCCTCCTTCGAGGTTCTGCAGTTGTGAAGATGGAGCAAACAGAAGTGGATGAAGGAGAGGGAGATTCCGATGAGGAAAAGAATGTAATTCAGATAGTTTCGGACCCTACTTTTGCTCTTGCAGAGGGCGAGCAATCGATCCTAAAGATTAGGTTTGCCCCCATAAAGGAGAAAGTATATAAAGCAAAGCTTGTTATAGAAGCATCTGAAAATCAAAGAGCTGAGATCCCTCTATTGGGTATAGGAAAGAAAAAAGCAAAGAGTTATTATCTATTAGGTTGTGGAGTGAGCAATTATAGAGGGATGGTCCCTTATAGTGCACTATTTGATTTGGTATTTTGTGTAATAGTCCTCGGTATAGTTCATTTGAAGAAGTATAAGGTAGAAAGCACTACACGGTAGCCTCGTATGGTGAAAAGAAAAAAATTATGTTGTCCCAAAGTGTTGAATGTAGCAGTATTAATATGTTTTCTTATTTGTCTGTTTTTAAGTAGGTCAGAAGCTTCTTCTTCACATAAGCAGGTTCTTCCTCCTCCTAAAAATGGTGGAATTTATGTCATTGCACACAGGGGGTTCCATAAAGGCTATCCAGAGAATACCTTAATTGCTTATAAAAAGGCTATTGAATTAGGGGTGGATTTTATTGAGGTAGATTTGCGGACAACTCGAGATGGTGAAATTGTTAGTATTCACAATAGTACTGTGGATAGTTATACAAAAAACTTTAAAGGTTCGGTGTCAGATTTTACTTTGGCAGAGTTGAAAGAAATGGACATAGGTAGTAGAGTAAAACCTGAATTTGAAAAAGAAAGAATACCTACCTTAGATGAGATCTTAGAATTGGTTAATGGTAAAGCTGGCTTGTATATAGATATGAAAAGTGCTGATCCAGAGAAAGTATTAAGCAAACTGGAATCTTTTGGAATGAAATATAATGTTGTATGGTATGGTGGTATTGGAACTCTTCAGAAAGTAAAGAAATTGTGCTCCGATTGTTTTATTATGCCTGACCCAGGCCCTTTTAAGCATCTTGAGTATATACTAAACGAATTTAATCCTCCTGTAGTTTCTACAGATTTAAAATGGTGTAGTGAAGCATTCGTAAAAATGTGTCATCAAAGGGGTTGTTTAGTTTTCATAGATGTGTTAGAAGACGGTGCAGGAGAAGAAGAGTGGGAGCGTGTAATAGAGTGGGGGGTGGATGGAATTCAAACTGATGACCCGGACTTACTAATTGAGTTCTTAAAAAATAGGAACTGCAATAAGGAAAAATAAATAACAGAGGCTTTTTACTATTAAGAACTATAGGGAAAAGTAGTACTCTAATACACTATGTATATAGTTACTCATTTGTAAATCCCTTAGTGAATATGTTCTTTATCTCTAATAGGGTAACTTATCTGCCAGGTAAGACAGGATGTGTGCTTTAATATAAAGGACTTGAAGCAATTCACATTACAGTTTCGAAGTGTGCATTAGGGAGACGCTCAAGTTTTATGTTCCTCGAGCATGAAAGAGTAGTAAAGGCATTTTCATTGGCACAAGAAATACACAAGAGCCAAATCCGAAAAGGAAGCTCTATTCCCTATGTCTCACATCTTTTGATGGTTGCGGGAAAAGTTCTCGAAGAGGGTGGGGATGAAGATCAGTTTATTGCGGGATTGCTTCACGATGCTGTGGAAGACCAGGGAGGTATGGAAATTTTGGTAGAAATAGAGAGTAGTTTTGGGCTGAGAGTTGCAAGGATAGTTAGCGATTGTTCAGATTCATTTACTTTTCCCAAGAAGCCGTGGAAAGAGAGAAAAGAATACTTTATTCAGAAATGTCAGGGACTTCCGGAAGATTCGAAACTGGTAGTCGCTTGTGACAAGTGGCACAACCTTTATTGTATTTTGATGGGCTATTACACAGAGGGGGAGAATATTTGGAGGAGGTTTAATGGGAATAAAGATGGCACATTATGGTATTACGGAGAGGTTATAAGGGCTTTAAGTTGTTCTTGGGAGGGGAAAATATTGTGGGAACTTCAGCGTCTATATAAAGAGTTGGTAGCGACTGGAAAATAACCTATTAATAAGTGTAAGTTTAACGGGGATAATAGTTTTTTAGCTTTGAAGTTTCTCTTTAGAAATTTTTGGAGTTTTTGCATTCGTTTTTAGTGGGGTTGTAAAATATAACACTGCTTTTAAAAAGGGGAAAAGCATATATCCGGTTAAGAAAGGAATAAGGACTTGAAATACTTAATTCTTGTAGGAGATGGAATGGCTGACTTCCCTTTGGAGGAGTTAGAGGGTAAAACTCCTCTTGAAGTTGCCTCAACTCCTGCGATGGATGAAATATCAAAAAGAGGTCTTATAGGGCTTCACTCTCCGATACCTGAAGGAATTCCCCCAGGAAGTGATATAGGTAATTTGTCTCTCTTTGGATATAACCCCAAGGAGTCGTTTTCTGGAAGAGCACCGTTAGAAGCGGCACGGCAAGGTATTGTATTGAGACCTAATGAGGTAGCTTTTCGATGTAATTTAGTGAGTTTGAGAGATGGAGTTATGTTTGATTTTACTTCAGGACATATTCCTACTGAAATTTCAAGGGTAATAGTCCGTGAAGTTGGTGAAGAACTCGAAAAGAAGTATCCTGTTAAGTTTTATCCAGGAGTCAGTTATAGACATATCGCAGTAGTTAGTGGCGATACTGAAGGGTTCGTGAGCTCGCTTGAATCTACAGAATGCACACCTCCACATGATATTACAGGGAAACCCTGGGCTGATTATCTTCCAAATGGTCCGGCATCTACTCTTTTGATATCCATAATGCGGGACTCTCAAAAGTTATTGCCTGAACATTCCCTAAGTAAAAAGAGGGTTATCGAGGGGAACCCGGAACCTAATTCTTTTTGGCTCTGGGGGCAGGGAAAGACCCCTGCAATGAAGAGTTACAAGGAACTGTTTAATTTGAAAGGCTCTGTTATTTCCGCGGTTGACCTTGTAAAAGGTATAGGCATTCTTGCGGGACTTAAATCTATTGATGTTCCTGGAGCAACAGGTTGGTTAGACACTAATTACAAGGGTAAAATTGACACAGCTTTGAGTGAGCTGTCTGAAGTAGACTTTGTTTTTGTTCATGTGGAGGCTCCAGATGAAGCATCCCATCAAGGGAGAATAGATTTAAAAATTAGAGCGATAGAGGAATTTGATAAGTATATAGTTGCTCCAGCCTTAGAGTATTTTATTAAGAGACATGGGGAGATGAGGCTCTTAGTAACCCCAGATCATATAACTGCAATTCAAACTAAAACGCATGCAGGTGGTCTTGTTCCATTTGCGATGAGTGGAGTAGGGATTGATTCATCGGGAGTGAATAAATATTGTGAGACCACTGCAAGACAAACTGGAATTATGTATCCCGAGACACATGTTCTAATCAAGAATTTTCTTACAAATGTTCCTTTCTACATAGGAAAACCGCAGAACTTGTAAATTCTCACTCAAAGATTTCTTGTTATAGCTAAATTCAAATAGAATAAATGTTCGGATTTGTATTGGAGTTTAACAATGAATAAAGGTAAACAAGGGGTTAAGATTGAGCTTTACGATACTACGCTAAGAGACGGGGCACAAGGTCCCGGTATAAAATTCTCCGTTGACGACCAGCTCCGTGTGATTCAAGCATTGGACGATTTAGGAGTGCACTATATTGAAGCAGGACAGCCTGCTTCTAATCCCAAAGCGGAGCAGATTTTTGTAAAAGTGAGAGAGATAAAATTAAAAAACTCTAAGGTTGTAGCTTTTGGAAGTACTCGCCATCCCCGGGTAAGAGCTGATGAAGACCCGAACTTAAATGCTTTACTCCGTGCTGAAACGGAGATAGTCACAATCTTTGCAAAATCTTCTTCTCTTCATGTTGAGGAAGTTCTTGGCATTTCACTTAACGACAACTTAAAACTAATTGAAGATTCGATTTCCTTCCTCAAGAAGCATGGAAGAAAGGTCTTTCTTGATGCGGAACATTTCTTCGATGGATATGATTTGAACTCTGAGTACGCTCTTCAAACCCTTGAGGTAGCGGTTGAGAGTGGAGCAGATTTACTTGTGCTATGTGATACAAATGGCGGACATTTGCCATATCAGATTGAAAAAATCACCAGAATAGTAGCAGATAAATTTCCAGGTATCTTATTAGGTATTCATACCCATAATGATACTGGTTGTGCTGTGGCAAATTCGATATCCGCTGTAATCGGAGGGGCAAGACATGTCCAAGGCACTATCAACGGATACGGAGAACGCACAGGTAATGCCAATTTATGCACATTGATTCCCAATCTCCAGATTAAGATGGGCTATGAATTGATTACTTCTGAACAGATGAGTAAACTTACCCATGTTTCACATCTCGTTGCGGAGCTCGCCAATCTTACACCACGGGATTGGGATCCGTATGTAGGTAAAGATGCCTTTACACATAAAGCAGGTATGCATGCAGATGCAGTTCGGAAGACTAAAGTTAGCTACGAGCACATCGATCCGTCTTTAGTAGGAAACACAACCCATATTTCTGTAAGCGAACTTTCAGGTAGGGCTAATCTGATACAAAAAGCTCAAGACCTCGGTATTACCCTCGAAAAGGACAGTCCCCATATAAAGAAGTTGCTTCAGAGGATCAAGCAGTTGGAACATGAAGGATACGAATTTGAGGGGGCAGATGCATCACTTGAGCTCCTGATGTTGAAAACAATAGGTGTGTATAAGCCTCCATTTCATGTAGTAAGTTTTCACGCGAGGGTGAACCAATGGGCAATGGACCGTCCCGCCGAATCCGAGGCGACAGTGAAGATTCTACTCCCAGATAAAAGTATAGCCCATACAGTAGCGGAAGGCAATGGGCCGGTAGATGCGTTGAATAACGCCCTTCGTAAAGCATTGGAACCTTATTTCCCTCAATTAAGATCAGTGCACCTTGACGATTACAAGGTCAGAATATTAGATGCTCAAAAAGCGACTAAAGCAGTTACAAGGGTGTTAATAGAATCAAGTGATGAAAATCGCCAATGGTGCACTGTGGGCGTTTCAGAAAATATCATAACCGCATCCTTTACTGCGTTAATCGATAGCATTGAATACAAACTTTTGAAATGTCCTGCTGGGAATACCCCGAAAAACGAGTAAACTTCATTTGGAAAATAGATTAGACCTTTCATAAAT
>JAOAHN010000021.1 GCA_026415215.1 Candidatus Hydrogenedentota bacterium
GTTTTGACAAGCCCAATTTTTTTGTGGGATTGCAATTTGTATTTGAGAGCATCGTGAATAAGTTGTGTTTTGACAAGCCCAATTTTTTTGTGGGATTGCAATTATATGAAGAAAGTAATCAACAGAGCAGAAGTTTTGACAAGCCCAATTTTTTTGTGGGATTGCAATTGTCATACCTATGCCCTGCAATGCCAATGTGTTTTGACAAGCCCAATTTTTTTGTGGGATTGCAATAATGCATATATTCCACTTGAATTGTCCAAAGTTTTGACAAGCCCAATTTTTTTGTGGGATTGCGTAGGGGCAGGTTCTAAACCTGCCCTTTTATGGTTTTGATGTGGTGATAGTATTTTCTGGGGGGTTTTAATGGGGTATCTTCAAAAAGGTGGATATGGGTTGTGTAATCAGTGTATTTTTAGCCTATATATTGTGTTCAAGTCATAATTATGATTTCGGGGGTGGGTGAGATTATTCGGGGTCAGATTTTGATATAAGGGTAGAATTTATATGTAGATTTGTGGCTAAGAGGAATCTCTATTTTTTCTTATGTGGTTTGATGGATTTACATGGGTTGATGTATGTAGAATATAATTGGGGGTAGAGAAATTACGGGAGGTTGAAGGGTGAATGAGTAGGGGGAGGCTTTGGATTTAGTAGGGGGATGTGTTTGGGGTTGGTGAGGTGGGTTATACACTGATGTGAAACGGATTGCCCGAGCAAGTCAATTGTAGGTAGGTAGAGATGTTACCCAAGGGATAACTTTATGGGGTATGGTTATACGGTGAGAAGAATATGGAATTGCCGGAGGTTTGTAGTAAAGGTTTTGTGATTGCATTGGTGGAATTAGTCCCGTTTTGAATCATCTATCTTAGAGGCTATATAGTCTTTGAAATAGGGGGATTATGAAATTTTGCTTCTTCTATGAAATTTTTCCAGTCTTCTGTACTCCATTTTAATTCGTTAACACGGACTAAATATCTCTTTTCTCTCACTTCTCCTAAATAATCTAATTTCACGCCTTTTTCAATAGGGGAAAGTTTTTCTGTGTTAAAGTATCCACATATGAAGGCTTTTAGGTCGGTTTGTATTTCTCCGCATTTATATTTTTTTATTCTTTCTCTTATTTTATTTATGTAATCAGAGAATAAATTATCTGGTGAAGAGGAGATTTTATCCTCGGCGAAATTTAGAAGTTTTGTAAAACCACAAACTTCAATAAAGAACTGTAAAATCGGCTGTCGAGGGATAGAACACTTTACCATAATTCCGTAATCGTAACCTATATCTGCCTCCGCCCATATTCCTACTAAAGAAGGGGAAGATTTTATACTAATTTTCTTTTCTGCGTTTATGATATCAGTTCTATATTTTTCAATCTCACGAGATATTTTCCAATCCAGGTCTATTTTTATTTTTGGAGAAGTTTTTTCCAAGAATTTTTTTAACATGACCTCGCCTAATTTACCAGTAAATTGGTCTACTAAAATGGTTTCAAATGTTCTTCTCCTTTCACGAAAACCTTTTGCTGATATGGTGGCTTTTGTCCCGCCGGAGAACATTTGGTAAGTAATCTCAATACAAAAGATTAGGAGTTTTATAATATCTATATCATCAATTTTGAGGATAACTGTGTTAGGAATAAGTTTATTGTGAATCCATAATAAGAGATTTTCTTCATTTATGAAATTTTTATTACATGTGGGAGAGGTGACTACATTGAAGTCATTTGCTCTGCAGGCGGAAAGTAGCAAATCTCCTAATTCATCGGTTTCGAAATATACATTATACTTTTGGAGAATATCTTGTTTTTGTTTTTCGATAAAATTTGATAGGGTTTGCTTAAAATTATTGGCATTTCTTAAATCTTCTTTTTTAATCTGTAGCATATTTAATCTTTTTTAAGAACTACTAAGTGTTCGGTTTTTATCCTATCATCCTTTTCTCCGGATGCAGGATTTATTTTTGATTCAAACATTACTCGTGCCACAATCTTATCAATGTAAGTTATCTCGTGTTTCCATCCGAGATGTTCCAGATGTTCAACGAGAATGTCGTCGATTGGAATCGAGATGGTTCTTACTTTGGCGGGGCCTACGAAGATACACATGTAATTAGTGACTTTTTTGCCTAATCGGGATAAGGTGCCTAATATTGCGTGAAAATAGCGGTCATATAGTAACAGTAGGTGTTTTTCTTGTATTTTTTCTCTGTGATGGAAGAATGTTGGAGAGTGAATTTCTACTTCTGGAACGGGGTGATAAGGGATTTCTTTTTTGCTTAATTCTTTTATATATTTTTCATCATATCCGAGCCAAAATAATTCCATTTTTGTGGAGCGGATATATTCTTGAGCTTGGAGGTAAGGAGGAGAGGTGATTAGGATGTTTATTTCGCTATCCAGCTCTTCTTTAAGTGTATCAACCCCTGATTTGATTTTATATTTTACTTTATGTGGTTTTAACAGAGCATTTTCGAAAAGTTTCCTTTGCAACTTTCCAACTTCTTTTTCAAGTAAGCAATAAAAGAGGGACTTCCAGTCTTTTTTGAGTAGTTCTTCAACCTTTTTTTTCGAGTGTTTGGATTTATATAACTTGTGCACTTTTTCATCTGCGTAAGAGAAGTACTTTGTAACATTTAATAAGGGGATAAGAAATAAATATCTTAATTTTTCATCTAAAGAATAAACAAAACCCCATGATTTGGCTAATATCTCAAGGAACTCTTCTGGAAACCAGTATTTTAGATTAGACCAATTAGGTAAAAATTCTTTTTTCGATTTTTTTATTTCATTCAGGAGGTCTACTACATTGGCTTTAGGGTTTTCCATAATGGCGGTATTATGAATAGTTGTAATGAGGGGGTTGAGATCCCAAAGTTCATAAGGGTAGTTATAAACTCTTGATACAACACCTACAGTGCCATAACCAGCGAAGGGGTCAAAAATTTTCATTCCGGGCTGGGCATATTTCTTTAAGATATAGGCGATAACTTGTGGAATGAATTTTGCCGGATATTTATAAATTCCAAAAGAGCCATAAGTTGTTGATGGAATCTCTGGAATAGTGTCTCTGAAAAGAATGGGTATTTTCTTGTTTGTCTCTGGAGAAGGGAATAGAAGGTTGTTATTTGTAATGATTTTGTTTTCTTCCCATAGAAATAATTGGGATATTTTTTTCATTTTTATATCGCCATACTATCTTGGTAGCGGGTTCTGATCTGATGGTTTATGATATTACAGAAATCTATGTTGTTTCAATACCTCTCTTACGCTTTTTATGATTTGGCTTTGAGAGTAAGGAAGGTAGTAGAGCTGGAGGAGTTGGTATTATAGATAGATTTCTTGTGAATTATATTTTGTAATCGTAAGCTTAATATATTTCGGAGGTCGAAGCTATGCAGAAATTTATGTTATTTTAATGATATGTTGTTTTGTAGGATTCCGCGATTGAGGGGTAGAGTAAACTTCAAGGTATTAGTAGCGAGGAGATAGGTATTGCTATCTTTTGGGTTTAGGCTTGGGGAATATCTGTGGCGGTTGGAGGTAGATTAGTTACGGTAAGCGAAAGTATAGAGTGGTAGGTTGTCCGTTTCTTAGAATCTGAACAGAGAGTTCTTTTACTCCTTTGAATTGTTCGTATAATGGCATTACTTGTGAGAAATCTCTGATGGGTACGCCATTTACAGAGGTGATTATATCTCCATCTTGAAAGCCTAACATGGTAGCGTAGGGTATTTGGCTTATGTTGGGGACGGCGAGTCCTATCGGATTGCCAGCAGGGTCTTTAGCGACGGTAGGCATGTGATTCATTAGGAGCTGGTTGGGGTCGATGTTCTTCGTATCGAATTGGATTTTGGAGACATCTATATAAGGGGCACCTGAAGATGAGAATGTTCCTTTGTAAACCTCGTCTCCTTTCGCTTTCAAAACTTTAGGTTCCTCTTTTTTCTCGTCAGTAGATTTTTCTTCGGTAGCGGTAGTAGTTACTGCGTATCTAACATCAGGTAGGCCTTTGCTTTTTCTATAGTCCCAAGGAGCAAGTGGTGCGGGGTCATTCCAGAGTCCTTTCTTTTGGCGGATGGCTTCGGCGCAAAGTTTTTTTAATTCGATTGCATCTTTTGCGTTTTCCTCATCCCACCAGGCGTAACCCTCTTTAATCATTATTTCGCTTATGGAGTCACCTTTTTCGGAGAGGGTTACTTTTGCGACCTTGTATCCTTGGTTGTCCTGAGCTAATATATCCAGCTGGATGTCTTTGTTCAGGAGGATGTCGGTGAGATATTGCTTAGATTCTTTATAAAAGTTTTGACCTTCATCCGGTGTGTCAATGCCATATATCCTTACTTTTTCGATGCGGTCGGAATTTTCCACTTTAATGGTGAATATATCACCTTCTAATATTTCTTGAACTTTACTGAGGATTTTCTCTGCGAATAGGTTTGAGGAAGGTGGTGTTAAGTATAGGCAGAGAATCACACTGAGGAGAAGTATTTTACCCCGCCTTACTGAACTCATTTTAGTCTCCTTAGAAATTAAGTATGTAATATCTTACTTTATATTTTATCATTAAGATTGGGTTATGATAAATAATTTTGTGGGCGGAGGTTACTTTTAAATTTTCTCTATTAGGTGTGCTACATCAGAAAGGTCTGCCTCGACAAAATAATTCCAGTAATGAACATTGTAATAGGAGTTAAAGCATTCTCTATATTTAACAACCCACTCTACAGAGGCTTCTTTTCTCATGTCCCTTTGGTTTTGTTCAGATACTATCCATACATGCTTTTTTATTTCTTCGCTTTGATGGAAGTTTTTGTGAAGGAGGCGGATATGATACATGTTAAACTGTTGGAGGTTTAATTTTGCATATTCTATGAAGTCAGGTTCTAAAGGGAATAGTGCGAATTTTTGTAGGATTTCCTTAAAGAGATTATGGTCGAATCTTACGCTTTTGAAGGCTTGTCCCGCTTCTACAGTAGTACAAGAATTAATATCCATATATGAAGACCCTTACATTGAATTATACTTAACGATATATAAAGTAAGTAAAACACTATATATAGAATAAATGATAGCACAACTCTACAATTTTGTCAAGGGCAATTCTAACTATCCTGTTAATACGAGTCATAGGTGGAAATAAAATTGGTAGTTATATAAAAGCTTTATGAGTGTGGGTAATTTCCCCATTCGTTGCAAGTTTGTGAGGTATGGGTCATACTAATAAATCTAAATGTTGGGGAGAAAGATTTGGAGATACCTGAGTGGGCGTTGTAGATGCAGATGGTGCAGAGGGTTCATCTGCCTTAGTAGGACTTTCTAATTTATTTGGGATTATTGTTAGGTCTGCTATAGGTTTCACCACATCTATCTCTGTTGGTGGTTTTTGCTCTGGGAGAACTAATTCTTTGGGGATAAAGATGCTACCTGTAGGGATAAGCCCTGGCACACTTAAGCCAATGGGAATTTCCCCTGGCTGAGTTTTTTGGGGAGGGTCAATGTTTTTCCTTTTAGGGTTGGATTCTGCTTCTTTAACTTTGGTGACTTCTGTAATTCCCCCAATGTTAATATTTCCTGTACCCACATTCATAACCCTCATCCTTGAGAATCTATCCTTTTTATCCTTCACTATTTATATCGGCAAAAATTAAAAAAACTTTAGTGGTTATGCTGATTTTAAGTATAATACGAGAAATTTATTGTTGTTAGTGAAATACTAAATATGTTAAAAGGGGTTTAAATATGTCGCATATTTCGCTTTTGGATAGTTTGTATCTTGTTTTTAGAGCGGAGAGTCGCTCTATTACTCCTGAGAATCCTACAGGAGAGAAGAATAAGGGAGGTATGGCTAAAGAAGGAGTAGCTTCATTTGCGAGTAGAGATTTAGGTCAGGGCTGGAAGGTATCGCCGTATATTAGGATTCCCGCGGGCGAGACAGCAATTATTGCGGATGTGAAGGGGCAAGGAGTGATAAATCATATATGGCTGACCCCCACGGGGCACTGGAGATTTCAAATTCTCAGAATCTATTGGGATGATGAATTGTTGCCGAGTGTAGAAGTGCCATTGGGAGACTTCTTCTGTATGGGCTGGTGTGAATATTCTCCGCTGAGTTCGCTCGCTATATGTGTTAATCCGGGAAGAGCATTTAATTCCTACTGGCAAATGCCTTTCAAGAAGTCGTTTAAGATTACACTTGAAAATATTGGTTTTGAAGAGGTGGTGCTGTATTATCAAATAGATTTTAGTTTAAGAGAAATTTCGGAAGAAGTGGCTTATTTCCACTCGCAATGGAGGAGAGCAAATCCTCTCCCTTATAAAGAGGTGTTCACTATACTTGATGGAGTGAAGGGGAAGGGGCAATATGTGGGGACTTATCTGGCTTGGCAGGTAAACAGTAACGGTTGGTGGGGAGAAGGTGAAGTGAAATTTTACATAGATGGGGACGAATGGCCTACTATTTGTGGGACTGGGACTGAAGATTACTTCTGTGGCTCTTACGGTTTTGAAGTGGATGGGAAATATCAGGTGTTTTATACGCCATACTCCGGTATGCATCAGGTTATCCAGCCAGATGGTTTATACAAATCTCAACAGAGGTTTGGCTTATATAGGTGGCACATAGTTGACCCGGTTTATTTTTCGAGAGATTTGAGGGTAACTGTTCAATCTTTGGGTTGGCGCTCCGGAGGGAGGTATTATGCTCGCCAAGATGATATAGCGAGCGTTGCTTACTGGTATCAAACAGAACCTCACAATCCCTTTCCCAATCTTCCCAGCAGAGATTTCCTTGAGGTTGTGTAGTGTTTGTAAGAAATTAAGAGAAAGGTAATATAAGGTTTTTGTAATAATTATGGTTTGGTTTAAAATTAGAGGCTATTTATTTTTTGCAGATAAAAACTTTTGTATAAAAGGAGTAAATATATGTTATCCGGGAAGTCGAGAGAATTTCTGTATAGGCTATTAGAAACACCGAGTCCATCGGGATTTGAGAGTAAGGTGCAACAGGTTTGTAAGGAGTATATGGAGCCGTTGATGGATGAGGTTTGTAAAGATGTGCATGG
>JAOAHN010000039.1 GCA_026415215.1 Candidatus Hydrogenedentota bacterium
CGTCTCTATTCCAAATCAAAAGGAACTGGTTACACAGCCTATTTTCTTGAGCTTACTTCCCAATCATGGCATCCGGAAAAAACATTTCCACCTGTTTGGAGACACTGGCTTACTTTGTTAGTACCCAATCGTAGGACTAAAGACTCCGCACTACTTACCCTCACAAGTGGACTGTCTTCCCCAGAGAAACCTATGAGTGAAATTCCACTTTCATTAGTGTCAATATCCGCCTCTACGAACTCTATAGTTGCTATATTAGAAGGCTTCCCTATAGACCCCACAGGCTATTATGAAACTCCCTCAAACAAAGTAGAATTGAAAGATATTGATTTCTTCATTTGGTCACTTAGGCAATACTATGACACAAATGACCCATCATGGATAGTGCTCTTACCAATGGTAAAATCTGTGGTAAGCGCAATAAACGCAATTCAAGAGTTTATATTGAAAGACCTAAAATCAGAAATACCAGTGAAAGAATTTGTACTCTGTGCAGAGGCTCCGTTTTTCGCATGTTGGCTTGTCCCTGCAGTAGATGAAAGAGTCATCGGAATCGCTGGTATAAACAACTTTGTTTACAACATTGAAGTCTTAATCAAAAACTATTTAATCAATGAAATCTCACTACCCTCACTATTTGAAGAAGTGGATAACAAGGGATTGTTACAACACTTCGAAACACAAGAAGGTGAGCGACTACTAAATATAATTGACCCCTATAACTATAGGCAATTTCTAAAAATTCCGAAACTGATAGTATCATATAATGGTCCCTCACATTCCAATTTTTCATTCCTTGCTGAGGAGGTAGCATCGGAAATACCGGACCCTATACATTGGACTTTGTTCCCCCACTTATCCCTATCACGAGAGCCAGTTTTCCTATCTCAAAACCTAAATGTCTTATCTTCTAAAACACCAGTAGCTCCAAAAATATATGATTTTAGAGACACATTGCATGTATTTTACCATCGTGTAATTAACAGAAAAGAATTACCCTCTATTTTATGGAATATAACTCCTGAAGGAAAGTGTTCCGCTAAAATCTCAGAAGAAGTCGTTGAAGCACGTGCCTGGTTCTGTATTAAAGGGAGCAAAAACGAACTTATCCACGACCAATCGAGTTGGCAAATGATTCTAATGACTGAGATAGCAGAGGGAACTTACGAAGCCAATCTAAATCTACCCAAAGAGAACTACAAAGCGGTTTTCATTGAAGTAGTATTTCCGAGCCTTTCGGGAACCAATTTTCCTATAACATCACCCATCCACATTATACCTCCTCAAAACTCAGAGAGCTAAATATAATACCTGCTAAGTAAAAGTCTAAAAAACTTTTTAGAAAATAACAATTACTACTCAACATCCTCCATTGTAGACCTGTATTGATAAATCCTGTCCAACCATGTTGTATTCAGAGTCAAAGGTTTAGACGGATAGCGAGGCGAAGTAGTAGGACGCACCAGATAATTCTGCTTCGCCTCAGGAGTAAGTTCTCGATAACTAACAGGCGGAGGCTCAAAGCTATAAGAAGACTTTTGATTAACACCAGATCTAACCATTAAAGGTCTATTTTTAATAGACCTTACTCCTCTTTTAACCCTAACTTCTGACTTGTATAGCGTTTTTGGATCTGTGCCCCACTCATATAAAACAACAGGGCCATAAGTACCCGTTCCAACTCCATCTACCTGAAGGTCTAAACCTGCACGATAATCCATCATTGCCCCGAGCCAATCATATGGAATCCCATTAATATAATCATAAGCCCCAAATACTCTACCTTCAGAAAAACCATCATTATAACCGTCAGAAAAACCCCCGTTAAGGTATTCAATATGTTGGTCTGTCGAGAGAAACGAGCTCCAACTTGGTTGGTATGCACAGTCGTAACCCTCACTGAAACCAATCGTAAAAGCATAGTCATACTCCACAAAGTAGCCATCATTGTATGCAAACCAAAGACCATCGTAATATCCCGCCTCGTATGGAGGACTCTCAACATACGGGATTTTGTCCCCCTGGTAATATATGGGTGTGTATCCTACAGTATCAAGACTATCGAAAAAACCAGCCCAATAGTAATCATCCATCATAAATCCGTCATTAAAACCCCGTTCATATTCTAACTGGTCTAAATTAACATCGATAGGACATCCACACAACAGTACCAATGTCCCGAATACAATAGAAACAAAACCCATTCTTTTCAAATATATTTTCATTTTATTATCCTCCTAAATTCTAATGTATACCGACTCTATCTCATTCTTCCCCTGATACCAGAGGACATAGAGTTGCCTCTTGAAAAAGAAGAGCCTGAAGGAATTGAAGGCCTACCCACAGGAGCTGAAGGCGTAGCAAAAGAAGGAGTCTCAATCCGAGGTGAAGTGAACCGTGGAGGTTCCGTTTCAACCCTTCCCAACGAGCGAGGAGAGGGGAAATCTGGCTTACTTATACTTCCTCTCCCGACTGGAGAGGCTGGAGGAATAGAGGAAGAAGGGCTATCGAATGGTGTGAACCCTCCAATATGCCCTCTACTTGGAATATTAGGAATAGGTTCCACCCTGTTTGATGGATAGGAAGGAATTGTTCTAATCGAATGGTTCTCCCTCGCAGTATTCAATGGTGCAATCCCTCCTCTGAGTGAAGGAGAATTATCGAATAACTCACTCCGGGGTGTAGTTCTACCTCTATCACCCGGATAAGGCGGAGGTGTAGTCCCTTGCGGAGGAGTATTAGGTCTGGGAGAAGGTGTGGTTCTTATTGATGGTCCGCCTCCGGGTGAACCTCCATCTCCTCCGGGTCTTCTTATATCATAGGGACCCCTATCTGTCGAGCCAGAGTCTCTTGGTTTCTGCTCACCATCCATATCAATACGGGACATATTAAGGGAAGGGATTCCTCTTTCTCTAATTGGAGTTCTTACTGGTACAGGCTCATTTCCACTTGTTCTGATAGAATCCCTTATGGATCCTGAACCCCTCATATCTATTCTTGAAGTTTCAGATAGTGGGTGTGTAGTTCTAACTTCACTGCGTCGCACCAAACTTTCACCAATTCCATCCCTAATTGAATTTGTGGAACGATTAGTAGTTCTCCCTTCAACATTACCGGAAACACTTTCTCTGCGTAAAGTATTTATCGTGTCTGTCCTTATCTCATTGCGTCTTTCTAAGGGATTTATAGAGTCGGGTATACTACCTCTTCTAATATTATTCCCAGACCTTTCAATTGCTCTCGTATATGCAGTATCTACTGAAAATCTCTCCATACCGGTGCCACTTCTTGTGGTTCCCCCTTCCCTACCTCTTTCAATGTCTCTATCCACACCTCCTTGAAATCTCTCAAACCTGACGATTTCAGGCTTAGGAGAAGTATTTGTAACTCTTACAGAGCGGAAACGACTCAATACATCTTCGCCCATTGGCGTCCGTGAAAGCCGAGGAGTTATATCCCTGGAAGACCTAAAACCTCCTGTAGAAGTTCGGACCGTATAATTAGACTCAAGTTCATTAACCCGCGATGATGCCAATACTCCACCTCGAGCTCTTGCATAATCATAGTAGGGTACACCTCGGATTGCTCGAGGTGGATTATAATCTCTCACCAATGGCATAGATGTGCTATACGGTACATTAATCACAGGCCGAGGTCTACAGTCTATATTCCAAACATAGATGTTGACTGGATTATTTACCACATAGTTAACCACAGTAACAGGCAGGGGTGCTACATACCAAGGACATGTATAAACATAACTTACTGGAACATAAGAACATGCTCCTATATAGAAATTCAGTCCACCTATCGCAAAGCAGACACTTGCACTAACTCTTACAGGTCTACAATAGAAATCGACAGGTGTCCAGATAAAATAATCTCCACACCTTACCGTAGCAACCCAAGCAGGACTCCAAACCGGGTCAAACCCCCAAACCCATCCATAGGTTTCATAATACACCCATCTCCCATAGTGAGTAGTAATATATCCAAATGGATATGTCTCAATCCATACAGAACCAATAGCAGGTACATAGGTCCAGTAGCCCAATCTATAGGGAACATAGTCAATCACTACCGTGGGCCTCCAATAATATCTTTCTTCAATGAGCACCCACTCACCGTAATGAGATAAGTCCACATATCCAATCGTGGTAGAGCGAACTTCGAGGTGCTTAGGTGGGGTCCTAACCGGCTCAGCAATTAGTTCAGAGCGAGACTTGCTCCATCTATCAAATGCATCCATCTGGTCTATAGCAAAAGAAACTGTCTCCGAAGGAAGATAGCCTACATCAACCCAACAACGCTTGCCTCCTGCTACGACCTCATTCCCGCCTCTTTCAGTAGTTATATAAGCACGCCCCCACCGAGTAGTAACCTGTGTTGCTCCACCTTCGCCTATATCTATCCTTGTGAATGTCTCCGGGTCAAACGAAATCCTGCAAGCAGGGGTAACAAATTCTACTCTACCCGAACTACGCACTACTCTCTCAATATAGAAAGAGCCAACAATTCCTTGAACAACAATATCGGGGGACAGTTGGAGGATTTTTGCCTTGGACGCATCTGCCATTCGCAAGAAAGTGCCATTAGGTAATTCAATCTCGGTATTACTACCCTTATCTGCCCAGATCGTATCACCCTCCAGTACAAGCGTATTCAATGAAGCTCTACTCCAGTCATCATCTTGTAAGCCCTTAATAAGAGTGCCTGAGTCATAACTTATTCTGCCATGAAGAGGGAAGTCGCTGTCCCCACTAACATTCAGATTCCCCAAAACTATTACCATTGAGGCTATGCAAATTACATATCTGAGTAACATGGCATTATCCTTTATATTTAATATATTCAGATTCTATCCATTACTTCATATATCCAAATGTAGAACTATTCAATTTTTTTCTCATCTCACATTATTAAACGATTTTTGAACTTGTTTTATTTAGATTTTTCAGGGTTAAATCTCAAGATGCTAATATATTATTATACTATCTAAAAACCAGAGAGAAACCCTCATTAAGGTGCTTTACATATGAGATTAGATGTGGCTGGTATATCAGACAAGGGTAAGAAAAAAGATAAAAATGAAGATTATTTTGGGATATATACACCAAAGGATACCAACATTAAACTATTTGAAGAAGGAGCTCTACTCGCAGTAGCAGATGGTCTGGGAGGACATATAGCGGGAAATGTTGCGAGTAAACTTGCAGTATCTATAATAAAAGACATACTCCAAGAAGAACCTCCTTCAAAGTCCCAAGAAAGCTCGGAGAAACAATCACCCCCTCTTGAAGAATTCTATTCAAACATTCTTAAAGAATATTTTCAGAAAGCTAATGAAAGTATCTATAGAACGAACAAAGATTTAGTTAAAGGTGCCCGGCCTATGGGCACCACTGCCCTGGCTATGATTTTAATCCCAGGCAAAGCTTTTGTTGCAAATGTGGGTGATTCCAGAGCATACCACATAAGAAACGGGGAAATTCTTGAACGCACAGAGGACCACTCTTGGGTAGATGAGCAAATAAAGCTTGGAATAATGTCAAGAGAGGAAGCAGAGAGTCATTCAAGAAAACATGTTATAACTCGAAGTATAGGAACTCATTCTGAAATAGAAGTAGACACTTACAAATGGTTTCCAGTTTCTGGTGATATTCTACTCTTGTGCACTGATGGGCTTGTAAACATGGTCCCCGACGATAAGATATTAGAAATTATCAACGAAGGAGGTACAGCTGAATACATAGCTCAAAGGCTGATAGACCAAGCAAATGAAAACGGCGGAAAAGATAATATTACAGTAATAGTAGCCATAATAGACCCTAATCCATTAAAACAAAAATGGTTCAGGCTCAATCTATGGTGGAAAAGATGGGGGAAAATAATTCTAAAATTCGTTGCCTTGATAGGATACGGATTTCTTGCAGGAGCAATTGGATTCCTGTTAAGAGGTTTCCTTAACCTCTGAATGTGGACTTGTATAGCCCTTAAGACCCGCCTCAGTCTTATTCACTTCTCTCCAGAGTAGATTTGGCAAGTTTGTTATCTGGCTCTATACTTAAGATTTTTTCTGCTAACTTCTTTGCGTCCTCCCTCTTCTCCAAATGCTTTAGGCATATCAGTTGTTTAGCTAACACCACTGCTAAGTTAAAACTCTCGTGGTAAAAATAGTATGTTCTATTTTCGCCCGACAAATGTTTCTCAGTCTCTTTGAAAAATTCAAGTGCTTTTGAAAATTTACCCTGCAAAAGAGCTATTTCCCCTCTTAAAAAATAAGTCTCAGGCTGGTCTGGCGAAACTTCCGCAGATTTTCCCATCAGGTCTTCTGCTTTTTGGAGAATCTCTTCAGATTTTTCTACAAATCCAAGGACTTTAGCACATTTCCCTAAAATGAGCAATGCCATGAAATGGCTACCACCCAACTCTACAGATTTCGTTGCCCATTCATAAGCGGAGTCCCAATTACCCATAGTAAACTCACACGCACTTACTCCTATGAGCGACTTACTATGACTTGGCCTAATGTTCAATGACTTCTCAAAAAATTCTCGTGCTTTTACGGCGTCTCCGTACAAAAGGTAAATAAACCCCAATTCAGCTAAAGTTGGAACATGCACTGATTGGAATTTAAGCGATTCCTTAAACATCTCCTCTGCTTTCCGAATATCTCCTTTGCGGATATAGCACCTCCCGAGCTGATAGTAAACTAAATGGGAATCCTTTTTGAACTCCAAAGCCTCCTTGAAGAGTGTCTCAGCAGAAGTTAGGTCCCCCCTCATTAACGCTGTCAAACCCTCATCGTATAAACTTTCAAAATCCCTATCGGAATAGAACATGGATATCCTACCTATCTATATTACTTTCACTTACCACCTTCAAGATTGCCTCCCTCACCACTCCCAAGGGCACATCTTCCGCTATAAATACCTCACCTATTCTTCTCGGAAGTATAAACCTAAGGGTACCTGCCCTTACTTTCTTATCCCTTTTCATAGCATCCAATACATCTTCTATTGGAACATCATTGAGAGAAACAGGTAGACCGTATCTTTGCAAAACCTTACTTACTCTCTCAGGTAAGTTTCCAGGTGCAAATCCGAGAATGCTCGAAAGCTCGCAAGCACACACTAAACCTATCGCTACTGCCTCCCCATGTAAATACCGCGTATAATTCGTTACTGCCTCTATTGCATGGCCAAATGTGTGCCCAAGATTAAGATATGCTCTTATTGACTGTTCTTTCTCATCTCTCATTACAATATCAGCCTTGATTTCACACGAGCGATAAACGGGATAGAGCAAGAAGTCCAACTTTCTTGCTTTCATTTCCTCTACATATTTTTCACAATACAAAAACATTTCCTCATCTGTAATAATAGCGTGCTTTATAATCTCTGCAAAACCTTCAATGTAAATACGATGGGGTAGAGATTCCAACAATTTTAAGTCGATTATTACAGCTTGAGGTTGGTAAAAGGCACCTATAATATTCTTACCTAAAGGATGGTTCACGCCAGTTTTCCCACCTATACTCGCATCTACTTGTGCAACAATGGTTGTAGGAATTTGAATAAATGGAATGCCCCGCATATACGATGCAGAGAAGAAACCTGCAATATCCCCCACTACACCACCTCCAAAGGCAATTACTCCGCTACTTCTATCAAGTCCACCCTTTAGCATTGTAGTGCATATATTTTCTATCTGTGATAAGGTCTTGTGCTCTTCCCCAGCCGGAAGAAGATGCACAACATACCCTATATTAATAACCTCTTTCAAAATTCTCTCAATCTTATCGAAGTGGAGCTTCGCTACATTCTCATCCGTAATAATCCCTACTTTACCTTTCCAATTCAAACTTAACAAGATATTCTTCAGCATGTTGAGACAATCGAGTCCTACATGTATCGGATAACTGTGCCCTTCCAAATTTACCCAGACAGTTTTTACATCCATAAACTATCTTTCTACTTGTGCGAAAGTTTTACCGCCTTTCCAGTTAGAGCAGATTTCTCAGCTGAAAGGACAATCTCAAGAGCTTTCATACCCTCTTCGCCGGTGCAAAACGGCGGTTCCATCCCTAAAATTGCTCTTACAAACGCACCTCCTATGTCAATACCCCAAGAGACATTCGAAAAAGGTTCGGGAAGCGGAAATACGATATCACATTTAGGCTTGATAAGATTTGCAACCACAGGCTTTTCCGGATTTATTCCTACTTGAAGAGAACCATTCTCGCAATGAAGAATTATGTAATCTGCTTCCATCCCTTTAACAGTCCAAGATGAACTCAGCGTGCCAACAGTCCCATCAGTAAATTTTAATGCGGATACAAAATTATCTTCCACTGTGGCACCTGTTTTTTCTACTCTTGTAATAAAAGCACAAATTTCTGCTACTTCTTTCCCAGTAAGATACCTTATTAAATCTGCCTTATGAACACCTAAATCTGCCATCGCACCAAAGCGAGCTTCTTTTTTATCAAAAAACCACTTACCTGTCGGGCTCCATTCTTCTGGACCTGCATGACCAAACATCGCAGTAACATGGAGTATTTTCCCTAAAATTCCACTCTCTACTACTTCCTTGGCTTTTCTATGAGCAGGAAACCTTCTCTGACTTTGGTTTACCATCAACAGAACGCCCGCCTCCTTTGCCATTCCAATCATTTTCTTTGCCTCTTCTAAACTTGTTGCCATAGGCTTTTCTACAAGAACATGACAGCCTGATTTAATCGCCTCAAATGTGACCGGTCCGTGGTATACATTTGGTGTACACACTGACACTGCATCTATTCCACCATCCTTAAACATTTTTCTATAATCTTTATATACCCTCGCCCCGGGTGCAAATTGTTTGGCTAATGCTGTAGCTTTAGCCTCTTCTATGTCGCAAAATGCAACCAATTCTGCATAAGAACAAGCGTGGTAATCTGGCACATGTAGTCTTTCTGCGATAGCTCCACATCCGATTATCCCGACCCTGACTTTCTTCTGCATAGATCTCTTCTCCTATAACCTAATTAAAGTTCAATTATTATCCCAAACAAAACGATTCTCTTCATAATTAGATTTCTATATTTTTACGGAAGGACCTTTAACAAAGCATAAAAATAAGTCCACTCGATCACAATCTTAAGCCTAAAAAATACTACTCCAGATACCCTAAAGAAATAAATGAAGTCTATTTACTCAGGATTTTTCGATAGCCGAGCCACAACTGCTTTTGCAAACTCACTACATTTTACCTCTGTTGCTCCTGTGGTGAGGCGAGCAAAATCATAAGTAAATATACGGTCGTGAAATGTTTTCTTCATCGCTCTAAGTATAACTTCAGACACTTCATCCCAACCTATATATTCGAACATCATAACCCCAGATAGTATAAGGCTACTCGGATTTACTTTATCCAAGTTCGCATACTTAGGTGCAGTGCCATGAGTAGCTTCAAAAATTGCTGAACCAGTTTCAAAATTGATATTTGCTCCTGGTGCTATACCTATTCCACCTACTTGCGCCGCTATAGCATCGCTCATATAGTCACCATTCAAATTCATTGTAGCAATAACATCAAACTCTCTTGGTCTGGTTAATATCTGCTGTAGGAATATATCAGCTATCGTATCCTTCACAAGGAGCTTCTCGCCAGGATTTCCATTACAATCGCTCCAGCAAACTGCGACATCCGAAAACTCTTGCCTGACAAGTTCATAGCCCCAATTTAGAAACGCTCCCTCCGTGTATTTCATAATGTTGCCCTTATGCACCAGAGTGACCGATTTTCTGTTATGCCTTAAGGCATATTTAATCGCAGCACGAATCAACCTTTTAGAGCCACTCTCGCTAATGGGCTTAAGTCCAATACCAGAATCGGGTCTTATGTTCCACCCAAATTCCTTCTTACAGAACTGAATTATTTTCTTCGCCTCTTCAGAACCAGACGGAACCTCAAAACCTGCATACACATCCTCCGTATTCTCACGGAATATAACCACATCTACATCGTGAGGATTCACAACTGGACTCGGGACACCCGGGAAATATTTTACTGGCCTTACACAAGCAAATAAATCAAGCATCTGACGAAGTGTAACATTCAGGCTACGAAACCCACCTCCTACCGGTGTCGTCAAAGGACCTTTTATAGCAATGCGATACTCTCTTATCTTTTCCAAAGTCTCTTCAGGTAGGTATGTATTTGCTAACTTCTGAGCTTTCTCTCCCGCGTAGAGCTCCATCCAAGCAACTTTACGCTTACCACCATAGCAAAATTCCACAGCAGAATCGAACAAATGCTTCGCTGCACGCCAAATATCAGGTCCTGTCCCGTCACCTTCTATAAAACCAATAATAGGAATATCTGGGGTTTGGGGAACACCATCTTTGAAAGTAATTTTTTCACCCTTTGGAACTTTTACTAACACTTCTGCCATAACTCATCTCCTCCATTAAGAGGTTTGAAAAATGTAAAACTCTCCTCCACCCTACTTATGTTTTAAAACTGCCTATATTTATGCGACCCTAAAACTCTTCCTGTCCAGGAGGTAGAGTAAGACACCGAGCCTCAAGAATATGCGGGATCTTCTCACAACTCCTTAATAACTCTTCCGTAAGTGGCTGGTCAAGATTTAGAACTGTAAGAGCTCTACCACCTAACTTATCTCTGCCCAACATCAAATTAGCTATATTGATTCCCGCCTCACCAAGGAGCATCCCTAATCTACCTACTACTAAAGGCTTGTCCTCATTCCTACATACAAGCATATGTCCTTCAGGTTTCGCATCTACACGCATGCCATCTATACTACATATCCGAGCATCAATACGGTGGAATAGTGTCCCACTTACAACATGTGATTCTTGGTCAGTCTCTACTTTTACAGAAATTTCAAAAATATAATTTGTTGGCTTCGCACTCTTGGTATCGTGGCATTCGATACCCCTTTCTTTTATTTGAGCTGGGGCACTTACCATATTTACGGTCTCAACAAGCGGTCTCAAAAATCCGGTCAAAATCGAAGCTGTAATGGGATAAGTGTCGGTTACGCCTATTTCTCCTGTATACTCTATATGAATAGATTTCGGTCTTCCTCTTGTATACAGAGATTGGAATAAGCCTAATCTTTCCCCAAGATAAATAAGAGGCTGAATCTGCTTCTTCGTTTCTGGATCTATACTCGGCACATTTACCGCATTGACTATTGCCCCGGTAGTAAAGAAATCTACCATTTGCTTTGCGATGTCCACTGCTACAACTATTTGTGCATCTTCAGTTGAAGCTGCAAGATGTGGAGTTAATATAACATTATCCAAACCTATAAAAGGATTGTGTTCTGGTGGTTCAGTCGAGTACACATCAAGTGCTGCTCCTGCAATGATTTTTTCTCTCAGTGCAGTAGCAAGGTCTTCCTCATTTATGATTCCTCCTCTCGCAGTGTTCACAATCCTGCAAGTAGGTTTCATCCGTTTAAGATGCTCCATTCTAATCATGTTTATAGTCTTTTCTGTCTTTGGGGTGTGAATAGT
Source organism: Candidatus Hydrogenedentota bacterium (assembly GCA_026415215.1). Classification (GTDB taxonomy): domain Bacteria; phylum Hydrogenedentota; class Hydrogenedentia; order Hydrogenedentales; family Hydrogenedentaceae; genus Hydrogenedens. Next base: position 11,532 of record JAOAHN010000039.1, read on the forward strand.
TATAAAATCAGACCTCTCTATCAATTCATCAAATGAAACAAGCTCCACCCCCAGAGCCTCTGCCTTCAACGGAGTAAGAATAGGGTCATGTGCTAAAACCTTCATTTCAAATGCTAAAGCCCTCTTTGCAACAGCCCCTCCTATTCTACCTACTCCAATTACCCCTAAAGTCTTACCTTTCAATTCAACTCCTGTGAATTTTTTCCGCTCCCATTTGCCTTCTAACATTGATTGATGTGCTGGAGGAATATTTCTACACAAAGCGAGTAACAAAGCAAAGGTATGTTCGCATGCAGAGATAGTATTCCCTCCCGGCGTGTTCATCACAACAATCCCCATCTGAGTCGCTGTGTCTTTATCGATGTTATCTGTGCCTGCTCCTGCCCTACCAATTACCTTCAATTTTTTTGCACTTAATAGGGCTTCCTTGGTAACTTTAGTGGCACTCCTTACTACTAATCCATCATACTCCCCTATTATCTTTGCAAGCTCTTCAGGCTTTTGTGGGGGTTTCTCATCTACTTCAAATCCTGCTTGCGTAAAAAGTTGGATTCCTTCCTTGCTCAAGTTATCTAAAACCAGTATCTTAACCATGATAGAAATCCTTCTATAAAATATTATTGCTAAAAATCAATAAAATATAGAATATTTGAATTTTTACCCGCCTCTATATAATGAGTTTTATAGTGTATCAAAATTACGACTTATCTAACAAATATAAACCATATCTTATCTACTCAGGAAGGTAGATAAATGCCCTACAAGGAGAACCATCTGCTCCTATAATATTTAATGGCAAAACCACAAATTCGTAAATTCCCGCACTAATACCATTCAATCTAAGCCCCTCTATTACAAAGACCCCATTCTTGAGAAGTATCTCGTGTGTCAAACGAGACTGTTTATAAGGAGCAATGGAAAGATAGTCTATTCCCACTAATTTTACTCCCCTATCCACAAGAAGCTGAGCACAATCAGGCAGTATTCCTAAAAAATTTGGATGAAATTCTCCCTTAGTAGGTAAAGCAGAATTCTTCGTTTTGAAAAGAACCCTCGGGGAAAATTCCAAACCTCTTATCGGCTCTGCGGTAATATGTGTATCATAGGTCCATTCTATTACTTGTGCTTTTCCAAAAAATATTTGGTGATTTATTCCCTCCAACCTACTCGCAGTCTCTACAAAATGCCAAGGAGCATCACAATGTGTTCCCGTATGAGTAGAGAGGTGCAGAAATGAAGTATTTGCACTTGCACCATTTGCAATTCTTCGATCCGGCTCAAGCTTAAAGTTTAAATCCCCGGGCCAAACTGTCATACCTTCCTCTAATGGTATGCTTACATCCACCCATGGCATACGAATTTCTCCTTGTTAAGTTTGCAATCCGCTGAATAACAGAACATAATCATACAAAAACACATTTCTAACACCATAAAACATTTTTCTAATCTTGCAATATACATCTAATAAAAGCAGAACGCTTACTGGGCATAAATGTGATTCCTATGAGGATGATAATACCATCGTTAAACAAACACCACCCCAAAGAATCATTTCTTCAGTAGTATCTCCGTTATCAAATGGAGGTCAGATGACTGTAAAAGGACACTATTTTCTGCGACAAACTTATAAACGGTAGAAGATTTATGTACTTGCACCGACTCCATTGGTAATTCTGTAGTCACCTCGAGCGTATAGGTGGGGATATCTTCTACTAACGAGGGTAATATATATGGGCGGTTTCTCGGTGGTATAGTTTGAGGTGCTGAAGCATAGGCAATGGCATGGATTATGTAGCCTGGCTTATCCGGATGGCATAAAACTACCGTTTCTACAAAAGTAGGTGCAAAAATTTTTATTTTGGGAGTCGGATTCAGTAGCCTAACAGCGTTAGTAAGCAATTTTCTGCATTCCGGGAGTGAATACTCTGAACTGAGAGCAAAGTCTGGTGAACAAACAAAAGTTAGAACTGACCCCTTACCGAGTTTATTGATGAATATTCCTGGACCTACCTCCACTTCTGGACTCATAGGTAAGGCAACACCTTCCTTTCCTTCCAGTTGGCGTTTAGTGCGATACGGTTTCCAGAGTTTACCTAAAGGTTTTGCAGTTATTGGTTTGAATATACCTGCAGGACCAAAGACGAGAAAAGCAGTACTTTTAACTTTCTCCCCCTCAAGGAAGGAAGTTTCACAGTGCTCTATGTTCTGTGCTAATCGTACTTCCTCAGAATGAGCTGATATGTCAAGCGAAATCCAATTGTCTTCGCTATCTAATTTGGATACAAACTGGCAACCCGTAAGGTGCTCCAGTTTATAATCTGAAATGTTACCATAATTATCATAACATCCACTCAACCCAGTAAATATAACACAACCGCCCTCTTCAACATACTTTTCCACCAAATCTATTTCCTTATTAGATAGTATGCCCACATTGGGGAAAATAATAACCGCAAATTTCCGCATTTCTTCCAGTGTTACATTTTCATCAACAAGGATTCCCCAAGGGATGTGATGATAAACCATTGCCTTATGTGCACCTAAAAATGATGCAAAATAGATATGTGGGTTTTCTCTACCTACCCAATCGCGAGTTTTACTACTAAAATATATTCCTACTTCGTAGTAGGGTTTATGAAAAAAGTATCCAGATTTTTCGTGAGCCTCCTTAAAGGCACACTGAATTCTATTGTAAGCTACCCTGTCAGGAAAGCCATCAAAGCCGAGCTTATCCACCATAGTGACAAAGGCACCGTGAGATAAAAGAGTAAACAACTCCCATCGTATATCGTTGAGTGGGCGAGTAGTCTGATCGTGATACATCCTGACCCCGCGTTGTATAGCAACCTGAACACGCTGTCTGTCTTGGACCACTGCTCTATAAAATTCAGCATTCAAACCAACAGTAAGTGCACTAAAACCCCAAACGCCAGTCTCGCCGGTTATAAAATCGCCATTTACTCCGTGAAGAACAGGCAACTGCCCAACCTCAAAACTAAAAGGAGGGTTACCGTGATAATTGAAATCTACTGATATCTCAGGTCCCTTTTGCTTTATAAAAGCATATATAGCTTTCTCAAACATCGCCGATGTTTCGTATCTAAATTTAAGAAACTTCTCCCATCTTTCATCCCAGGTGGGCTTATCAGGAATTTCTATCCCATATCTCTCTCTAAACAGTTTCTTGCAAATATCACAAGCACAGCCATAAGGTGGGCCAAATCCTTGGTCAAGCATGTCTATGTGGAAGCCTTGGACTCCATAGGTAAGGATCTCATCTATTATTTTCTTCATCACCTCTAAATAACCAGAGTTATAACAATACCTGTGATAAATAGGATTACCTTGAAGGTCTCTCATTAAAAATTCAGGATGCGTATCTATGAAGTGTCCACCTTGTTGAACAACGCAATATGCAATTACAGGCATATTATATTTCTTTGCTTCCTCAACGCCGTCTTTCAAGGGGTCTCTATCCTTCAACCCCGGGGCTTTCGGTAGTATCTTGGAATTATAATAGGCGTAATCCCCATCTCGTGCCCAGAGCACAACATAGTCACACCCAGCATCTTTACACATTCTAACTATCATGGCTCCATCCATTTTGGAGCAATACCTTTCATCATCAGGAGCACTAAAACCCCACTGGGCACCTGTAGGTCCTACTTCCATCCCTACTAAAGCAGATTCATACCACGATGCGGAATACACTTTCATTGTAAAGAACACAATAAAAAGTAAAAATAAACTGCTTTTCTTCATAGTACTGAATCCTTGGAGTCCAAAAGAAGTATGTATTTGATAATACAATCTCGCTACTCGCTCACGACAGTTCTTCGGATCTGAAGAAGTTCTTTCATTACATTGGCAAGATTTCCTTGATACTCTCTTGTACCAAAGGCATCGTGTAGTTGCCTATAAAGCTTATAGAGTTTGTTATACACCGCTTGGTTTTCTCGATTAGGAACATACTTTTCTGAACGCACACCAGTCATAGCCTTCACCGCGTCCGTAAAGTTCTCATAACCACCATTTTCTTTGCCTGCCACTACCGCCCCGCAAATGGCTGAACCTAAAGCACATGTTTGCTCACTCCTCGATATTTCCATAGTCTTACCCATCACATCCGCAAGAATCTGCATTACCAAAGGATTTTTGAACGCAATACCTCCACAATTGATAACTCTTTCCGCTTTGAGTCCATATTCTTCAAATCTTTCCATAATCACCCGGGCACCAAACGCAGTTGCTTCTATCAAAGCACGGTAAATCTCCGCAGGCTTTGTTATAAGGGTCAATCCTAATATAGCACCAGTAAGTTGAGGGTCTATAAGGATTGTTCTATTACCATTATGCCAATCAAGTGCAAGTAACCCACTTTCGCCCGGTTTTAACTTCTCTGCCTGCTTTGTCAAAGATTCGTGAGAACCAGTTTCAGACCCACCAGGTTGAATATACTGAACATACCAGTTATATATATCACCGAATGCAGACTGTCCAGCTTCCAATCCATACATCCCCGGCAAAATAGACTCTGGCACTATCCCGCAAAGTCCTGGTATATCAGGCAGGCTCTCATTTAGCGGAGCAACCATCATATCACATGTAGAGGTTCCGATAATCTTCGTTAACACACCTGGTGCAATCCCACAACCCACAGCACCCAAATGGGCATCAAACGCACCCACAGCCACAGGGATCCCAGGTTTAAGGGAGAGTTTCTCCGCCCATTCTCGAGTCAGTTCACCTGCTCTATCCTTTACACAGTAGAGTATATCGGGCAAGGTTTGCCTTATCCGAGCAAGCTCAGGGTCGAGCATACTCAAAAATGTCTCGTCAGGATAGCCTTGCCAAGTAGGATTTGCCATAGCTTTGTGTCCTGCAGGACAAATAGCTCGCTTTATTAGATTTGGCTTCTCTGTGCCTGTGAGGACAGCAGGGATCCAATCAGCACATTCTACCCAAGTATAAGCAGAAGAAAATACCTTCGGAGCTACTCTCCTACAATGTAGTAATTTAGACCAAAACCACTCAGATGAATAAGTACCACCACATTTTGCAAGGAAATGAGGCCGATGTTGGCGTGCTAAATTAGTTATCTCCTCCGCCTCCTGATAAGATGTATGGTCCTTCCAGAGCCACGCCATTGCGTTAGGGTCATTAGAAAACTCATCATAGAAAGCGAGGGGTTTACCATCTCGGTCCACTGGGATAGGTGTGCTTCCGGTAGTATCGACTCCGATACCTATAATATCCTCAGGGCTAAAATCGGGATTATTCATCCTCGCATTTTTGACAGTCTTCTTTACAACCTCTTCTAAACCTTTTATATAATCCTCTGGATGCTGGCGGGCAAGATGTGGATCTTTATCAGAGATGATTACTCCTTGCTCACCGTGGGCATAATTTTCCACAGCAGTGCCCACCTCCTCACCCGTAGCTACATTTACAATCAAAGCCCTAACCGAATTCGTCCCAAAATCCAACCCAAGTGCATATTTCTCTCTCATACTAACTCTCCTATAATCGGTTTTTACTATCTCGAATGATACCCAAAATTTCTATATATTATCCATATCCCAAACATCAGATTACAATACTGTGTAAAAGTTTATGCAGAGATTAAAATAATATTATTTCAGTCCAACTAAGCTCACAAAAATTATGATAATTGGTAAGAGTTCTGTTAATATCAGAAATTAGACCTTTGAAATAAATAAGAGACATCGAAAATGCCCATAAAAATAAGCAGTCTTGAGGAATTACAAAAAATTGGGAATGACCCCTATTACCCACTTAATGGAGAGTATGAACTAACTAAAAACATAAATGCATCGGATTCACTCTTGTTGAACCATAACAGAGGCTTTAAACCTTTAGGTTGTAAAGAAAAACCATTCACAGGCAAGTTCGACGGGAAAGGATATAAAATTTATAAATTGCATATCAATCAGTCAGAGTATAATATGAACTTTTCAGGGTTATTTGCCTTTGTAGGTGTTACCGGTAAGGTTCTTAACTTAGGTTTGGTAGATTTATGTATATCAATAAAAGGTGGTGCAGTAGGAGGTATAATAGGTGAAAACCAAGGAACATTATCAAACTGTTATAGTACGGGAAATATATCAGGAGTAGTATCCGTAGGGGGGTTAGTTGGAATTAATGATGGTAAAGTAGAGAATTGTTATTCAATCTGTAATGTATCAGGTTCTCAGAGAACTGGCGGGCTTGTAGGACATAATGGAGATAAGGGCATACTACTACACTGCTACTGTATAGGAAAAGTGACAAATCATCATCTATATTCAGGAGGCGTAGCAGGATACAATGAGGGCACTATAACTGAATGTTACTCTGACGGTAATGTAGTGGGTTATTACGAGGTTGGGGGCTTAGTCGGTAGAAATGAATCCAAAATTCTCTACTGTTATTCAACTGGTAATGTGTGTGCACATGAATACGAATTGGGAGGTTTAGTAGGTAGAAATAATGGGACAGTGCAACAATGTTACTCAACTGGACTTGTTATGGGACTGTTTTTCCACACCGGCGGTTTAGTAGGCAAAAATGAATATCAGGTAGGGAAAGTAGAACAAAGTTATTGGGATGTAGATAGCTCAGAGTTGACATGGTCAGCGGGAGGAGAAGGGATAAGTGCACAAAAGATGATGAAGAAATCTACATATGAAGACTGGGATTTTAATAATATATGGGCTATAGAAGAAGACTTTAGTTATCCTTATTTAAGGGCATTGGTGCCTAATCCCAAACCCTCACCACCGATAAAGAAGGAGATAAGGACTTTAGAAGAGCTGGCAAAAATAGGTGTCAACAAAGATTACCCTCTTGATGGGCGTTATATTCTAACTGCAGACATAGATGCAAGTAAAACATTGGATCAGGGTAAGGGTAAGGGTTTTAAGCAGATAAAAACTTTCAAAGGGGTCCTTGATGGCAAGGGGCATAAGATCATCCATCTATACATAAATCGCCCTGAAGAAAATCATGTAGGTTTGTTTAGTGAGAACCAAGGAATAATTCGGGGCATAAGATTCATAACTACTTATGTATCTGGCGAAGAGGATGTCGGATCTATAGTAGGCACAAATAGAGGAATGGTAAGGCATTGCTACTCAATAGGCATGGTGCTTGGCGAATGTAATATAGGAGGGATGGTAGGAAAGAACCAAGGTATCTTAAGCCAGTGTCATTCAGAATCTATCGTAAATGGATTGGCGAATGTTGGGGTATTAGTAGGGGCAAACTTTGGAAAAATAAGTGACAGCTGCTCAACATTGATACCAAGTGGTTCCTTAACAGTTGGGGGTGTAGCTGGAAAAAATTATGGGACTATATCTCACTCATACTCTATAAGTAAAGTCCCTGAATATTCTGAGGAAGTTGGCAAACTCGTAGGTTACAACCGCGGAACTATTATAAACTGTTATTGGGATATGGAACTCTCAGGAGAAAATAATAACTTTGACAAAAAAAATTATGCTATACCTGAGAGAATGATGCAAAAATCCACCTATGTAGATTGGGATTTTTCTACAGTATGGGGAATTCAAGAGAATATAAGCTATCCATATCTGAAAGCCTTGGGACCTCCACAAAAAACTCAACCTTTCAGAAAGGAAATAAATAACTTAGAAGAGTTAAGAAAAATCGGGAGAAGTAAAGACTATCCTTGGGATGGACATTACTTTCTAACTTCAGATATAGATGCGAGCGATACCCTAAACTGGGAGAAAGGTAAAGGGTTCAAACCAATAACAGTGTTTACAGGTATATTTGACGGGAATGGTCACAAAATATATAACCTGCATGTAAATCGCCCTAATACAGATAATGTTGGTCTATTTGGAGTAAATTGTGGGAAAATTCTAAATTTAGAATTGGAAAATGTGATTGTATCAGGCAGATCAAATGTAGGTGCATTAGTGGGGGAGAACATAGGCACATTAATGCACTGTTACATAAGTGGCAGAGTATCGGGAACGATGGATTGTATAGGTGGCTTGGTAGGTTCTAATGCTTATAGCGGAGAAGTTTCTAAGTGTTATTCAACCGCATTTATTTCCGGAATTAGATTTACAGGAGGACTGATAGGTTATAACGATGGAGCAGTAAACGAGTGTTTTTCAACTGGTATCGTCACAGAAGGAGAATACATTGGCGGACTCGTAGGCTTAAACAGATGCAGTATATGGGCTGTCTCTTATACACATCT
>JAOAHN010000074.1 GCA_026415215.1 Candidatus Hydrogenedentota bacterium
CCGTTCTACTACAGCATCAACAGCTTTATCAATACCACGCTTGATAGCCATCGGATTGGCACCCGCTGCTACACAACGCATCCCCTCACGGAAAATCGCTTCGGCAAGCACTGTAGCAGTCGTAGTCCCATCACCCGCAACATCAGAGGTCTTGGAAGCCACCTCTTTAACCATCTGGGCTCCCATATTCTCATACTTATCTTCAAGCTCTACCTCTTTAGCAACTGTGACCCCATCTTTCGTTACTGTAGGAGCGCCCCATTTTTTCTCAAGGACCACATTTCTCCCCTTCGGTCCTAAAGTGGCTTTTACAGCCTTACTTAGTTTCATTACGCCCGACAAAATTTTCCTTCGGGCTTCTTCACCGTATTCTAATTGTTTTGCTGCCATACCTCAACCCTCCTTTTCATTATAGGTTACATTTTTTACTTTTACTCAATCACCGCCAAAACATCGTCTTCGCGAAGGATTACATGTTCTTCACCATCAATCTTTACTTCAGTGCCAGAGTACTTACCCATCAAGATTCTATCGCCTGGTTTGACCTCAAGCGGAATACGCTTACCGTTTTCATCAAGCCTCCCTGGGCCAACGGCAATTACACGAGCCTCCTGCGGTTTTTCCTTTGCGGTGTCGGGAATAATAATCCCGCCTTTCACTGTCTCTTCCGGCTCGATCCGCTTAACGAGGATTCTGTCTGCTAACGGACGAACTTTTGTAGCCATATCACCCTATCCTCCTTTTGTTTATGGTTAAAGGTTTAGTAATATTACCAATTAATGTTTTGTATATCGAGGTTTCCCTCGCCTCGATATATATAACGCATACTTATTCAATTTTGTTAGCACTCACTTAGTGTGAGTGATAATAACATCTCCACATATCTAATGTCAAATCGGCGTCTCTTCTACATACCCAAATACCTACCAAAAACATCACCACACTCTCTAATTCCTCCCTATGTTTGACTTTTTACAGTCACTCTATGCTAAAATATTAAGATGAGCGAGAAATTAGAAAAGGTTTATACAATAAAGGAAGTTTCAGAACTCACAGGCGTTCCAATATATAAAATACGCCAGTGGGAAAAAAAGGTGAAGAGGCTAAAACCGCATCGCCATCCAAAAAACAATTGGCGATACTACACAGACAAAGAAATTAATACTATTAAGAACATAAAACGCCTCTTAGACAACCGAGAAATTACACTTAAAGGCGTTGACAAAGAACTAATAGAAATTGAATTAGGTGAAATAGACAAGATTCAAACTAAAGAAGAAATCCGACTTTTATTACGGCGGATAAAATTAGAACTTCTTGAAATGAAAACCTTGCTCCAATCCGTAAATAATGTAGAATAAAGTTTCGGTCGGGGCGTGGCGCAGTCCGGTTTAGCGCACTTGACTGGGGGTCAAGGGGTCGCTGGTTCAAATCCAGTCGCCCCGACCATTATTTTTACTACTAATAATCAAACCGTGTTATAAATTTGTTATTTTCCTTCTCCGACCTAAATTCAAAGTATCCACGCCGACATCTTCTAATATACCATCAAACATATTCAATAAATTTCGTATTATCTCAATACTAAGACTTCTACCATCTCAAAAAGAGAATCCACACGGATATATTTATGATTTAAATCGACAGCAGTCACTAAAAAGGTCAGAAACTTCCCAAACTTTATAAGACAGAAGAGAAAAACACTTACATCCCCACATCTTCTATTCTGTAGATATACCAACACATACCTGACCCAGACCTAAAACATTGATTAAAGACATTAAAAGGAGGAGCACACACCCGAAATCATCAACTCTAATCTAATTCTGCTGGGAAATTTATAAAATTGCTCCCATCACCAGGTCTTCGTTTTGGCTTTCCGTATGTAATGTAACGGAGTATGTAGGTATTCCTAACTTTGACTCAGCAAATCAACTCCACTCAACTCTTACCGAGAACTCAAAAAAATGCCCCCAACTAAAATTAGAGGAGAAGGAGAAAAAAGTAGTAAAATTAGAAAAACAAAATGATGAATTGGTCAAAAAACTCTTTGAAATATAATAGTCGGGTTATCATTTTATCCTCCTTTAAGCTTAACAACCACGAGATAACATAATAAGAGGGTTTCCCTTATGAGCAAAGCTATAGAAATTCAATGGCATAGACTAATTGAAAATGGTAAAACTTGTCCTCGGTGCAGCGAAACAGAAAAAGAACTGGAAGAAGCAGTAAAAATTGCTCGAATGCTACTCTCCCCAAAGGGAATAGTGGTTAAATTATCAAAAGGAGAAATAAGTATAGATGAGTTTATCAAAAACCCTCTGGTCTCAAATCAAATACTTATAAATGGCATTCCTATCGAAGAAGTGCTAAATGCAGGCACAGGTAAAAGTCCTTGTTGCGATGTATGTGGACCTGTTGAGTGTCGCACTATGGAGATTGGAAATAATATCTACGAAACAATCCCAAAAGAGCTAATCATATCCGCTATAATTAACACTGCTAAAAGCCTTTGACAAATAAGCCTTATTACTCACCCAATCCAACTTCTCGAAGTATCTCAGGCTCTATCGAAACATTATTTTTCAAACACTCTAATAGTTTTTCTCGAGCCTTTTCTTTTTCTCCTAACTGAAGATACACTACCGCAATTTGTTTTTCTATCTCATAGTTTTTAGGTTGTAATTTTTCCGCCTCGAGCAATATCTCTAAAGCGTTCTGGTATTCTCCCTGAAGGTACTTCAGCGTAGCTAAATTTAACAAGGCTGAGGGCCTAATCTTAGGACTGAACTCATTCAAATTTGAAAGGATTTCTTCTGCTTTTCCGAATTCACGCTTTCGAATATATAGAGAAGAAAGGCTTACTTTAACACTTTCAAGGTTTGGGTCTAACTCCAATGCCTTTAACCAAGCTTTGATTGCAGAATCTATATTGTCCATTTTTATGTATGCACTACCAAGGTATACATATCCCCTCACCGCTAAAGGTGCCTTATCTATTAGTTTTTTAGCCCAAATAATAACTTCTTGAAATCTTCCCTCTCTATACAATGCCTCCAAAAGCACGATATATGCATCATTCATGTTAGGTTTATCTTCAATGATTTCCATAACCTCATTCACCGCTGAGTATTCACTGTCTCTGTTCATCCTCCTCGCAATTACCTCGAGCCTTCGAAGATATGGCGTATCTTCAGTGAGTGAGACCATAGGTGCAAGTAGGTTTTCCACAGGGGCAAAAGAATCTGTCAAAAGTGGGGGAGAGGCTCTCTGAATAAGTCCTTCCATCTCCTCATTACTAAGCAAATATACATCACTTCTATATTTTTGTTTAACAAACTGAGAAATCTCGTTGGAATCCAGTTCTACTCGCGAAGCCACTAAAATGATAGTATCCCTCACATTCGGAATTTTCAATGAGTAGAGTACATATATGTGGGGATAGATTTCTCTGCAAGTTCTTATCATTGCGGATAATAATCTACCAGTGGCTAAAGAATCAATAATATTACACATATACATACCATTCTCGCTCAAAATACTCGCTATCTTCTCCGCAAACTCTTTAGTAGTTAAATGGAAAGGCACAGTGTAATCACTGAAAGAGTCGTTGATAACAAAATCATAGGATGTAAAACTCCCCTCTCTACCTCCACTTTTTACTTTCAATATATCATCTACTCTATTCCGCGCATCTTGATTGTAGATATGGAGACGAGTATTCCTCGGCAGACCAAAAAACATGAAGGCCGTATTAGTTACTTCTTCATCTATTTCCGCAACCTCAATATGAGCATTAGGATAGGTATGTTCTAAATAGTGGCAGAAAGTATAAGCACCTCCTCCCAATATTAAGCCCTTCTTCAATTTTGAGTATCTACTATTATACTGCGAAATTATCGCATCAAAAATAAACTCATGCGAATTTATGAGCTTAAAAGGCTCTCTCAAATTCCTCCTATTATGTATCATCTTATCAAGCACAAGGTCCAAAATATAAGGTCTCTCAGGGTCAGCAATCTTTACAAGTATATAGTTATAATGACTTTCTTTTTCATACACTATATTTTCAGAATGATACGATTTTACTGCCAACTGCAAAGCCAAAGAATCCCAAGGATAACCGGGAGACACAGCGCTAATTAAAACTAAAGCGACTACGAATGTATACAAGTAAGCATATACAGACCCTTTTGAGAACCAGAGATAAAATACCGCAGAAACCAAAGCAACAGTAGCTAAAGTCAGAGCAGAGCCCAAACTCGTAATGGCAATGTAAGCTGTAAACAACACCCCTAAAACACCGCCTATAGCATTGGTTGCGTATAACTTGCCAATCCTTCTACCCCTTTCTATTTGCGAACCCCCAGAGGTAAACCTTACCAAAACTGGTGGCAAAGTTCCGAAGAAAATACTCACCGGTCCAAACACTAATATAGTAGACAGTAGTATCTGAACAGGCCAAGAAAATCGCCACAGGACAGGAATCATAGGTATTAGTACTGATGCGAGTGGTATTATTAGTGAACTCAGGCTCGTTGCAAACCAAAAGAATGATAACACCTTCCTTCTATCGAGATGTTCACTTAGATATCCTCCCAGATAACCACCCACCGATAACCCTGCAAGAATTACCCCGATATTTGATGTCCATGTATATAGGGAGTTCCCAAAATTCTTAGCCAAAACTCTCCCAGCTACGACCTCCACAATCATAATCCCCGCTCCAGCCCAAAATGATGCAACGAGGAGATGCTTGAAGGGAATTTCACTATCTTGATTCATTTCTACCCCCCTGACATCTCCCCCCTCTCTTTCACGATGAGGAAGATAGTTAGACATTATAGAAAAAAACCTAAGTACGATATACCCAAAGGCTATAAAAAACAGTAGAAAAATCGAGATTCCAATTAGCGTGGTGTATGACACATTAGCGATAAGATAAAACCCAGTTAAAAAGGTACCCACCAAACTTCCCACTAAAGAGGAAAAATAAAATATACCTATACTTTTTCCCTCGTTTGATGATATAGAAAGTAGAAAACGCGTCAAAACGGGGGAGATAGTTCCGAGACATATAAAACTCGGAATAAAAAGCAAAAATATGTGAATAAAAATTCGCAGCTCCCAAGTCATACTCTTGAGCAGGGCAAGTTCACCAAGAAACCTATTAAGGGGTAATATTAAAAGGATTGTCAAACCAACCATGCAAAATTGAATAGGAACAGCGTTAAGGCTCTTAAAACGGTCTGCTATTCTCCCCCCTAAATAATTTCCCACCGCAATTCCCGCTAAAGTAGTAGCTATGATTCCACTCCAGGTAAAGAGGTTTTGTCCAAGGTAGGGTGCAACTATTCTACCGGAGATCAGTTGCAAAAACATTATAGCCAAGCTGGATGTAAAAATCGTGAAATAAACCAGTCCCTGAAAAAATACCATGGTATCCTCGCAGACACTTGCTAAAGTTTTATCTCGACCCTGAACATTTCCTCAAACCACATAGCACTTTCGCCCCCTCCCCCTATTTCGTATAACCACCTAATCTCAACTCCAATTCATATCCCTTAAAAATAGTCTCTATTTTTAGGTCTTAACTTCCTTGTCCCTCCGTATAACGAATATTGTCCCTGAAATAAAATAAGCCAAACTGGGATATATAAGTATCTTATGGAATGTTTCTAAATTAACTCTAAACTCCGCCGTTCCACTAACAAATACCCAGATTGAAAAAGCTAAACAAATCACAAGCGATAAGATAGCCACCAAACCTGAGATAATCAAGACAGGGTCATTATAAGGCTTTTCTTTCCTCGTTGTATCTAAATTAGCTTTTTTAGAACCGGCATAGGTCTCCGCTGTGGGAATCTTTTCAGGAAGTTCTGGAGAAACATCTTTAGCTCCCATCAAGTATGAGAGTACGATATACAACACAGATGTCATAATCCAGACTGGCACAAACAAGAAGAAAAGATGCAATATACCGGTCTTCTCCAAGGTTATAGCCACCGCGATTGAAACTACCCAACTCAGCAAAGCAGGAAGATTTAAGGAGCCCCCTTTCCGTTCTATCCAATACCGAGTCAAGCCAATCTTCGGGAAAATCCAATATTCAGTGAACGCTATTGCTCCCAATGGCATCAACAATAATCCATAGTATCCTACAAAATTAAGAAGACCTGTAAATACAAAAGGAGAACAAGCGACTACGGTAGTTCCTATACCTGCTATCAATGTAACTAACCATCTCGGCCAACCTGGGGTTACCGCCTGCAACGCTAATCCTGCCCGATATAAAGTAGGATTAGAAGTTGTCCACCCCGCAAGTATTACTGCAATTAATCCAGACATACCCAAAGCGGTAGTAGATACCGAACCCGAATCCAACTGAGTTATACTTTTTTGTAATAAGATAGCACTCATAGCTCCCATAATCCCCGCACAAATCCATGCAAGGTAATGTCCTAAGAACATCCCGAAAGCAGAATACAACCCATACCAATATGAACGGGCATATCTAAATATTGCCATATCAGAAAGCCCACCATGCATAGCCAAATTACAAATCCAAGCAAACGCTGCAACATGCCAAAAAGATATAGGTTCTTTCCCATCAGGCCTCACACCTGTCCATATCTTATCCGTCGCTATCTGCCAAAAATCCCCCCAACTCCTTATGTCCACTCCTGATGCAGGCAACAAAGCTATAGCCCCTGCTATGAACATCAAAAACATCCATGGAGAACACACAACTGAAAATTGAGAAAGTCTCTTAAACCCAAGGATAGCCAATGTAACCACTACAGCCCCAACTACTACCACCACAATCACAAACCTAAAGTCTGTAGGAATCCAATGCGTCTGGTCAGGTATACCCAAAGGCACCCGCACCGCAGATGCGGATACAGTTATCATGCACCCCGCAAGAATGCAAAACAGAAAAGCATTCAGCACATTATAGATTGCAGTCACAGTAGGACCTGCAACCTTCCTCAAAAACCAATACAAAGTCAATCTTGTCCTTACTGCAATGGGAGCACAAATAAAAGTCCAAGTCAATACCGCCATCAGGTTACCTAACAAAAGTCCCACAAAGATGTCGTAAGCATTTACTCCCCAACTTACAAATAGTGCCCCTATTACAAACTCTGTCCCAGCAACATGCTCGCCTGCAAAAAGTCCCGCAAAATATCTACCAGGTTGGAGTTTTTCCTCAGTTACTGGTTCTCTTTCAAATTCGTAAAGCAAATCTAATGCTTCCACTGCTTTTAATTGCTTAGCGTCGCTCAAAGTTATACCCTTTCCTATTTAATCGTGTTCATTAATTTTTATCATCTAAGCACTCAAAAACATTATTAAACGATATATCAAACAAACATAAATTTGCAAGCATCATAAGGGTAAGTAAGCTTCAACAACAGGGACATATAACACCTTAACAGGTCCGAATATACCTGACTTAGTATGATTTTCAAACACATGTGCACTCGGATGCCCTATAGCAAAATGAGGTCCCAGTGTATTAAATACTCTTATACTAACTTCGTTCACAGGCTGATTCAAAGCGGAAGTAATATCAAACATATACGGGTGCCACACTCTTACACCCGTCGAAACTCCATTGACAAACACTTCAGCAGTGCCTCGAACTCTACCCAAATGCAAAATAACCTTCCTTTGTATTTCGCTCGGCTTTTCTACCCTCAATCTATACTCAACACCGCCACAATAATGCAATAACCCTACCTCATCCCAAGAACCGAGCGGAATTTTTCCTTCGCCCATCCTATAGGTAATAGGCTCGAGAATCAAACTCCCTTTCGCATAGCCCTTCTTACCCTCAATCCGCAAGCAAGCGATTCTCCTCGGCAATTCTGGAGACGGTAGTGCTACTTTGAAAGTATTTCCTGCACCTTCTACACTAACCTTTTCCCCATTCACCCAAATCTCTGGCTGACTAACACTTTTAATTATCATCTCCCTCGCGCCTGGCGGGAGGAGAAATCTAAATCTATATGGTTTTGGAACTGAAGGCTCTGGAAAATACACAAGCCTATCAAATGGCGTGGGGGGAGGTGGTTGGTCCTGTAGCCACCCAGCAAATGGCAATGGATGAGGCCTTTGTTTTACCAGCAACAAAGCAGGGTCCCCCATATACCCGTGAGAAGGCTTCGGTAGCAACACAACTGTCGAAGATGTATGGCCGTCTCCCCCTTCAGGTTTACAAGTAAAACTCGCATCCGAAACTACAAATATTTCTTTTCCACCAGCAGTTGTGACAAGACAGTCCAGCAACAATCCCGTTGCAGAATCTACATCTCTGGCTATGATATCTATTCTATTCTCACCCATTTTCAAGTGCGGAGTGATATCATACTGCTCCGCTCTGCTCGTAAAATATGGGTCGAAATTCCCTTGATCCGCCACTTTTACATCATTAACATAAATTTGATGGACATCTCCCAAAGCAACTATCATTTTTGCCGATTTTGGATTCTCCTCGAGCAAAAACACTTTTGTAAACCTTGTTTTTCCCGTTGGACTTCTCTCCCCGCTCCAAATCCACTCAGGCACCCACACATTCTCATTTTCAGGTAAAAATTGAAAATACATTCGCAAACGGTCCTCAACTATACTTTCAAGGAATATGTCTAAAACATTAACCCCAGACACAAGATTTACATTTGCCTTAAATACTTTCTCCCTACCTAACCCTTCTCCCACTACTGGAATCTTATTCAAAAATACCTTCTTCTTCGCAGTCGAGCCTACTCTAAGCACCGATTTAATAATCTCACCATCTCCAACCGCATCATAAGGAAGTTCTACGAAACATTGAATATGGAAAACCTGTCCTGATTTAACTCTTCCTAAATCTATAAAATCCTCAGGAATCCTACCCTTGCCTCCAAGTGCACTTGAGAAAACAGGATCCTCATTTATACCTAACCTTAAAGAATACTCACTATAATTCCAATTCCCTTCCACATCTATAACTTGTTCCAAACTATCGATACTGGCACCATCAGGAAGAGTTATAGGACCCTTCCACCTCGCCCGCGGACCAAACGAAGCTATCATCTGTTCCCAACCACTATCATCAAAGTCAGAGGATAACCAATCCGTCGAACCTTTTTCCCATTCTTCCTCTACTTTCCCCCTAAATGCTCTCGTCTCAACGGGTATGGGCCCTTCTGATGGCGGGTATGCAAAACTTCCATCCTTATTATCACAGGTGGGAATCAATGTAAAATCGAAAGGCCCCTCAAATAATTGTTCCTGCACAGGTTGGATTTCAACTTCGGCAATAATTTCATTTCCTCCCTTCTTAACCTTTACACTCTTCTTTTCCACTTCCTTATTTAACTTACTCAAGAAAGGTGTAACAACTACCTTCAAACCTCCGCCATCTTGCTTACACTCAAGAACTCGTAAATCTGTTTCTATCCCATCCAAGTCTTCTTCGTTTTTGGGCCGAAGACTCACAAGTGGAGCAGGCGTTTCACTCAAGTCAATTACTGCCTTTGTCATCCCACTTTCAATGCTATAATTCCATATAGTCTCTACTTTTCCAGTAAGTGCATCCCAAAACTCTGGAACACCTTCCTCCTCCAAAAAGGAGCAGTATAAAGGCTCTCCTTTCGCTGACGGAATCTCATATAGATTTCTCTTGTTAATATCAAATCTCGCTCTCGCATTAGGAAGAGTTCCCTCATCAGACATAATAAAATATATTGGTTTTCCACTTACCTTTCTTTTTAGAGTGGGTATATTCTCCAAAGTCCACGCAGGAACCTTATCTCTACACTCTTTTGCCCACGCATCAAGATCTACTATAGTAGGCACTTCACTACTAAACGCATTTAACCACTCTACTTGCTCTTGAGTAGGAGCCACTACATCTGCTATCTGGTGAAGAGGCTCACCATATTTAAAGACTTTTCCTCCTGCCCGCCAGAATTTGAAAAGCTTCTCCAATACCGAAGCACAGATATACTCAACAGACGGCAATACGATAGTGTGGAGCTTAACCCCGTTGACTTCTAACCATCCCCCCTCAACTATATTAGACCTCACAACACTATCTTTGTCCAATATGATGTAGTCAACATTATATTTTCGGAGGAACTTCTGCAAATTCCAATATGCATCCGCCACTTTTTTAGCTCCAGGTAAGTTCAGTTGATACCCAATATACGCATGAACAGTTGTAGCTGGATGTAAAACAGCCAAACGAACTTCATGCTTCCCTTGAGAAAGTAACCAACACATCCGTGCAACATAATCAGACAACACTTTGTAGTGTACAAAATATGGCTGACGCCAGCCCGTATCTGGTGGAGCCCACTCCCAAAATGAACCATGGATTGAATAATAAATAGCGTGTGGATCAAATAAGGTGGCACCATTCAATATCCAAGGATGAAGTAAAGTTGCTATTTCCTCTATAGTTTGTCCCCATCCACTGGAGTGAAATGCCTCTATCCATACCCTTGGCTTACTGTATAAATCTGCCATAGACTGATGAGGCTTACAATCACCATCCATATCATTTCCAGGAGCAGAGTAGTGCCGCATAAGTTTAAAGTAGTCTACATAATACTCCTCTCCCCGGAAGGGGTCTGCATTTCTAACCGTTTGATCATATCCGCATAGCATCCCATATCTTTCATGCCATTGTTCAAGTGGGATGAAAAACGCCTCTTCCGCAAGTGAACTTGCCACATCTGCAGAATCACAACGCACTTTCACTGTTGAAGGGGCTAAGTCCTTTCCTTCCCAACTTGCTACATCCCTTATAAGAGCAGGAAGATAATCCAAAATATCATAACCCTTACGAGTTTTAAACTCATCGATTAGCCTCCTCGAGAACCTCGGAGTCGGAGGAAATTCATCCTGAAATGAACCAGCTATAGTTTTTCCCAATTCATCTGGGAACCTCCTTTCGAGTTCCCCGTGGAGCATATTCAAAAGTGCTTTGCACGCATCTGGATTGTGATAGTCGAAACCTCCAGGCACTATGTAAAATAATTGCAACTCATAATTGCCTGAAGGAATTTCAACATTGAATACCTTTTGAGTAGTATCTATTGGTAACTTTGCTACATTCTTAACTATTACACCAAGCTTCCCCTCATCAGCGGTTAAACCCATGTTCCTTACGCTTCCCCAAGGACCACCTCCTAACTCCGCAATTTCAGAAGCCTGAACCCACTTGGAATCATCGAAATCGACGCCACTCCAATTCTCTTCCTCCTTTAGAGATACCTTAAACTGAGAATCACTCACTAAAACAAAGTCATCCGCCACAAATCTCAGCACAAGCCCTCCTGGTCCGCCAGAGTTAACACCATACACTGCTATTACATTTTTCCCCTGAACAAGATAGGGAGTAACATCATAAACTTCAGCCCCTTCCCAACCATCTTGGTCATATAAAAACTCAAATTCTCTTCCAATCTGCTTCCCATTAAGAAATAAACGATAAGAATTGTCACAGCTAATACTTATTTCCGCCCTCTTAGGCAAGGTAGATAGATTAAAACTCCTCCTAAAAAGTGTAAATTGTATACTTTCGGTATTACTCCCACCCCATATCCACTTCGGAACTCCTCGGTTCAAAAGAGATTCTTTCGAAATCTTCTCAGCTCTAAACAAAGCCAAAGGAGATACCGCCTCAGCAGGAAGCTCTATAGCGAAATTTCCAGGACCCGAAACATCTCTAACAACCCATTTTAAATTCACTCCCCGAAATTCAGGATTATCACGCACTACTTTCGCTTGCAAACCTGCTCCCGAAAAACCTAACTGGTCATAAAACCAAATCCTAATGCCCAAACTCTTGGCTTCTCTCAATGTATGTGCAAACAAATCCCACCACTCATCTGTCAAGAACAGAGGGTCATCTGGGTAACTCCCATAGAGCGGACCCGACGGAGCAAGGTTCAAAATAATAGCATTGTATATCCCGCCTTTTACAAGTTCTTTTAATTGCCATGTTATCCCATCTTTGGTAACTTTATCACCACTCCACCACCAAATAGGCACAGGGGAAAATTCCGGCTTCGGCTCAAAGAATTCCCCGTGGAGAGAAGAAACATCTTCAGGGAAACAATAGAAACTCATTATTATCACTGCCAAAAAAACTAATAACCAATTACCACTACTTCTATTCACCTTTGTGTTCCTTATTTTTTTAGATTTGACATAAATAACTTCTAAAAAACTCCACGGTGAGACCATAAGAACTGGTCAAGTCGATACAATAATAACAAAGGATGGATAAAATCTCAACCACACTTTTCTGATTTTTCTCGTTTACAAATAGGACTTTTTGACTATACCCAAGAGAAACTCGTATATTATTAACTTGACTAACTGGAGTAACAGGTGTCTATGCACAACAGGCTTTTTATCTCCCTTATTTCTATTTGCCTTTTGTTTACTATGGGACTAAGCTGTGGGAAGAACGAGACACCGAAAGGAGCCACAGAATCTCTCTCCAAAACAGTAGGTGCATCACTTCTCACTCAAACACATGTCTTTTATCAAGATCTCGCAGACGCAATGAGGGAGACTGCAGTAAAAAATGGGTTAAACCTCCGAATTCAATACGCTGAATTTGACCCGAGGAAGCAAAATGACCAAATCGAAATGTTTATTCTCCAAAGAGTAGACGCACTTATTATATCACCTACTGATTCGAGTGGAATAGGTCCTCTAATAAAAGAGGCTATGAACAAAAAAATTCCTGTTTTCACAGTAGACATTACCGCAAAAGACGCTGATGTGGTATGTCATATAGCATCTGACAATTACCAAGGTGGGTACATGCTTGGAAAATTCTTAGCAGACAAATTAGAAGGTAAAGGAAAAATTGCGATTATAGACCATCCTACTGTCACCTCAGTTCAGGAGAGAGTTAAAGGCTTCGAAGATGCTATAAAAGAATATCCAGGGATTGAAGTTGTTCAAAAAGTTCCTGGAGATGGACAAAGGGATAAAGCTATGCGAGCGACTCAGGACCTTATAGCATCTCGTCCTGACCTTGATGCTATATTTGGTATAAATGACGATTCTGCACTGGGTGCCCTCGCAGGAGTTGAGTCTGCAGGATTACAAAACCGAATAAAAATAGTAGGTTTTGATGCTACACCCGAAGCGTGTAATGCTATTTTAGAAGGGAAATGCCTAATTGCAGATATAGCACAGTATCCAAGGGAAATTGGAAAATCTGCAATCGAAACTGTGTCGGATTATTTCAAAGCTAAAGAAATACCCAAAGTAAGACAAATCCCAGTAAAACTAATAACAAGGGAAACTTTGCTTCAAGAAAGGAGCAACCAAAATGCCAAGTCATGATAATCTCCTATTAGAAATGAAACATATAACTAAACGCTTCCCTGGTGTATTAGCATTAGACAAGGTAAAATTAGAACTCAGATATGGAGAGGTGCACTGTCTTGTAGGAGAAAACGGAGCCGGTAAATCTACATTAATGAAAATTCTTGCTGGTGCAGTGCCAATGGATGACGGCGAAATTTACATTGAGGGCAAAAAAGTTGAAATTACTTCGCCGTTCCAAGCTCAACAACTCGGCATCAGTATGATATACCAAGAATTCAATCTTATCCCCTACCTTAGCGTTGCGGAAAACATATTTTTAGGGAGAGAGCCTAAGAAAGGCAAAACACCTTTTATAGACTGGAAAAGAATGTATAAAGATGCGGAGGATGTTCTTAACCTTGTCGGGTTAAAAATAGATGTTCGCACACCTGTCGTGGAGTTAAGTGTAGCACAACAACAAATGGTTGAAATAGCCAAAGCTCTTAGCATCAAAGCAAAGATAATAGTTATGGACGAACCCTCTGCAACCCTAACCGACCACGAATTGAAAACTCTGTTCGATATCATAAGGACACTTCGAAGACAAGACCTCGGAATTATATACATATCTCACCGACTTGAAGAGTTATACGAGATAGGCAATAGAGTAACGGTTATGAGGGATGGACAATACATTGGAACATTCGAAATCTGTGATGTAACCCGAGAAGACATTATAAGAATGATGGTAGGAAGAGAACTTACTGAAGAATACCCAAAAGTTATCTTCAAAAGAGGCCCTGAAAGATTAAGGGTGGAAAATTTAACGAGAAAAGGAGCCTTTGAAAACATCTCTTTTTCTGTCCATGCTGGGGAAATTGTAGGGTTAACGGGATTAGTCGGAGCTGGGCGAACCGAAGTAGCCCGAGCCATATTTGGAGCAGACCCATTAGATAAGGGGAAAATATATGTGGATGGGTCAGAAGTCAAAATTCGTTCACCCCAGGAAGCAATCTATCACGGTATAGGATTACTCACTGAAGATAGAAAGAATCAGGGCTTAGTGCTGAGTATGACTGTCAGAGAAAATACTACCCTCGCTAACCTAAAGAGAGTTACAAAATGGCTCTTTCTTAACATACCAGAGGAGAAAAGGGTTTCGAAAAAGTTCGTTGAGGAATTGCAAATAAGAACGCCCTCCATAGAACAGATAGCTCAAAATTTAAGCGGTGGTAACCAACAAAAAGTGGTGCTTGCAAAATGGTTGTTTACCAACTCAAAAATACTTATATTTGACGAGCCTACTCGTGGAATTGATGTCGGAGCCAAGGCAGAGATATTTAAATTGATGAACCAACTCCTCGAACGGGGAGTAGCTATTCTGATGATTTCAAGTGAACTGCCTGAAGTCTTAGGAATGTGCGACAGAATTCTCGTAATGCATGAAGGTAGACTTGCTGGCGAACTTTCTCGAGAAGAAGCCACCCAAGAGAAAATAATGCAATTAGCCACAGGATACATCAAGAAAAATGTGGCTTAAGAGCTGGCTGAAGCTTATTTTCTCCCGCACATGGGTACCACTTACCATTACCCTAATCCTTGAGTTTATAGCTTTTGAAATATTAGGAAGTTTACAGGGACAGCCCGGCTTCGCTTCCCTCTCAACAACAATACTTATATTGAATCAACTCTCTATTTTTGGGATTATGGCGGTAGGGATGAATTTAGTAATTATCTCTGGAGGTATTGACCTCTCTATAGGTTCTATCAGTGCAATTTCAGGAGTAATCTCTGCTTTGGTAACAGTGCACCTTCATATAGACTCACCTATATATATTCTCATATCCTACATAGCCGGTGTCGCTATCGGATTAATTACAGGATCGATTATCGGTTCACTTATAGCCTTTATTGAGATACCTCCCTTTATCGTAACACTTGCCTTTATGAGTCTGTTGAGAGGACTTGCTAACATAATCACAGCAGGGAAACCCATTAGCCCATTACCCGAGAACTTTCTATTCCTCGGAAGAGGACAGTTTTTAAATACAATACCCATAAGCATAGTCATTTTCATCCTCGTATTCTTATGGGGATACCTTGTGCTGAACTACACCCGCCTCGGAAGACATATATACGCAATTGGAGGTAACGAAGTATCTGCAAAACTCAGTGGAGTTCCCATAAGGAAAACAAAACTCTTGGTCTACATTGCCTGTAGTGGGTTATCAGCACTTGCGGGAATTATTCTCGCTTCAAGAATGGGTTCTGGTAGTCCCAAAGTAGGTATCGGCGATGAACTTGCAGTTATCGCAAGCGTAGTCATTGGGGGCACAAGCTTAAGCGGAGGGAAAGGAACAATTTGGGGCACTCTTCTGGGCCTATGCGTAGTATTCACTCTTAATACAGGGCTAAACTGGATTGGCGTGGAGACTTTCGGACAACAGGTCACGCTCGGTTTAGTTATTCTTACCGCTATTTTAGTAGACAAAATTCAAGCAAAACTTAAAACCAGCAATGAATAAACTCTACTTATTCAATCCTCCAATATTTTTCACACTCTTCCTAACCATAGTACTAATAACACATCATATTGATTCCTTTGCCCAACTACCAAACAATACCAATATTGAAAAAGTAAATTCCGCAAAAGAAAAAATCCTCAAATTCATAAAAGAAAACAAACACAACTTTCGTGTGGTAGACTTGATCCTCTTAGATTTTATCCAAAGGAGGTTTAATCTCCCGAGAGAATTCTGTTTCGAAGAATCATTTACAAGAATACCTAAAGAGGAAGATATACAAGCATTAAAAATATATGGTAAACTCGTGGGGTATAAAGGTATTGAGTCCCAAAAACCACAAAAGGCGGAGCCATTCACATGGAGCGTAATAGATGCAATTTTCATTGAAAACGAAAAAGATTGCCCAAGCAAAGAATACATACTTGACAGATTAAAATCACAACTAAATGGAAAGGGGTACGAAATTACCCATACCGCTCTCGCTTTCGGTTTGTATATCGAACGCAGATGTCTCTATATATCCGACCCCGATGTGAAAGAGTTACATACAAAGATTTGTAACTCTCTTCAACAATTATCCCGTAGCATACCCGAGCCAACTGATTTGAAATTAGAGGCTTTATGCTTCGCATCCTACCTTGAGTGTAGAGAAAGGATAAACCCGACCGATATAGATATGTTGTTAAATCTACAACGGGTTGACGGAGCTTTTTCAGGCACTCTCAACCCTAATGCCGGGATAAATGTTCACACAACACTACTTGGGTTATGGCTAATATGTGAATTTTCTTCTCAACTCCCTATCCCTAAAACCAACATGATAAGAAAATAAAATCTACTCCTCTGGGAACTCCGAACCTCTTGTGAACAGACAAGGGTTATAATACTGATCCGTGTCCAACAATTGCTTTTTTTACCAATGCAAACAACTTACGCTCGCACTACAGTTACAATTATTTCCGCTCGCTCTGCTATATTAACAACATGGTCACTTACACGCTCTAAGTGCCCTAATGCGTCCAAGAATATTACTCCCGCTTTTACAGAACACTCTCCTTTATCTAACCTGTGGACATGATTCTCAGTAAACTGTTTTACTAATTCTTCAATCCTTCCGCCAATGTGAATCGCCTTTTTGGCACCTTCTGTACTACCATTTTCTAAAGTCTCATATAAAGAAGAGAACTGCAAATTCAATACCTGTTGCAATTCTCTTAATTCAGAAATTGCAGAGTCGGTAAAGTGTAGGTCTCCCTGTTTAAGTAATCTCTGCAATTCTATGAAAGATTCCGCATGGTCACCTAATCTTTCAGCGTCGTTAACTGCGTGAATCAAAGCTGGGATTAGCCTCGCCTCCACAGGTTCTAACTCCCTCCTCGAAAGCTCAACAAGGTACCCAGTGATTGCCTCTTGGAGCTTATCAATAAGATCTTCTCTCTCTAATATTTTGGGAACTACATCTTCATTTCCGGATACCAAAAGGTCACAGGCATCGTTTAATGAATTTTGTCCCTTCTTAATCATATATGTTACCTCTTTTACCGCCTGTTCCAAAGCAATCAAGGGAGAATTCAAGAGTTTTAGGTCAAGGTACTGCAAAACTGTCTCCTTATCCTCCCTACTTCTCGGAATTATAAGCATACAGATTTTCTCGTGAAGAACTACAAAGGGTAGAAAGATTATAGCGTTTATAATATTAAATAAACTGTGTGCATTCGCTGCGTGACGAACAATGTTCTCCGGATGTTCAGAAAATACTTCACCTGGAGTAACCCAATCCACAAATCCAAGGAATAGAGGTTTCCCGTTCCACAAAGGTAAGAAGAAAAGCCCAAACATATAAGCAGTACCCAACAAATTAAATAGCGTATGGGCTACCGCCGCTCTCTTCGCATTCCTATTTGCATTCAATGCTGCCAAATTAGCCGTTATAGTTGTTCCGATATTATCCCCGAGAATCAAAGGGACCGCGGTATAAAAATTTATTAATCCTTGAGCACAAAGAGCTTGAACTAATCCCACTGTAGCGCTACTCGACTGAATTATGCAAGTGGCAATTGTTCCTACTAAAATACACATCAAAGTAGGTTTAAAGGGCATAATTCCATTGGCTCCAGGTGTGCAATCAAATTTATGAAACCAACTTATGAACTCGGGACTATATCTTAGAGGCTTCAACACATCGCTCATAATGGTTAGACCCAAAAACAATAATCCAAATCCTAAAATTGCTTGCCCAAATGCTTTTATCTTTGAACTCCTGAACAGCAACATCATAATAAAACCTATGGCTATAGCAGGTAAAGCCATGTTTTCTAAACGAAATGCTATCAATTGAGCAGTCACAGTCGTTCCTATGTTTGCTCCGTAAACTACACCTATAGCCTGGCGAAGTGTCATCAAACCAGCATTCACAAATCCAACTGTCATAACTGTGGTTGCAGAAGATGATTGAACCAATGCTGTAGTAATTAGTCCAGCAAGTAACGCTGCAACTCTATTTTGTGTCATAAACTGAAGTATAGCCTTTAATCTCCTATCCGCTGCGAGTTGAATCCCTGCAGATAGCAAAGTCATACCGTAAATAAAAATAGCTAACCCCCCGAGAAGAGTTATAAGAAGCCCAGATTTGTTCATCCCCATAACTTTACATTCAATAGACCTAACATCAAACCTATCCCTCAGGGTAACACCCGGTCTCATATCCCGAATTTCAATCGAGCCATAATTCAGACCCGTTTCTTTTCCCAATTTCCAAGATGTAACCGCTTCTCCCCTGTCATCTGTAATGAGCCTACTATGCTTCATTGAGGCTCCTTTGCCTGAGCCCTCAACCCTGAAATAAACTTCCACTCCTTTTGCAGGACTCCCATCACTGTTCGTTAATTTAACCCCAAACCTCTCAACTACTCCACCCGCTACAGTCTCTTTTGTCGATAAAATCTTCTCCACACCACCAATTGCACGAAGGAAAATAGGTTTTACCTCTGGATAATCCGGCAAAGACACTTCAATCCAAATATCCCCACACCAATTTCCCAGTTTAAGCCTGGCGGAAGCACTCCCACCTGCATCTGTCTCCCTAATGATTTCAGATAAAGAGTTTTCAACAAACACAGCACCAGTGTCGGGGTTTACTACCTTGAACCTTACACTTACCTTACCTACTCCCCTCCTACTACCCTCACCACCTAACAAACCCTTGATAACAGCACTTTCCACTACTACCCTAAAAGGACTCTTTAATTCTTCCCCGTGCAATGCAGTTTGTCCATCCCCGCTTGCGTATTCATCTGGAACAATCCGCTCCGGCTTTAGGTTAACACTATCATTACAACCACTAAATACTAAAAGTGATAAAAAAATATAAAATGCCACCAATACATTATAAACACCTCTACCCTTCTTAAATTTGTCCATAAAAATTCCCTTATCTTAAAGTTAAATACCGCCAGCCTCCTTAAAGTCCAAGTAGAAGCAGACGATACAATGCTCCCTATTAAATTTTAACATACCTTTATTTTTTTTCCTAATTTTTTGCCTCTTCTCCCTCAGGAGTATAGTATCAAAAAGATAGAAATTCTTTCAACAAATATCTTATATAACCTGCCAATTATTCGGTTTTGCAATCTTGTAGAGATATAGGAAGACAAAAACTATTCCTCCCACGAACCCAAATTGACAGAATTCTCTAAGCAGTGGTATTCGAATTCTTCTTATGAACCTTCACCAAATACCATGCAAGAAAAGCAGAAGAAACAGTAAGTGCTACACTCATAATTAAAGTAAGAAAGTTTGAACGAACTATCCCAATATTAGGATCTGGGGTTCTCATTAATCTTCCTATGACCAATTCCTGTATAACAGGTCCTATGCTACCTATACCATTGACTATACCTGTAACTGCTACACCGTTCGCTTCCCCTGCAACAGCTATTGCTGCTGCACCAGTAAGTAGGCTGTCTGGTCCATACAACATAAACCCTACTATGCCGAAACAAAAAGCTACCGCATAAGGGTTAGCCCCAGCGTATATAACTGCTATATAACCTATAATAGTTCCAAATCCACAAAATAGGCATACTCCTGCCCAGTTTCCTTTGAACCACCTATCAAGAATATATCCCGCGAAGATAGTTCCAATTACACCTGTAATATCAAAAATCATTGAGAAGTAGCTCGCTTGATCTGGAGGAAGCCCGTGGATATTAAGAAAGGAAGGTAGCCACGAATCAAGAGCATATCTCAAAAACTTTACTGAGAAATAAGCTACCCCCATTATGATAATAAGCGGATTAAGTGCAACTCTGATATATTCAGATAAGGGTATATAGTCAGACTGGGATGCCTCTATCGCCCTCCCATAGTCCTCCTTCTCATCAACCAGAGGTTCTAAACCCACATCCTCAGGTCTGTTTCTCTGCCATAATAAAATCAGGGCCCACACAAATAGAGTAAGGACTGTCATACCGAAGAAAGCCCAACGCCATCCCAACATTCCCAATAAAAGTCCTCCGAGCGACTTATAGGCTATGTTACCTACTATATGGTTGGTAGTCCAAAACCCCATTACCGTCCCACGCTCACTTCGCCTTAACCATCGAGATATAGCTCCAACACACCCCGGCCAACCAGAGGCTTGTGCCAAGCCATTCACAAACATGAAAACTATAAAAAGTGGAAATGAATTCATAATCCCGAATAATGTATTACATATAATTGAAACCCCTAATCCTATAAGCAGAATTACCCGAGCTCCCCACTTTCTGCCAAGATAACTATTCAAAAACTGACCCAATGCATAGGCTATAAGAAAAGCAGCCCAGATATATGCGGTATCTCCTAATTCCCATCCCATTTCATCTGCTATCGGCTTCTTGCAGATTGTAAATATTTTCCTGGTTAAGTAATAGCCAATATATCCAATGTATGTTGCAAATAGAATCTTCCATCGCCAGATGCGGTGTTCTCTACTTAGGGGTTTCAATTCAATGAGATTGTTATTCACTATGCCACTCCTTATGAAACCTGTTTTAAGAGACACTAAAATATAACAAAAAACACTACAAATTAGAAAAACAGATAAATCTCTTAACTCCCCTTTTTAATACACACCAGTGTATCTATTTGCCATAAATTGATAAAAGATATTCATCCCATTTATCAGGCATACATTAAGCATTATCTATCAAAACAACTATAGATAATTCTCACTGATAACAAATCCAGTTTTTCAACATAAAATGAGCATCCTCAAGATGAGAGAGGCCAAAGTAAAAAGATTAAAACCTTGGATAAAAGCAATGTCTTTGGAAGGAAAACTCAATCAATTAGTTTCTGGAAGTGTGGAATGATTAAAAATCTTAATCATTAAACGGCATTATTGGGAGTGTATCATAGAAAAACTGGTAAATCTTCTTAACTTCTCTCACTTGTAAGCATCTCTGAAATACAGAATATGTGGATAGGATTCCAACCTAAATAACACGCTGGGCTCCTTACCTTCATCCTAAAAAACAGTGTCATCTATTCGAGTTTAGCGGATTATCATACCTTAGGAAAAAGGAAACTTAACAAACCTCAAGTTAATTAAGCAATCCAAACTAAAACAGCTCAAATTTTGATACCATTACACCTTAATTACTACCTGTTTGGGGTTGGCTATTTTCTAAAATTACGCTCTCTGGTTTCCCTTCATTGCCCACATTCTCAGAAGATGTTTCTCTGGGCTGGCTGGGAGATTCTGGGGAACTATCTCCTTTTTGAGGAGTCACCTCTCCCCCTTGAGTAGTTGAGCCCTCTGCGGAGGCACCTTCAGAAGGTTGTTTCACTTCTCCTTCTTGTTGTTGTGTTGGAGGCTTTTCTTCTATCTTTGGTTCTTTAGCCTTACCAATCAAAGCCTGTATCTCATTCCACCTATCAGAAGCCAACTGTACAATGCCTTTATACTTCGGTACCGTAGTTACCACATTATCATTTTTGTCCTTCCCTATTGAGAACTGTATAGGTTCTGAATCTGTAATATTTATAATCATAGAAACCAGGGGAACAAAAGAACCGGCCTTTAGATCAGGTCTCACATCTGAGCCCTGCAAACCGCTCAACGAATTTAATAATTCCTTCACTTTATTCTCGTCCAAATTCACTTCATTCCCATCCTTAACTAACTTCCAGCCACCTTCTCCCTTCTTAATCACCTCTTTTCCTGATTCCCACTCGAATTCTACTGAAGCTACTTTCTCTACATCGAAGTCAAGAACCTTAAGAGTATATATATCTCGCGGTCTAAGTAAGATCTTGTTAATATCGATTTTAGACACAGCTAAGCACAACGGATTATCATCAATCATTGTATAACTTCCATCGATTGCTCTGGAAAAATCCCCCACCTTTATAGTGTGTTTCGTTTTATCTTCCATAGTAAAAACTATTACTTTATTGAACTCGCCAACGGGAGCCCAACTCTCCGCATAATCAGCAGGTTTCCACGAACTTAAAGCGGTAACCATCGTGTTTAGGGTTGTTACCTGAATAGGTAAATCTACCACTGGTTCTATTACCTTCCATTCATTATTCTCTTTCCTAACCACAACCTTTGTCTCTGGTTGAGAAATTTCAACCTGCGTAATCTTCTCTTTATCAAGGTTTAGCCCTGGTAAATCAAATAAATCCTGGCCCTTCGGAAATATCTGCTCAAACATATATTTACTCAACTCATACACAATGTCTTCCTGATTTGTAGCGACCCTGACATATCCACCTTTTGATGTATCCGGTCTACCGCCTTCTATGACAATATCACTATTACCTTCGCGAGAAATCGTCAGTTTAAATTCCGGTGATTCTAATCCCCAATCCGTTTTTTTAGCCGGATCTACAATACTTGTAGCAATAAGAGGATTAAAACGACCGAGCAAGTTTTGCAATCCAGAATCTTTAAACTTTCCTCCTACTCCGCCTTCATTTAGAACCCACTCATACTCTTTTTTCGTCTTGGGTTTCTTTTCTCCTTCACTACTTCCTTCAGATGAGGTGGTTTGTTCACCCTCTGCCTTAGATTCACCCTCCTCTATGGGAACTTCCTTTTCCCTCCTCTCAAAAGTAAACTTCTTATCTGGCATTATATAGGCCAATTTTGTAATTTTTTCCTTCTCTACCCTTACAATATCCTTATCGAGCCACTTATCCGGTCCAGGGGTTTTATCTACCTCATCCCCGTAAACACCAGCTTCAGAACGAAGATTTACCCCTCCATCATAAATCTTACGCTCTCCAGCTTTTCTCATAAAAGTTAATTTGAAATCTGGAGATTTTCCTACCAACAACTTCAGTGCAGGCTCTCCCTCCTTTGTAGTAAATAACGAAACATAAAAAGCTTGGTCATCTTTTAAATTGTAATCTGCTAAAGCATCATCAGTAGCAACTTCTGCACGAAATTCACCTCTAAGTTTCAAGATTTTATCTAAATATTCCTCTACCGTTTCTTTCTTTGCAGGCGAGTTAAAATGTGTAGCTACACGCCATTTATCACCCTCTTTCTCTATAACTACCTTCTGGTCTGGCTTTGCACCTGCATATAATTCTAACTTTACAACATTCTCCTTTTTGAGATTCTCTGGTATTAATTTTTCGAAGCCTGCTTGTTCCACCAATGTAGGTCTCTCAGACTCTTTAGCTTGTCGGAAGATTACTACCAAAGATAAAACCACTAATATTCCTATTAAAATCGACAACATCTTTTTTACATTCATAGCACTACCTCCTTCATTCCGTATCTAACCATTAAGCTACTTCTGGTTGAATATCTAATTTTGACCTCGCTCAGCAAGGGCTATTTGTGCCTTGATATACGCTAACCTTGCTTGTCTACGAAGTAAGTAAATTGATAATCCAATTGCAATAACAATGGCATTTGATAAAGTGTAATTGATAGTCCTCCAAACCAGTTTCTGTCTGTCGGTTGGCTTTTCAATAGTTCTATCTATTGGCTTCCGCCCACGAACATTTACTATCTCTTCTGTTAAGGTCACAGCATCCACGCAATTCAGGAACAAGTCAAGGTTGCCAGCTTGTAAGAAATTCTTCCTAAACATCTCAGCACAACCGAGAAGTATCAACTTTGCTGGCTTCGGCTCTATATTAGGTGCCGGTGGCTCAGGATTAGATTCTTCTTCAGGTGGGGAGGGCTCCCCTGGTCGAGGCTGGGGTTTAGGCCACGCTGGCCTTTCCTTGCCTGAATAAGCATCTGGAAATTGTCCTTCTACTAAAACCATAAGTGGATATCTCTTCCGTGCACTCAAAGGAGGAGGCTCGAAAGATTTCGCTGTTAACTTCTCGTTCGCAGGGACTGTCCACGCCCTATCACTTGTATACATTAGAGGTTTCCAGGTCAATCCAAGTTGTTTAACTTTTTCCTCATTTACTTCTACATGCGTACCCCATAAATAAAATATTGCTGACAATCTATTAGTTATTGATGTCTCTTGATCCATAGACTCATGGGTAACAAGTATATGCATAGGAAGTTTGAAGGGTTGCCCCACCAATGCGGATAGCAAATCGCCTCCACCTTGCACATTCAAGGTGATGGAATTTTCATCCATTAGAATGTCTTCACTAATCTTAAATCCATAATTTTCCAACAAAGGATTTATCTCGGGTCTCTCTTCCCTTTTGGAGATAACATTTCCCCTTGGTGTTGCTCTATATTCCCACTCATAGTTCTGCACAGCCATGATTACAGACTTACCTGAGCTTATTGCTCGGTTTATCTCCCACCTTTGTCTATCATTCAAACTCCTCGGATTTATAACAACTAATGTATCATATTCTTCGGGAAGCGGACTCTCCTTAGTTAGATCAACTCTACGCACTTCATACTTCTCTTGGCGAAGCACCTCCTCGAGAAGAAGATAAGGGTCTTCCGTAGTGGGAATTTGTTGTCCCATCTGCTGTAAAAACTGTCTCATCTGGGGATCTATATTAATCGCCTCTTTAGGAGCAACTAACGCTATTATAGGGGATTTTTGTCGAGTAAGTTTATATAC
>JAOAHN010000103.1 GCA_026415215.1 Candidatus Hydrogenedentota bacterium
TAGATTCTCCATACGCATTATGTGATTAAGTTAGAGTAAATGTAAAAAATTCTATTGCTTCCTTTTGATAACGAATGTTCACAAATAGGGATGTTGAAAACTTTGCTGTTGAGAGATATTTAGTTATCCTATCAGATGAATCTATCTTCTTACAATGGCATTTTCTATTTCTAATATCATTAATTTGTGAAGTAGTTGGGAAGGCTTTTCGAAATAGATATATTTTATAAGTGGTTCAGTATACTTGGCTATTTGCCTTCGAAGTTTAGCACTACTTCTATGATTCCAGCTACAGCGAGTTCAGGAATTTTGAGAATAATATATGGATTTGTAGGGGTGGTTTTAGTGAGTTCCCATTGGGTAATGTCTTGGGTGAACTCAGGTGTGTATAAGGTAACTTTTGCAACCTCCGCGGTAGGAATCTTTAGATGGATACAAATATCTTTTACAGGTTCTACTTTGTCTTCATATGAGGATATGCGTTCTATATTTAAATTATAGAGGAGAAGGTATATTTTATCTCTTGTTGTTCTGACTACACCTCGGAGAGGTTCGTTGGGGGTTAACATCAAAGAAGGGTTTGGTAAGCGTTCTTTGAGTTCAGTTAAAAATGATTTTTTGGACCCGTCTATAAATGTCTTGTTGTTCTGTGAACAGAGAACAGAAATCGGTAGATGAGTTTTAGGTGGGATATAGTTAGGGTTGGATGCGATAAGTAAGTTAGATTCAGAGAAGTATGTATGGAAGTTCTCTTCTGATATGACAATATGAGGGATGTTTGCTTTTGTGAGTTCTCGGGTAATTGCCAATTCAATACACTCTTGTTGATTGATCCATTCTTCGAAGGGAAGATATATCATCACATCATATAGTGGTTGTGATGACCTAATCTCTGAAGAATACCGCTTTATCCATTGGACGAATGTCCCTATTGCTTGTATCATCTTGTTGCGATGTGATTCTTCCCAAGTGGGCCAAAGCATATAGTTAGTATTCTGTGTGAATGCTTCGAAAATAGCCAGTTTAGTAAGATTAGGTGGAGTGTGGTAATCTCCATCTGCTATGGTCACTGCAACTAATGTTTTTCCTCCTAATATGGAATTTACTAATTGATAAGCAGGGCTACACTCTATGTAAGCTCCTTTAGTGTTACGGCGTGGAGCGGAAATCATATCCTCGATTACTACGAAGTCTTGTGACTTGCTCATTTCCTTTATGTTGTAGCCATACTTATGGCATTGAGAAAATATAACTTCAGGAGCATTGAGGCTATTATTGGCGGTAATGACGGATTTGGGGTTGATTTGTTTTGCATAAGACCTTATCTCAGCTAAGAAATTAGATGCGACAGTGCACCGAAACTTTTTGAACTCGGTAGGTTTACTTTGAGCAAGGTTTCTAATGGATGTGAGTGAGGTGTCGGATATTTTTTCTCCCTTAGACTTAAGAAATTCTAAGAAATTGTTCATGCAATAAGAACAGTAGCACCCTTGTGGGTGCACTGTGGGATTGTCGAAGAAAATTCCATCTACGCCAATTTCAAATTGAGTTTTAACCATATACTTTTGATACTTTCTCCAATCTGGATTGCTCATGCAAGCGGGATTGTACTCGCCTCCATACCAGGATGCGAGTGGTTTTCCATGTATATCCTGCTGAAGCCATTCGCTTGGTGGGGTAGAAAGCTGAGCTTTAAGTTCGGAGGGAAAGTTTTTATCAAAGTTCTTTAGTCCTACTATTGAGGTTGAACACAAGTAGCCCAACACCGTAGGTATGCCTAAAGATTTTGCATACTTAATGTATTCCTTTGCGTCTTTTTTTACCTTTTCCCATTCTTTTTCAGGGGGAAGTCCCATGTATCCATAGACTCCTGTTCCTGTAGCGTAGAGGACAGTAGTTCCACACAGATGTGCTGGTTCTGCTTGTTTGTCAAGGTTATCGAGGTGGTCAAAGGCGTGAATAGAGAAGAACTCCCAAGGTTCATGAGGATAAGATGAAATTGCAAAACTGATAGCCAAAAGGAATAGTATGTTTGCTATTGAAGCGTAGCAATTCATATAAAAGTTCCCCTAAAGTGTTTTTAATTAGTTGTTTAATTTCTTAACTAAGATATTATTTTAAGTAGAGAGGGGTGTTGAAAGAAAAGAGTTTAGATGTATTTAAGAATTATTTCACGCAAAGATTTTACCGCACCTTGGATATCATCCGCTTCGGTTACTGCAGTGACCACTGCAATATGGCGAGCCCCTCGTTTTAATACCTCTTCAATGTTTTGGAGCTTTATTCCTCCCATACAGGTAAAAGGGACTTTTAAGTATGGTTTTGTTCTTTCGATAGCATCGACGCCCAGTGGTTCAGCGGTCCCAGTTTTAGTTTGAGTTGGGAATAGAGGACCAATGTTAACATAGGATGCACCTTCTTCCTGAGCCTTAATCGCTTGCTCGACACTGTGAGTAGACGCACCTATGATTAGCTCGGGTGCAATTCTTCTCGCTTCGCTTATGGGCAAGTCTTTCTGCCCTAAATGCACCCCATCCGCATTAACCATAAGTGCTATATCTATGCGGTCGTCTATTATTAAGAGTGCCCCATAGGAATTTGTGATTTCTCTAAACATTTTTGCCTTATAGAACTTCTCTTTGTCCTCCCCCTCCTTTTCTCTAAATTGCACAATCTTTACCCCTGCTTTTAAGCATTCCTCTAAGACCAAAGTAGATGGACGACCTTTGCACATTTTCTCAGTGATAACAACATAGAGGTCAGTTTCTTTGAACCTGTTCATTCTTTCGGAAAGAATCGAAGACATTATTTATTAGCCTCCTCCTACTATTCTAACTAATTCTACCCTGTCTCCATCTTTAAGAATGGTTTTACCGTAGTCCTCTTGGCAGATTATATCCTCATTTAGAACTACCACCATAATTTTGTCATCGAGTCCGAGGCTCTTTAGCATCTCGGCTATGGATATGGTTTCCTCAAAGGTTTTTTCCTCATCATTTATGGTAATTTTTATCATCTCTGATATCTCCTCACTGACCTATGAAATCACTCTTTTATTAACGATTGTGGATAACAAGAAATTTATACTAATGAGATTACTTGAGGATTTTTATGCGAATGTTTCTAAACTGTATTTTCATAGGAGGACCTGGATGCATCTGCAAGGCAATGTAGCCCTTTCTCCGTGAAAATTTAGCATCATCGTCAAAGGCTTCACACATAAGCTTGCCATTTATATAAAGCTGAATGTGATTCCCAATTGCACGAATTTCGTATTCATTCCAATCATTTTGTTTGATGTGTTTCACTAACTCATTAGGAGTGCTTATCGTTTCCTCTTTTTTATTTCCATTCTGGTCTATCCATACTCTATAGCCTCTTTTTGCTACAGCCCAGCGGTCATGTTGGAATAAAGCACCAATCCACTCCCCAGTGTCATCAATATCAGCCTGATAACCCCAAATGTCATAATTGGGTCGTCGCTCACTTCGAAACTGTATTCCTGAGTTCCCATTTCTGAGCCGGAACTCGAGTTTTAATATGAAGTCTTCAGGTTGTTCTTTTGTCCAAAATAGGTAATGAGCATTTTTGCAAGGTTTCTCATTTGTGCTCTCACTTGTGATTGCTCCATCTTCAACCCACCACCATCCTCCCAAGCCATCCCAATCTTTGAGTGTTTTGCCATCGAAAATACTTACAAATCCTGCTTCATTGTCTTGTGGAAAAACCTGTGGAGATATAAGTATGACCACACACACCAATAAACAAATCTGTTCCTTCATCATCGGACCCACTCCTTGCCTAATTATTTACGAGGGAAGTTCATATCCTTTTCGTCTTGGTCTCGACAAAACCAAATTCCCGTCATTGCAGTTTGTAAATTTTTCTGAGTTTGGATCCCACTTAAGAGTCTCACCTACCCTCCCCAGTTCACGAACAATATTTACGAGTATACAGAGAGTATTACTTCTATGGCCTGCTTCTATATCAGCACTGCACGGTTTTCTTGACTTAATACAATCTACCCAATTTTTGATATGGGGTAAGGATTCAGGAACTGAGAGGGTCTCAGGCCTATCTGGTCTTTGGAGAATATCTTTTGGTTTAGATGAAACTGCATCTCTATTTATCTCAATGCTTCCATTTTCACCGACGAATATGCAACCTAACCCCGGTCCATTATCAGAGTCGTAGTGTAATTCAAGCTCTACGCCACTTTCATATTTCATCCTAACTTTCGCTCGGGGCCCTTGGATCCCCTTTGTCATTGGGTAGTATGGAGCGCCTGTTTCATCAGGACTAATCTCTCTCGGTTCAAATCTACCCGCAGGTAAGTTTTGGACAGGTTCCTCTAATACGATTTCCACCGGACCTGTGTTATCCGTCCCGAGCCCTCTCTGAATCTGGTCATACGCATGCGCACCCCAACCCGTCACGCCAAACGAGACTCCTCCTCCGTCGTAATCCCACCATTTAGCCCAACCCCGGTGCAAATCCTCATGGTAAGGTCTGAAGACCGCTTGGTTTGTCCAAAGATCCCACCATTCCTGGTTTGTGTAGGGAGATTCTGGATATTGGGTAGTTTCATCCCATTTCAAAGGACCTACAAAATTTGCGGAGACTACTTTCTTCACTTTACCAATGGCACCGTTTTTCACTAAATCTGATGCCCAGTTGTTAAGGGGGATAGAGCGTTGTTGTGTGCCTACTTGAACCACTCTCTTGTATTTCCGAGCCAGGTTTACAAGGTATCTCCCTTCTTCGACCGTAAGTGCCATTGGCTTCTCCATATACACATCTATGTTCCTTATGATTGCGTGTGCAGATATCCACGCTCGGGCATGGGTTGTGGTTGCCACAATTACCCCATCTAACTTCTCTTTATCTAACATTTCGATAGGATGAAAGTATGGTTTCCATCCCTTTTCCTCCCCAAAAACTTTCATAGCAGAATCCACACGAGGCTTGAAACAATCACATATAGCGGTGATCCTAATTTCGGGTATCTGAAATGAAGTTTTCACTAATTCCTGTGCCCTCCCACCTAATCCAATCACTCCTATGAGAATTTGCTCTGATGGTGGCACAGAATTGGCTTTAGTTTTAGATGATGTGAGTATTAATGGAAAGACCAGAATAGACTTAATAAAAGTTCGCCGATGCATATATGTAATCTCCATAGACTGTAAAATACTTAACTTACATTTGAATTAAATAGACTTTGATTATATTAAATAAGTTTTGGAGTGTTTAGATTGTTGTTATACCATTATAGAACCATAAGTTTTATGAAGAGTGTAATGGACGGACCAAGTAAAAATCAAGGGAAAAGGAAATAAGCCAAAATTAAGTGTCATCCGAATACGAAAGCAAGCTTTTAATTGCGAAAGGAGAAGGCAAGAGTGGAAAGAAACCTCGTAAAGAGCCTACATTGGATCTATCTCGACAATCAAGATTAAACAAG
Source organism: Candidatus Hydrogenedentota bacterium (assembly GCA_026415215.1). Taxonomy (GTDB): domain Bacteria; phylum Hydrogenedentota; class Hydrogenedentia; order Hydrogenedentales; family Hydrogenedentaceae; genus Hydrogenedens. Next base: position 5,465 of record JAOAHN010000103.1, read on the forward strand.
AGTATAGTTACTGGGAATAGGTGAAAATGAGAGAATTTAAGTACAACATTTGCCCGTCCGCATTGGTAACGAAAGTGTCAAAGCTATGTAGAGAATATGTAGAGAAATAGGTTGTTAGCAAAGTGAAAAGAATTAATGGCTGGGCTATTAGAGAATCTTGTGGATGTGCTGATACCATTTATTACACAATAGAATCAAACTAATCTGCTGTGATGTATATATAGCTAAGGGACTATTGAAAAAGAAAAACTAAATGTTCTGCATAAAATGACATTTAAATAAGAAAAAACTTTTTTCATACAAGTAGAGAATAAAGGTTACAAACTGTCTTGATCTATGGTTTTGCTTCTTCGATGGCTTCCGGAGGCAAAAAGTAAACCCGCTCGCTGGTAACCCCAGCAAGCGGGTCTATCTAATCCAAATATCATCTACACCTTTAGAACATCAGCATCTCTACCTCTTCTCCCTACGCATACCGCTCATTAGCATCACCAACATCCCCAATACCACAAAGTCTAACAAATGCCTCCACCAATCACCAGCATCCATCGCCTTACCATCCAAACAGCCACACAGTAGCC
>JAOAHN010000111.1 GCA_026415215.1 Candidatus Hydrogenedentota bacterium
AATTTAGGAGTACTATGCAAGTCTCGTGGGGATGAGAAGAAGGCGGAGGAGTGGTATCTGAAGTCTGCTGAGAGAGGTAATGCTGTCGCTATGTTCAATTTAGGAGCGCTGTATTTGTCTCGTGGGGATTTGAGGAAAGCATGGAAATGGTATCTGCAAGCGGCGGAAAAAGGGTGTAATTTATCCCATGAACTGTTTGGGAGACTTATGTCAGTCAAATGGAGATTATAAAGGTGCAAGGGGGTGATATGAGAAGGCGATATTAAGTGGCGAGCATGTGGAGGCTATGATAAGTTTAGCAGAGATGTATGTTGAGGGGCGTGGGGTGAAAAGGGATAAGGTTTTAGCCTATGCGTGGTATACTGTTGCGATGGAGAAGGGGAACGAGCAACAAAGAAAAAGAGCCGAAATGAAGAGAGATAGGCTGGTGGAAAATGGTATATTTAGGTGGTTTTTTGGTATGACTGGGGGTAAGATAAGAGAGGCAGAGGAATTAGCCAGATCTTATAAAGAAGGTCAGTTGTTGAAGAGAAAAAGTTAGTTTAGAACATCGCCATAACTTGTATGATATTTGGAACTATAAGAACAAGGGAAAGGTAGTTTTCCGAATTTTGTGGTAGCTTTCTTTATCGTGCGGATATAGGAGGGATGGTATGGATTTACATTTAGGGTGCTAAATTAGTACACATATCTAAGTATTGTGAATATAGCGGGAAGGTAATTTGAAAATACTTACTGATGCCAAAGATGGAATAGTTTCGCATTCTCTTTTCTGCCCATATCTGCATATCTGGAAACCTTCGAAAAATACTTTGGGGTCCTACACGGGTATAACTTCGAACATATCTCCAAAATGTCCGGCTTGGACTACAAAATCACGAAAGGTAAAGAGGAATTAAAATCTCTATATCTCAATACCTTGGCTAAAGAGAGTTCTTGTGAGATAGAAGAGCCAACAAATAGACCTGAAAAACTCAAACTATACATAGGACTACATCAGAGAAATAAATCTACTATTAGAGTATTTTTAGCAGATTTGTGTTTGCTTAGGTAAGGTTGTTTAGAAGTATAGACAAGTTAGTTCCTAACAGCTATATGTTCGGAAGGTGTTTTAGACTCTATCGTTCAATTTTCTACTATCTCTATTTCAAGTAGGAGAAATTGTAAACCACGCAATGCCAAGGTGTGAAGCTTAGTAGGGCTATCGAATACCAACTTAATTTGAGGAATGAGCTCATAGTATATGAATTTATCATATTCCTTACTCTCTACGCCATCTACGACTAATAAATGCTTATCATCTCGCATAGCTCCATGTACATACCACCTGCCATCAGGACTGAATGCTATGCTATAAACCCAATCGTACTCCTTCCCTTCGATACCATCTATAACTACAAACCACTTTTCACCTCGCTCCGCTTCATATCCATACCGATTACCGTCAGGACTGAAGACAAGACTGCCCTCACCAATCTCATCGTATTCCTTGCCCTCTGTGCCATCTATGACTACAAACCACTTTCCGTCTCGCTCAGCAGTATACGCATATCGCCTACCATCGGAACTGAATGCTACATTACCAACCCCATCGTATTCCTTGCCCTCTGTGCCGTCTATGACTACGAACCACTTTCCCTCTCGCTCAGCAGTATAAGCATACCGCCTGCCATCGGAACTGAATACTACATTACCAATCCCATCGTGTTCCTTGCCTTCCACCCCATCTATGACTACAAACCACTTTCCACCTTGCTTCGCCACATACGCAAACCGCCTACCATCAGGATTGAAGACTACACCTTCTTCACCAATCCCATCATATTCCTTGCCCTCCACTCCATCTATGACTACAAACCACTTTCCCTGTCTCTTATACACATCT
>JAOAHN010000108.1 GCA_026415215.1 Candidatus Hydrogenedentota bacterium
AGGCAGAAAAATGACCTTGTATTGGCTGAGTCTCTTTACCGTAGAGCACTTGAAGTTAGAGAAGCAACTTTAGGTCCTAACCACCCCGAAATTGCTCATACATTAAACACTTTGGGAGTTTTGTGTCACGAACAAGGGAAACTAAGAGAAGCAATTGAATACTCGGAAAAGGCAGTCCACTTATACAGAACTATTTGGGGGGGGAGTAATTTGGATGTAGCAAAAGCCCTCCATAACCTCGCGGGGTATTATCGCGCAATAGGAAAGTTTTACGATGCAGAAAGATTGTATCAGGAATCCTTAATAATCAAGCAAAACTTTCTTCCCCAGAACCACCCCGACCTCGCTGTAACAATGCATCAGCTCGCAGAGCTCTATAAACTTCAGGGACTACCCCAAAAAGCTGAGGAGCTTTGTATTAAGTGTTTAAAGATATGGGAAAGTGTTTACGGACCGGAAGACATCAGAGTAGCCACTTCCCTTTGTAATCTCGCAGAAGTCTTAAAATACTTAGGAAGATTAGAGGAATCTGAAAAAATTTACAAAAAGGCCCTTGAGATATGGAAAAAGAAGTATGGATTTGAACACCCTAATGTCGCAAGTACTTTGAATAATCTTGCAGAGGTCTATCGTTTTCAAGGCAGATTCATCGAAGCGGAAAAACATTACATAGAAGCTATCGAACTGTGGAGAAAAATTTCAGGGCCCGAACATCCAAATGTCGCCACTGTGCTCGCTAACATAGGAGAGCTGAGACAAACAGAACGCAAATATGAAGACGCAGAGAGATATTTTCGACAAGCGTTACAGATTCTCGAGAAAAACTTCGGCACCTACAATAACGCAGTAGCAACCTTATACCATCTTCTCGGTCGGCTATACGAACAACAAAGTAGATATCCAATTGCTGAAAGTCTATACAAGAGGGCATTAGAAATAAGGGAAAAAGTTCTTGGTCCTTTCCATCCCGAAGTAAGTTTCATATTAAAAGACTTGGAATCTCTTTATTTAGCCCAGGGGAAATATACATTTGCAGAACCTTTATACCTACGCTCTCTCGCAATATGGAAGTCCGCATTTGGCGAGATTGACCATCCAGACATAGCAAAAGCAATGAACAATCTCGCAGTAATATACAAAGCCCTTAAGAGGTATAATGAGGCTGAGGATTATTTCCTAAAATCTCTGGAGATGAAGCGCAGGTTATTTGGACCTGAACATACAGAAGTTGCAAAAACTATTAATAACCTTGCAGACCTCTATTCCGAATTGAGAAGATACAAGGAAGCAGAGGTCTTCTATCAAGAAGCATTAGAAATAAAAATAAAGTTGCTCGGACCAGAACATCCCGAAATCGCTGCTACCTATACTAACATAGGTTTACTTAATCTTACCCTGAAAAATTTTCAAGAAGCGGAGTCATTTCTCACAAAGGCGCTAACCATTTGGAGAAAAACATGGGGCGATAAAGACCCATCTGTTATCTTAGTGTTAAGAAGTCTATTACAGCTATATATCCAAACAGGAAACACAACTAAAGCAGAAGAAATAAGAAATTTTATAGGGATACTTTCGAGTTAAATTAAACTATTATGCTTTAATAATTCGTTTTAATTAAGCAAGTTGAATAAAGGGAAGAGTATGAGAAATAAAAATAGGACAGTAAAATTCTTATGTATCTATGAATTAGTATATCTTCTTATTATTATTGTATTTATTACATCCTGCGGAAAACTCGGAGATCCTGACACCATCAAAATTGCCCGCATAGACAATGAATACATAACCAGAGGAGATCTCTACAAAATTCTTAGAGAAATGGATGACAAAGAACGCCCTAAAATTTCTAACAGAGGAGATTACTTAAGGGTACTAAATCAATATATAGACCAGAGAATAAAAATTCCCCTCGGTAAAAAACTCGCCGAAGAAGGAAAGATAACCCTTGATAGAGAAGTTGCGAGAGAACACTTCTTCAGGCAAAGCGGAGATGAAGAACAGCAACTTCGAGATATATGGGCTATGCCAATACCTGAAGGCGATACCATTACTCCATTAATGCAGGTGTATAACTTGACTCCTGCCACCCTTAGAGCAATGAAAGAATATATCGAACAAGAAACTGATAAAATTTATGAGAAACTATTAGGCGAACAAGCAATCGCTCATCTTGTAGCGGAAGATGTTAAAGCAGGAAATATAAAAGTTACTAAAGAGGAGTTAGAGAGGGAATATAATCTAAAAAAAGACAATTTCCACATATACGAGAGAATAAAATTTAGAGGGATATTTGTGCCGACTTCAGTACCTCAAGCATCCAAAATTGCCTCCGAATACAGAAAGGAAATTGATAATGGGAAAGATTTCGATTCTCTAATCAAAGAAATCCTCTCACAGAAAGATTCTCTTTTGGCTCTACCAGAGCTAAATCAAGTTAAAATCATAGAAAGTGAGATTGAAAACAATCCTAATTCGGCTCGTTTTCGTGGTTTCTGGTCAGTAGCAGAAAACGCACAACCTAACGATATTCTTGGACCCGTGTACCTACCTGAATTTAGAAGGTTAGCTCAGGATGAAAAGGGTAATCCTCGTGCGGAAATAATGCCAGACTCTTATGTAGTCCTAAAAGTATTAGAGAGGGAACCAGAGAGAACTCCTACAATTGATGAAGTAAAACACCTTCTTGCACCTCCAATTCTCATAGCAAAAAAAATGGAAGAACTAAGAGCCTTACATCAAGTAGAAATCTACGAAGAAAATCTCCCTGATCCTTCATCAAGTGGAGATCAATTCACTAATCCGTGGGAGGAACTATAGAATTAACAAAATTAACACAAAATCTTAGGAGTAGTATATGAAAAAGAGTATATCAAGTGTTTTACTCACATTATTTTTTATTCTCTTCACCAACTTCACTACAAACCTTTCAGGTGAGAGTACTCCACTCGAAGACTTTATCTCGAGATTTGATTCATTGAAAAAAGCAGACGCTTTCGATGTAAAAGGAACGATAGTTTACTCCATCAACTCTGAAAATGGTCCTGTCAATATCGAACAAGAATTTCAAATCGTCTCAAAAGGACAGGATCTCTCATTTCTCGCTCTTCATACTAAAAATGGCAAGATAATGGTATACAGAAAGGGGCCAAAACTAACGATTTACTCAGAAAAAGAGAAAAAATACATAGAGCGAGAATCTCCTGCATCAGTCAAAGCATTCGGCCTATTAGGCACACCAGATTTAATTGATGATATAGTTTTCAATAACGAGCTTGATAACTCCAAATTCAAAGTTAAGAGGATGGAAGAGCAATCTGAAAACGCTGAAAACCTGTTTGAAGTTGAATTTACCGAAGGAGAAAAAGCAAATTTTTGGTTTAAAAATGACAAAACAAGGCTTCTTTCGAAGGTAATGGTCTCAATACCTACTTCCGAAATCTCTTCAGGCGGTAAAAAAACTTTCCATTTTAAGGACTGGAAACTTAATCCCCCGGTAGAGAATGCCATTTTTGAATTTAATCCTCCCCCTGGAGTAGAAAAAGTAGAAAGTAAACAGAGAAAAGACCCCCTCATAGGAAAAACCGCACCCGATTTTACACTCCCAAATTTTGATGGAGGAAAGGTTACCCTATCCGAATTTAAAGGAAAAAAAGTAGTTGTATTGGACTTCTGGGCGAGTTGGTGTGGTCCGTGTAGAATGGCGATGCCTGTAGTTCAACAAGTAAGTAACGAGCTTAAAGATAAAGATGTGGTGTTCTTTGCAATAAACATTGGTGAGGACAAACTGAAAATACACAATTTCATAACCAAAAACAACATAAAAATCCCAGTGCTAATGGACCAAACAGGAAGAGTAGCTGAAAGTTACGGCGTAGAAGGTATTCCAAGATTAGTAATTATAGATAAAAATGGTATTATAAGAGTAGGACACTCCGGTTTCTCACAAGATATGAAAAATTCATTAAAGAATGAGATTTTGAACATCTTAAACAATCCCAATGTAGAAACGAAAAAGGAGGACCAATAATGGGTTTGTTAAAAAGATGGGGAGTAATAATAGTAATTCTGATTGTAATATATGTAGCTTCAGGTTTTTTTCTCAGTTTTCTTGAAAAACCAGATCCACACCCGTTAGAAGGAAAAAAGGCACCTAATATTGTCGCTAAAAAATTAGACGGGACAGAAGTAAATCTTAAAGATCTGGTAGGGAAAAATCTCCTTGTAATAGACTTCTGGGCGACATGGTGTGGACCTTGTCGGAGAGCTCTGCCTGCATTAGAAAAACTCGCAAAAAAATATGAACCCTCTACAGTCAGTTTCTACGCTGTAAATGTGTGGGATGGCAATTTAGAGCAGATAAATAAATTTATCAGAGAGAACAAGATTGCCAATGTAAATGTTTTATACATTGAAGGGGATTCCCGCTCAATCGGAGAAGAGTTTAAATTTAAGGGAATACCTGCTATTTTTCTAATTGATTCCGACCTTACTGTGCGCTGTTTTTTCAGTGGATACTCCCCTTCTTTAGAGAAAATATTGGATAAGGAAATAAAGAAAGTACTTAAAGAGAAGGAACAGGTTGCACAAACGAGATAAATCTTATCATTACCCATTACAGTCGGGTTGTAGATAATTCTACCTATCCCTTATACTATTGTTTCGAATAAGTCGCCCTTTTAGTGCCGGAGGGTAAATCGATTTACAAATACAGGTCAAGTTATCTATAGGAAACAGCTTATGACTAAAAAAATATTAATTTCTCCAAATGAAATGAGAAAACCTGGAATAATAAACATTAGCCCCATTCCTATTAATCAGTACCAAAAAACCCTAAAAGAAGAATTAGATGCTAAAGAAGGTATAACTCCTGAAGTAGCCTTAAGAATTTATCGTGACATGGTTTACATCCGCGAATTTGAGACCATGCTCGATAAGATAAAAAAATTAGGCTCTTACGAAGGTATCGAATATCAACACGCCGGACCTGCACATCTATCCATAGGCCAGGAAGGCGCAGCAGTGGGAGAGTGCGTATTTCTACGGGTATACGACCACATCTTTGGAAGCCACCGGAGCCATGGAGAGATCATAGCTAAAGGACTGCGTGCAATAAGAGACCTCGCAGGTAATTCCCTCGTTGAAATCATGAGAAATTACTGGGAGAGCAGAATCCTTAATGTAGTGGAAAATCATGAGCCTGACTTTACACCCCTTGTAATAGGTAGTAATAAAGGTAAGCCAATTCTAAAAACTACAGAAGAAGAGGAATTAGGAATTGATTTCTTACTATATGGTCTACTTGCAGAAATATTCGGAAGGGAAAATGGATTTAATAAGGGTATGGGCGGTTCTATGCACGCCTTCTTCACACCGTTCGGAGTTTACCCTGCTAACGCTATAGTAGGCGGTAGTGCGGATATTGCTACTGGCTCCGCCCTTTACAAAAAAATCAAAAAGATGAAGGGAATCACCATAGCAAATATCGGCGACGCTTCTATTGCCTGTGGACCCGTATGGGAAGCAATGATGTTCGCCACAATGGGTCAATACAACACACTATGGGAAGATGAGGACAAAGGCGGGCTACCAATCGTATTCAATTTCGTAGATAATTTCTACGGTATGGGTGGACAACCTATTGGTGAAACCGCAGGATTTGAGAGATTAGCCAGGGTAGGAGCAGGTCTAAACCCTGAAAATATGCACGCGGAGGTTGTAGATGGGAACAATCCCCTTGCAGTAGCCGACGCTTATCGGAGGAAAATACCTATTTTAGAAAGTGGTAAAGGACCCGTCCTACTTGATGTAATTTGTTATCGGCAATCAGGACATTCACCAAGCGACCAGTCCTCATATCGGGAGCATACAGAAATAGAACTCTGGAAACAACAAGACCCCATATTGGAGTTTGGTGAAAAATTAAAGTCTGTTGGACTTGCCACAGATACAGATCTTGAAAGCATCAGAGCTCATGTATTGAAGAAAATTAAAAAAGCCTGTAAACTTGCCACTAATCTCGAAATTTCACCTCGAATGAAGCTAACTCAATTTTCTGGACTCGCCAACATAATGTTCTCAAACAATATTGAAGAAGAGTTACCAGGATTAGAAAAACCTACCGATGTGCTCCTACCCTATGAAGAGAATCCAAGACTTAAAAAGATTGAAAAAAAAAGCAAGGTTTGGACTGGATGAAAATGGAAATGTTCTGAAACCAACCCAGGCTGTTACCTTTGGGGAAGCCATATTTGAAGCCATCCTATATCATTTTTATCACGATTCAAGACTCGTAGCTTACGGAGAGGAAAACAGGGATTGGGGTGGAGCCTTTGCAGTGTATCAAGGCTTAACTGAGTCACTTCCCTATAGGCGATTATTCAATTCTTCTATCTCCGAGGGAGCAATAATAGGCACAGCTGTAGGAGTTGCAATGGAAGGCGGGAGACCACTTGTAGAATTGATGTATTGCGATTTTATGGGGAGAGCAGGAGATGAAATTTTCAACCAGCTCCCTAAGTGGCAGGCTATGTCCGCAGGCGAATTAAAGATGCCCGTAGTAGTCCGGGTTTCTGTAGGTGCAAAATATGGTGCTCAACACTCCCAAGATTGGACAGCATTATGTGCTCACATACCAGGCCTTAAAGTAGTCTTCCCAGCAACCCCATACTCTGCAAAAGGGCTTATAGCCTCCGCTTTAAGTGGGAGCGACCCCGTTATATTCTTCGAAAGCCAAAGACTATATAACCAAGTAGAAATATTCCATAAACAAGGAGTGCCAAAAGAATATTATAGGCTACCTATTGGAGAACCAGAGATACTAAAACAGGGTAACGACTTAACCATAATGACCTTCGGTGCGACACTCTATAGAGCCTGGGAAGCAGTAAAGATATTTGAGAAAGATTATGGGATAAGTGTAGAACTCATTGACGGTCAAACTTTAGTCCCGATAAACTACGAACCCATAGTTGAATCTATAAAGAAAACCGGGGCATTAATTCTTGCAAGTGATGCGTGCGAAAGAGGTAATTATCTACACACCGTAGCATCGCATATAACACAGATTGCATTTGATTACCTCGACGCTCCAGTGTGTGTAATAGGTTCTCCCAACTGGATTGTTCCACCTGCTGAAATGGAAGAAAGTTATTTCCCTCAATCATTCCATTTCCTCGATGCATATCATCAACAAATAAAACCCCTTCCAGGCTACACACCAAGAACTTACAGAACCTTTGAAACCTTTATTAAACTGAACAGGTTAGGCATCTAAGTTTTGACCTATGATTCGTAGTATAGTTAAGTACATCTTTATCACATTAATAACTTTAATTTTAATAATATGGGTTTGGGTAATTCTCCCATTTTGGGGAACATACCCTCTTAACTTTCCAAGACATTCACCATCTCAAAGGCCCAAGGTTCCTGCGTGGGTTCTAAAATGTTGGGTATGGGAAGACGATGTTAACACCGCTGAAGCGACTTTAGAACTTGTAAATGGCCATTTAGAAAGAGACTTTCCTATAGGAGTAGTTTTAATAGATAGTCCTTGGTCTCTCAGATACAACGATTTTGTAGTAGACGAATCTCGTTTCCCAGAACCAGAAAAATTCTTCAGATATTTTGAGGATAAAGGAATTAGGGTGGTTTTATGGATGACCCCAATGGTCAATAGTAAAAACGATGATACCGCAATCCAAGATTCAGGGGAGTTCTATCAAGAAGCTAAAACCAACGGTTACCTTGTCGGGAAAGGAGTGCAAGTCAAGTGGTGGAAAGGAACAGGCGGATTTATAGACTACACTAACCCAACAGCAATAAACTGGTGGCAAGGATTACAAAATCAGGTTCTCAGATACGGTATAGACGGCTGGAAGTTAGATGATTCTGCAACTCTGTTGAGAGGGAAAATAGGACCCATCCCCATATTTTATCTACGCTCTTACAGTGGAATTCTCACGCCGAGAAAATATATGGACCTTTATTACATAAGAGAACTTGAATACGGAAGGATATACAATCCAGAATTCGCTACACTTTCACGCTCCATAGATGTGCCTACCTCTTGGGCTCACCCTGAAGGATTCGCTCCACTAAAAGCCTCCACAGTTAATTGGGTTGGTGATACTAAACATGAATGGGAATACGAGAAAAGAGGATTAGAAAAAGCGATTCACTGTATATTGTGGAGTGCCAATTTAGGCTACTGTGTTGTCGGTTCTGACATTGCAGGCTACCACGGACCCGAACCCATACCACCTGATTTATACATAAGATGGACTCAATTTTCTACTTTTTGCGGACTGTTTTTAAATGGGGGACATGGGGAACGCCGAATGTGGATGCGATCCGAATTAGAATTAGAACAAGTTAGAAAATATTCCTGGCTACATACAGAACTCATTCCTTATATGTATAGCTATGTGTATCAATGGTGCGAAGGCGGACAACCACTCATGCGACCTATGAAATTAGGAAAATATCAATATATGTTAGGAGATTGGCTGTTAGTAGCACCTATCTATCAAAAAAGTAATACCCGAACTGTGGTATTACCCCCTGGTAAATGGAGATGGTTTTTTGATGACCACGAATTAATCGATGGCAACAAATCTATCGTAAAGACATACTCGCTGGATACATACCCCGTCTTCATAAAAGAAGGTGCAATAATTCCTATGGAAATATCGAGAAACTATACCGGTATCGGTGAGAGGGATTGGGAAGACTATATAACCCTAAACATATACCCTGAAGGCAAAAGCTCATTTACCCTATACTATCCTGAAAATGATAACAGGCTGGATATTACAGTTGTAAAAGAAGATACATTAACAGTTGAACTTAAAGGCGCATTGAAAAAACATATCTTAAGAATTTTCTATACTGAAAAACCTTCTAAAGTTCTAAAAGACGACTCTCCCTTAAGCGATGGTATAGAATACAATCAAGAGAAAAATAGGCTAATAATAAAGAGTAACGATACTTCTGTGAAAAAATATGAAATAAAATAAAATCTAAGCAGTGCTTCCAGAACGGTAGCCCTCAATATCCAAAGTTACATATCTATATCCTATTTCCTTAAATTTGTCTACTATAACCTTTCTCATTTCTGGAGAAGCGATTTTAGGAATATCAGAAGACTCTACTTCTATCCGCGCAAGATCGTTATGGTGCCTCACCCTATATTGTCTAAATCCTAAAGACTTTAGAAATTTCTCTCCTTCCTCAACCTTTTTTAGAATATCCACAGTTATAACAATACCTTTCGGCACTCTTGAAGATAAACAAGCAAAACTCGGTTTTTCAGCAGTAGGCAAACCTCTCAACTTACTCAAATATCTAACCTCCATTTTTGTCAGTCCCACATCCGAGAGTGGAGTTAGAACTCCAAACTCCCTAATAGCTCGATGTCCTACCCTCGTTGGATCAAGATTATCGTCAGCAGTTACTCCACAGGCTAATTCAGAAAAACCATTCTGATTCGCGAACTCCCACATTTCAGAAAAAAGCACAGATTTACAATAGTAACATCTATTCTGGTCATTCAATAGGTATCTCTGATCCTCGAATTCCTTAGTTTTGATTGTATACAGTTTCCAACCAAATCTTTTCGCTATTTCTTGAGCCTCTGCTAACTCGTCCCTCGGTAAACTTGGAGTGTCAGAGATTACTAATGCACACTTCTCTCCCAAGACCTCTACAGCAACAGCAGAAAGATATGTAGAATCGACTCCCCCAGAGAAAGCCACTAATAAGGATTTTACCTCCTTTAACCTATCCTTAAGCCACCCTTCTTTTCCCAATGCAAGTTCCTCAAATTTCTCACTCATTATTCTAATCTCCTAAAACTTTACCTCTACTAAAGAGCCTTTCATGCTAAATGAATCGTTTTCTTCAAGCTTTACTAAACACATCTTATTTTCGAGATTCGCATCACTATCTAAAAACACCCTTATGTAATTCTCAGAATACCCACTCCAAGATGAGTTCTCTCTTTCTTCAAATAAAACTTCCTTAACTTTATTTATATTCCTTTTGTGAAACTCTTCTCGTTTCCTCTTGCTTAACCTTATTACCTCCTTTACTCGCCTTTCTATCTCAATAGGTTTAACCTTGTTCTCCATACTATATGCTAATGTGCCTTCCCTGGGGGAGAAAGGGAAAACATGCATGAAATAAATCGGCAGTCGATTCAGAAAACTTAATGTTTCCTCAAAATCTCTTTCCGTTTCTCCAGGAAAGCCAACCATAATATCTGCACTAATTCCTATATCCTCAACCATCTCCACCGCCTTAAGCACAAAGTCCTCATATTCTTCCCTCACATAAGGTCTATTCATAGATCTCAATATAGTATTACAACCGGACTGTAGAGGAATGTGTAAGTAAGGCACCAACGGATATTTCTTATCACGCATTCTCAAAATATACTCATCATTTAATGTATTCAACTCAATCGAACTCAAACGAATTCTAAAACATTTTTTCTCCCCAAACCTACAGTGTATAGCGTCGAGTAAGTTAATTAAATTACTCCCTTGCCAATTATAGTTCCCTATATTTACACCGGTGAGTACAATCTCTTTTGTGCCACCTTCAAGTCGCCATTCGATCTCCTTTAATATCTCTTCAATGGCTCTTGAGCGAGAGGGACCGCGAAGATGAGGGATAATACAATACGAACATTTACAATCACAACCCTCCTGAATCTTTACATTTGCCCTATGAAAACTTGGAATAGAAAATGGTGGTAAAACAGGTTCAAAACTAATACTTTCCCCTTTCCATTCTCCTTCAGTTACAATTCTCGGCTTGACTAATTTTTTAGTAGGAATATCCGATAACCACTTAAGTTTACATTTATTATCAACTATTAAATCTATTCCCTCTATGTTTCTTATGGCCCCAATATCTCTTTCTACATAACAACCAATTACGACGATTATTGCAGTTGGATTACCCCTCAATAGTTGACGAATAATCTTTCGACATTTAACCTCAGCTTCGTGTGTAACTGCACAAGTGTTAATAATACAGAGTTCAGCAGGTTGATCCTTCTGGACAAGAACATATCCCTCCTCGTATAACTTTTGGATAATTTGGTCAGATTCGGCTTGATTAAGTCTACATCCTAATGTATGTATGAGAAATCTTTTCATTATTTATCTTAAACTGGAGCCAATTATCTTCAAAACCTCGGGATATTGCTCAATTGCCCGGTCTAAATACAGTTTTGCTCTCTCATATTCTCGATAGTGCGAACTTATCTCAACAGGGTTTATCTCTCTTCTTAAAGCCTTTTCCCTCACACTTATATAATTATTTTTTGCTATTAAGTAATTTTGATAAATAAGTATTAATTCAAGTTCCCTCAGCAAAGGGCTAATATCGTCCAACTCATTATCTTTTATTTGAGAGGAATCAAAATCCTTATTTAGTTCATGACATATTTTCTGATATCTATCAATTTTTTTAATATGAGACAAAGCTTTATTAAAAAATACCTGATTAGATTCAGTTGATGTAAAAATATCTTCAGACAGAACTAAAGGTAATATTGAAACTAATGAAAGTGAAATCGAGAACACCACTACTATCACTAAAAATAGCAATCTCATTTTACTTATCCTCGAATCTAACAGTTACTCACTAACCAATTAGTTAACAACCTAACACCAAATCCCGTTGGATACTTTTTACTCCAGTAAGAAATATGGTCTACTCCCCATGCTGTTCCTGCAATGTCTATATGAGCCCATTTTGTATTACCTTCTATGAAATTTTTAAGGAAAATACCACCCACAATAGTTTGAGCTTCCCTTGCAGGACCTAAATTAGCAATATCAGCAACTTCGGATTTAATCAACTTCTCATAATCATCCCACAGTGGGAGCTCCCATAACCGCTCCCCTGTTTTCTCACCAATCCTGATCAAAGACCTAACTAATTGCTCATCATTTCCCATAATACCCGCACAGAAGTGTCCCAGTGCGGTAATACACCCTCCTGTAAGCGTAGCAACATCTATTATAGTATGTGGTGAATATTTCTTATACGCATAAGATATTGCATCTGCCAAAATCAATCTACCCTCAGCATCCGTATCCAAAACCTCCACTGTTTTACCGCTATAGGTTCTAATGATATCACCAGGCAATAAAGCGTTGTTTCCAGGTGCATTCTCCACTGCAGGAATAACACCTATAACGCTCATCTTGGGCTTAAGTTTTCCCAAAGCATATAACACTCCCAATACAGCCCCAGCCCCTGCCATATCATATTTCATCTCATGCAAATTATCTCTGGGTTTAAGACATATACCCCCTGTATCAAAGGTAACTCCCTTACCAATTAGAGCAATCAAATCTCCCGTATAATCGGGATGTTTATATTCAACTATGATCATACAAGGCTCACGGGAAGAACCCCTCCCAACCGCAATAATTGCATTTAATCCCTCCTCTTCCATCTCAGCCCTCGTGAGTATCCTACTCTTAATCTCTACCTTATCACACATCGTTCTTGCAAATTCCGCAAGAGCTCCCGGAGTAAGATCGTTAGCAGGAGTACAAACTAAATTGCGACACATGTTTACAGATTCACAAATTGCAACAGTATCATTAGTCTCCTCAATAACTCTCCCTATGTTCTCATCCGGATGGGTAAGAAACACTACTGTACCTATGTTTACTTTATTTGTCTTAGAAGCATCTAATTCAGTTTTAAAATTTTCATAAGAGAAGGAAGAAAGGATTAGACCTTCCACAATCGGAGAAATATAAGAGGTACATAACTTACTCCAATCGAACACAATTCGAGAAATTCTGTTAGTGTGGACGCAATTTATGATATTTCCTCCCGCTCTCCTTAACTTCTCTTCACTAAGTTTTTCTTTACTTCCTAATCCTAACAATATAACCCCCGCATATTTAGCGTCTTGGATGGGAATAAAAAAAACCTCGCCTTCCTTCCCCAAAAAAACCTCCCGATCTACTATTGACTGGATTAACATATCGAGCTCCTCAGAAAGTAATTCACTCTGAACAGGAAAATCCTTCTCAAAAGAAGGTATTACAAGTGCAGTGTTCCAATCAGACTCAAATTTCCCTCCAATCGTAATTATAGTAACCTTCATATCATCCTCCTTCTTCAGACTTAATGTTTCGTATATTACTTACAAACAGAAGTGGTGACTTTTTTACTACCCTTACTAAATCACCTTCGAGCCAATGACCGTGAAAAGATTTAACCTCAGCTACAACGAGGTCTCCTGTAGATAAATTTTTAGCTCTAACAGTTATAGGTCTATAACCATTAGTTCGTCCATTCCAATAATAATCTTTCTTAGGGTGCTTCTCTTCTATCAAAACCTCTTGGCTTGCTCCTATC
This sequence comes from Candidatus Hydrogenedentota bacterium, assembly GCA_026415215.1. Classification (GTDB taxonomy): domain Bacteria; phylum Hydrogenedentota; class Hydrogenedentia; order Hydrogenedentales; family Hydrogenedentaceae; genus Hydrogenedens. The sequence continues at coordinate 13,393 of JAOAHN010000108.1, forward strand.
AGTTTTGTCATACATTCAATATTTATTTCCTCTTGGAGCTTAATTAGATTCGCAAGCCTTTCCTCTTTAATCTTCCGGGGAACATCATCACCTAACTTTTCCGCATAAGTCCCCGGACGAGGTGAGTATTTAAATGGATATACTTGACTAAACTTAACTTCTTTCACTACCCTTAGTGTTTCCTCATAATCTTCTTCCGTTTCCGTAGGAAAGCCAACAATTAAATCTGTACTAATCTCTATTCCTGGTATCTTTTTTCTCAAATAATTTACCTGTTCCAAATACTTTTCAATTGTATGCCCTCTTCGCATCAACTTGAGAATCTTATTAGAACCAGACTGTAAAGGCAAATGGATGTGTTTAGCAATATTACCTTTTTCAGATATGAGGTCTGTTAACTCATATACCCAATCCTTAGGATGAGGCGAGGTAAATCTTATCCGCCATACATCCGAATTATTAGCAACATCCCTTAGCAAGTGGTAGAAACGGTAGTTCTCCCCACACTTATAGGAGTTAACATTCTGACCCAATAACCATATTTCACGAACTCCCTCTGAAACTACTATATCAACTTCCTTCAAAATACTATCCGGCGTTCGATATACCTCTCTACCTCTTGTTCGAGGCACAATACAAAAACTACACTTATTATTACACCCTTTGCTAATTACAATATACGCCTTTATATTTTCTCGATGCCCTCTATCAATCCACTCATCAGGTATAAAGTCTTCTATTGGAGGTCTCGGATAACCCCTATGTGTATCACACACTTTTTCCCCACTCTCCACTCTCGAAAGCAGTTCCGGCAGGTTAAAATACCTGTCGGGACCAAAAACTAAATCCACAATAGGCTCCCTCTCAAGAATTCGTTCACCTTCCTGTTGAGCCACACACCCACATATTGCTACCATCAACTCAGGTCTTTTCTTTTTGAGAGGACGGAGCTTACCAAGAAGGCTATAAACTTTATTTTCTGGATTCTCTCTCACCGAACAGGTATTAACAACTATCAGGTCTGCAGACTCGGGACTCTCTACAGGAAGGTATCCCATACTTGCAAGAATAGAACATATACGAGCACTATCGTGTTCATTCATCTGGCACCCGTAAGTCTTGATATATACCTTCTTCATAAATATTTCTACTTCAATCCGTTCTATTAATTCTTAAAGACTAATAGCATCGGCGATTGCAAAACTACCACTAAAGAAACGATAAAAATAAATCAGAGTTTTACCCTAATTATTAACTACTAATTTCCAATCTTCTTTTTAGGTCATCCGCTACGATGTCTATCATCTCTTCAAGAGTTGTCTTAGGCAAATAACCTATCGCATCTCTAATCTTTTTAAGGCAAGGAACCCGCCTCAACATATCCTCATACCCATTTGGATAGGCCTCCTGGTATGGGATCAACCTTATTTCAGACTTGCTATGAGTTCTCTCTATTACCTTTTTAGCAAGATCTATAATTCGGACTGGTTTATCATTTCCTAAATTAAAAACCTGTCCCGCAAGATGAGAAGATTCTATTATCTTAACTAATGCCGGCACAATATCTCCTACATAAGCAAAAGATCTTGTCTGAGTCCCATCGCCGAACACTGTCAGAGGCTCGTCTTTTAGAGCTTGAGTCACAAATGTAGGAAGAACCATCCCGTACCTTCCGGTTTGTCGTGGTCCAACTATGTTAAACAATCGAACTATATATACAGGATGCCGTTTCTCTTTCCAATACGCAAGAGCAAGAAATTCATCTATCGCCTTAGATGCAGCATAACACCATCTGTGCTTGTGTGGAGGACCTATGATTTGGTCATCTTCCTCTTCAAACACCTCCTTGGCACTCTTACCATAGACCTCACTGGTAGAAGTTATCAGCAAAGGCCTACGATACCTACAAGATTCTTCTAAAACAATCTCTGTTCCTCTTATATTATTCACTATTGTGTTTATAGGGTGTTCTATCACTAACCTAACACCCACAGTAGCCGCAAGATGAAACACTAAATCAACCTCTTTAACCAAATCTCGCACTACTTCTTGATTCAATGTGCTGTCAATTACACATTCTATCCCTTTAATATGTTCTATATTTTCAAACCTTCCAGTGCTAAGATCATCCAAAACCAAAACTCTATCACCACGGCTAACCAAAAACTCACATAAATGGGACCCAATAAAACCTGCCCCTCCCGTAACTAATACATCCATAACAGAATACTCCTACAACCAATTTAACAAATGTTTTTAGATGGATAATTATATGATAATGAGTAGAACCTTACCAATTTGAATATAAGCCATTACATTCAACTAATTTTGATACGGGCAAGATATCAAATAAAACCCTACCTAATCGAACAGACTCTGTCGTAGTGCAATAGAAATATTATAATTACTTAACCATCTAAATCTTGAAATTAGTATAACTTTTCTCATTTTTCAAATTTACTATTGACTTTAAATACATATTAGTGTAAAATATCATAAATCCATACACTAATTTGGGCAATAAAAGATGTGAATTAGGAAAGGGGAATAAAGTGGACCAGGGAGTTGAAACAACAAGGGTTCGCTACACCGGCAAGGTTAAATGGTTTAATGACCGCAAAGGCTACGGGTTCATTATCAACGAATTAGGTGAAGATATTTTTGTTCACCACACTGAAATTAGAATGAAAGGATTTAGAACTCTACGGGAGGGAGAAAGAGTTTCCTTCGAGCTAAGTCAAGGACCCAAAGGCCTACTTGCTAAAAATGTAATTCGGGTTAAAACCTAATCATTTTATCCCATTACCAACTTTTCTAATACGCGGATTGTAAAGGGGAGAAAACTTATTTTATTATTTTAATTGTAACTAATAAACTTCCTTATTACATAAAGAGATGGAGGTAATTTTATGCTAACGAAGTTGTCTCTTTTTATTTCTTTACTTTTCCTCTCCCAACAAAGCAATGAATGGATACCATTAGTAAAAGATAACACTCTTTCAGGCTGGAAACCTCTTAATGGTGAATGGATAATTGAAGATGGAATTATCAGAGGAACATTGAAAAAGAAAGAGCAAGATTTTAATAAGGCAGTCAGCACTTGGCTTATGTATGAAGAAAAAGAATTTGCAGACTTTGAGTTAGAGTTAGAGTTTAGAACTCCTCGTCCTATAAACGGAGGAGTCCAGTTTAGAACTCATTGGCTTCCATTACTCCCTGTTCCAGAAAATGCAAAGCCTGAAGAAATTGTATATGACTGTTACGGATACCAAGCGAATATTGAAACAAGAGTGAGAAAAGCAACCGGGGGGATAATGGACGAAAATGGTAGAGGACTCTTGGCTGAACCATCTGATGAATCTGTAAAAACATTATCACAGAAAAATTGGAATAAGATGAGAATAGAAGCAGTAGGCTCTAAAATAAGAGTATTCTTACATGATATTCTTTCCGCTGAGATCGAAGACGATAAATTTATAAAAGGATATATTTTTCTCCAAGTTAGAGCAGATGAGGTAATCAAAGATGAACCTGTATTTGTAGAATATAGAAATATCCGAATAAAGGACCTTGGTAGAACAGGGAATTGGGTAAACCTATTCAATGGGATAAATTTAGATGGATGGAAAAACTACGGTTCTGAAGAGTGGGTTGTCGAAAATGGGGTGATAGTAGGTAAAAGCGGACCTAAAAAGTCAGAAGGATACCTTGCGACTGAAAAGACATGGAAGGACTTCCATGCTCGAGCCCAATTTAAGATGCTCGGAGAAGGTAATTACGGATTCTTCTATCACTCCAGTATAACAATGAGAGAGGATGGATATCCCATCATATCTGGGGTACAGGTAGAGGTTGAACCAGGATACCCTACTAAAACAGGATGGATATATGAAAGCTATAAAAGGGGCTGGCTTGTAGAGCCAAACACTAAAAACCCATCTGCTTGGTGCCTGCGTAAGAATGATTGGAATGAAATAGAAGTCAAGTGTGTTGGAAACAAGACTACAACATGGCTAAATGGAATTAAAGTAATCGAATTCGAAGACCCAGCCCCCAACCTTCTTGAAGGTTTTTTTGCACTTCAGCTCCACACCGGAGGAGTAGCAGGAATTATGTGGAAAGAGATATATGTGCTTGAATAGATAAGGTATTAGGTGTAGAATATAAGAAATAAAACCAACAAAAGAGGAGGGCTATGTCATGAAAAAGAAAATCAACTTAGCCAAGGCTATCTTCTTTATCTTGGTAATTGGTCTGTTACTCCCGGGGTGCATACTATCGTTAATACCGCTACCTGAAATAAAAACATCTATAAAACTATTTTCAGCAAGCATACCAGCCACATCTTTTGAACAATGGGTAAATAACGAAGAACGCTCAATAAATAAGGTTTGTGCCAACACTGGATTCGATGTAGAAACCTTAAGACAAAGAGCCATCGAAGGAATTCAAAAACTCCCTCTCAGCAGATGGATGACCAGATTACTAACTTATGCAATAAATGAAATAGAGGTGAAAAGCGTTACTGTGGAAAAAATCACACTCAGAGCTACTGCAGGGAATTTTTCCAAAATTAGCAAAATCTCTGCAAAGATAAAAATAAACAATAGTGGAATAATAGACCTCGGAGAAGGAAAATTTAACCAGGACAAAACAGAAATTTATTTTGATAAGAAGATTGAAGTCCTCAACTATGTAAATAAGAATCCATCAGAGCAAACATGTGTAGAAGGCTCTTTAACCATAACTGGAACATTAGGAACTCAGGCCATTAATTTCGATGGAATATTTGACATCTCTATAAAGTTAAGTTTTTAACCTATCCCCCATTGTTAAAAAGTTTTATATTTCTACCACTTCACATCATTACTCACAAGAAAATTAATTGTCTATGAATGATTTTACAGACATCAGAAATAATATCATTTCCGTATTAAAAACGGTCATCGACCCAGATTTAAACAAAGATATAGTTTCTGCAGGCTTTGTAAAAAATGTAGATTTTAGTGAGAATGGGAAAGTTTCTCTTACTATCGAGCTTACTATTCCTACCTGTCCTCTTCAAAACAAATTCAAACAAGAAATTGAGGACAAATTAAAGGCTATCGTCGGTATTAGGGAAGTCGAGATAAAATTTACATCAAGGAAGCACCTTCTTACACAGAGAACAACAATAAATAGAGAACAAATACAGAACATTATCGCAGTATCTGCATGCAAAGGGGGAGTAGGCAAATCTACAGTTTCTGCATTTTTAGCCCGAGCATTGCAGAGAAGGAATCAAAGAGTAGGTTTACTCGACTTGGATATTTACGGACCTTCCTTACCAACACTACTCAATCTTTCTTCACCTGAAGTGATAATGTTAGGTGAAAAGATAATACCAGTAGAAGTAAATGGTTTAAAAACAATGTCATTAGGATATCTATTAGGGGATTCTCCAGCTGTCCTCCGAGGGCCACTTGCATCTAATTATGTAATTCAAATCCTAAGACAAACTGAATGGGAGCATCTCGATTTCCTCATAATTGACCTACCACCTGGAACAGGAGATATCCAAATAACTTTAGTCCAACAAGTATCTCTTGATGGAGCTTTGATCGTTACAACTCCTCATACACTTTCTCTTGTAGATGTTGCAAGAGGAATCTTAATGTTTGAAAAAGTTCAAGTACCAGTTCTCGGAATTATAGAAAATATGTCCTTCTTCGAGTGTGATAACTGTGGGAAAAAACATCACATATTTGGCAAAGGAATAGATTCACTACAGAATAGATTTGGAATAACTACGCTCGCTCAAATACCCATCTTAAAGAACTTTTGGGACGCATCCAAAAGAGATTCTGGAATAGAGTATGAAACCATTTGGGAAGAGCTTGTTGAGAAACTACTGAGAGAAATTGGCAAAAGACGAGCAAATATTCTGAAGTCCCCAAGAATAGAAACTACCGATAAAATTATGAAGGTCTTCTGGGAAGATAGCACTATCTCAGAGATACCACTCGTAGAGTTGAGGCGGGCTTGCAAATGTGCGTATTGTGTTGATGAACTTACAAATAAACCTCTTCTAAACCCGAACACTACCCCTCCAAACATTACTATTTTAGAAATCAATCAATTGGGACACTATGCGATAAGTGTAGCCTGGAGCGATGGACACACCTCAAGTATTTATCCCTGGGACTACCTAAAGTCTCTATTTCCCCCAAAAAGAATTTGAGAACAATTCCTATATACCATAATAATAAGATTAAAACTACAAAACACTTATCTTTATCTATGGAGAAAAGTTATGTTCGACTTCTATTTAGCGTTATCTATTGGAATATTAATATTTGCAGAATCGCCCAACATAGAAGGAAAAACAATTGCTCAAAAGCATTCCTTTGTGTATACGGAAATGCCTAATAGTTGGGATGAAGGCTTACCTTTGGGAAATGGGTTGTTGGGTGCACTTATTTGGGGGGATGGATCTCCATTAAAGATTTCCCTTGATAGAACCGACTTATGGGACCTAAGAGAAGTCTCAGAATTCAATCTACCTGAATATAATTTCCAGACAATGCTAAAGTGGGAAAAAGAAGGGAGATATGATGATCTGATAAAACTTTACGAGGACCCTTACAACAATCCTGCCCCCACAAAAATACCTGCGGGTAGACTAAAGGTAGCATTCAAAGAGAATGCCAATGTAAAGAGAAGCACTCTTGATATATCAAACGCCATTGCCACTGTAGAGTATAACAACGGGGTTCTAATCAAAGTGCTTATACACGCAACAAAACCTTTAGGAATTATATTAAGTGAAGGGAACAGTGTTCCTGAAGTAGAAATCCTACCTCCGCCCTTTGGAAAACTTAATAACGAGAAGAATCTTTCAAAAGATGACTTACGCTGGTTAGATTACCCCCCACCCAAAATAGAAAAAGGACAAAATAATTACTCATATACTCAAGAATGCTGGGGAGGTTTCGAATTTGCCATTTACCTGGAAAAGAAAGAAATCACACCTACAAAACATCTTTTCGTATGGTCCATAGAGAGCAACTTTGAATCGAGAGAAAATTCGCTAAACAGAGCCAAAAGAAATGTAATCTCAGCATTAGAAGATGATTTAGAAAGCCTTATCTCCTCTCACAACAAGTGGTGGGAAGACTACTGGAATAAAACCTATATACATATCCCTGATCTTGACATAGAGAAAAGGTGGTATCATGAAACTTATAAATTCGGTGCTTCCGCTGGTCCAAATGCTATTACGCTTCAAGGACCCTGGACCGCAGATAACGGCAAGATACCTCCCTGGAAAGGTGATTACCATCACGATCTCAACACAGAAATGTCATATTGGATTGCTTACTCTGGCAACAGATTAGAACAAGAAAAACATTTCATAGATTGGCTATGGAAAACAAAAGAAGAAGCAGTTAAATGGACAAGAAAGTTTTTCAATCTGCCGGGATTGAATGTGCCCATGACTACCGATATCCTTGGTAGACAAATAGGAGGATGGAGGCAATATACTCATTCTCCTACAACCTCCGCGTGGTTGGCACATCATTTCTATCTACATTGGAAATATTCAAATGACATTGAATTTCTCCGGGAAAGAGCATACCCTTATCTAAAGGAATGCACTATCTTTATAGATAGCATTACCAAAGATTGCCGAGATGAAAACGGTAAAAGAAAACTCCCCCTGAGTTCTTCTCCCGAAATAAACGATAACAAACCAAACGCTTGGTTTCAGGAGATAACAAACTATGATCTATCTCTTATTAGGTGGCTTTTATCCGCCTGTGCCGAACTTGCAAAAACATTAGGAAAAGATGAAGAAAAGGACCGTTGGCTCTCCATATTGGGTGAATTCCCTGACCTTTGGAAAACTGATGAAGAAGGCTTACTCGTAGCTAAAGATTACCCTTTGAAAGAGTCTCACAGACATATGTCTCATTTAATGGCAATCTATCCGTTAGGTATTCTCAATCCTCACAAACCTGAAGATATGCAACTTATCAAAACATCTCTAAAGTATTTAGATTCATTGGGAACTTCATACTGGTGTGGGTATAGTTTTGCATGGAGAGCAATTTTATCAGCCCGTGCAAAAGACCATGAAAATTGCATTAAAAATTTAAAAATCTTCTCAGAGGCATTCGTGCTTAGAAACAGTTTTCATTGTAATGGAGACCAATCAGGCAAAGGCTACAGCAAATTCACTTATAGACCCTTTACTCTCGAGGGAAACTTCGCATCTGCTACTGCAATTCAAGAAATGTTGTTACAGAGTCATAATGGCCTAATTGAAGTGTATCCAGCTGTCTCTCCTGAGTGGAAATACATTTACTTCAAAAATTTAAGAGCAGAAGGCGGTTTTTTAGTTTCCGCCGAAAAAAGAGACAACAAGATCAAAGTAGAGATAACAACACAAACAGGAGGTAATTGTTCGCTTATATCACCTAAAACTGGAGAAATCCTGACACTTCATATATCACCTAACGAAACCAAAGTTATTGAATTCTAAAGAGTCCCAAACTACTTTATCTTGGCAGAAACAAACGAATCGACAAACTCGTCTAATTTTGTACATACTTCTCTGTTGAGAGGGCTCTCATCACACCACGGGGCTATATATACAATACCCACTGACCTACATTTCATAAAACTGACCATTTGTTGATATGCTTTTCCAAGTATATCCGCATTATCTTTTTCTTCTCCACCAGCAGTCACTAATAGAGCCATTAATTTCCCTTCAAGCATCGATCTATATCCCTCTTCTCCCTCTTTCCACTTCAATAAACAATACATCCTATCCATAAGAGCCTTCAGTTGAGCTGGAAAGCCCCAGCAGAAAGTAGGAGATGCCCAAAGAATTACATCGGCTGCGAGAATATCCCTCAAGACATGAATCGCATCATCATCAAAACAACATAAAGATTCATCATCTCTCTTACATCCGAAACATTCTTTACATCCTTGTATACTCAACCCACCCACATGTATACGGTTTATTTCTAAGCCCTTTTCCTCCAATTTTTGTTCCAAATATCTTAATACGAGAGCTGTATTACCATTTGCTCTCGGGCTTCCTAACAGAGATAAAACTTTCATAACTTTTTACCTTTCAGATACTATTTTAATGAACAAATAGGATTCTGTAAGACAGAAAGGTTAGTGTTTCTCAGTTTCTTCTATTACAGTAAAAGCCCAAAGAGAATGATGTTCTTTTGCCCAGATATCACTCACTTTCCCACCAAATATTGCCCTGAGACTATGGGGAACTACGAATGCTGCCAGGTATACATGAGCTATCAAAACCATAATCATTACCAAAGCAGAGATGTCGTGTAAGGTGTAATATAATTCTTGCCCTGGGAAGTGTGCACCACGATTTAAGCCCATAACAACGCCTGTGAATCCACAAGTACCAAAAGCAAGCATAGCTAACCAGAACAGTATTTTTTGACCAGCGTTAAACTTTCCTGCAGGTACATGTCCCTTAACTCCACCAAGGTATCCGCCAGCCTTCAACAACCACTTCAAATCACCCTTCGCAGGGAACATAAACGCAACCCAACATAGGAACATCATTAACACACCTACACAAGCAACATACCCAAAGCATGTATGCCAAACCCTTGCCCAAGGTCCTAACGGATCGTACTGACCAAGCAAGAAAAAGAAACCTGTAATAGCCAGGAATGTTACGGTTACCATCGCAATTCCATGGGAGATCCTTTCTATACCACGAAATCTTATTACATTTGGCTTTCCTACAGGTGTCCCTTCTTTTCGTCCAATTAGGATGTAATGCAATAAAATCACTACCAGCTGAGCAAGTATAATCCACGGTGCATACCTCTTCAATACCCCTTCTCTCCAAGCAGATAATTTGAGAGAGTTGTAGTCATACCCAAGGATAGCCCACATCGGTAAGTATTCAGGCACCGCATTTTCTGTAAAGGGATCAACAAGAACAGAGCCCATAAAGAAATCGGAATTTAATGAATGGCATTCTGTACATCCTTTAGCTCCTTTTGCCATAGAAACAGGCTCAACCCCATGAGATACTGTCCATTCCAATGGCTTTGCAAATGCAAGCAGAGAAGGGTACGACTCCGGATTTATCTTCTCAATCTCTGCATTGTAAGGAGAACACAAACGGACTTCCACAGGTTTCCATACTTTGTTAGGTTTATCCCAGGAGAATTGACCTTCTTCTTCAGATTCTTCGTATCTTGTGATTGCAATGAAAGGTTGATTCTCACCTATCCTTTCCATCTCATAAAATTCCTTAGCGTACGGATTATCTCCACCCGTCACTTTTACTTTGAAAACCTTCGTCCCTCTTATATAATAAATTTCGTCTTTATCCTTAAGGTAAGATACATTCTGTTTCAGAGCCCAAGCGAAAAGTCCTATTTCCTCAAGCGTGTTTACCTCGGGAAATGTGTCATTGTTATCGTCATGAATTTTTAGCAGTTTAGTCTCTGTAGTCCTATAAACGCCTATTTTCTGCTGTACAGCTGATTTTAACTCGTTTTCAACTTCTATCTTTTGTTTCAGATCAATCTCGGGTAATCCTGGCTTAGGTAATTGTGTCTGTAATGGTTCTGTGTTCCCTTGAGCATTCCCTGTAGCGTTATCCGATCTTTTTTCAAAAGGATTAGGTGGTAAAGCAGGTGAAGACTCTCCACTCTCAGGTTTTGCTGGATACAAAACAAAAGAATACTCTGGGAAAGTTAGCCATTCAAATGCTTTCCTCATATCCTTAATAAGAACTGGCCTAACTTCTTCCCCGTCCATATATACCCAATACGCTGAAACCTGAGAATGTTGAGCATATATTTTCCCATCACCTTTACTTCTACCTAAAGCAAATTTTGTCTCTTTTATGGTCGCACCTGGCCTTTTAGGTTGAAGGGTAGTAGGAAGTTCTCTAATCTGTCCAAGGTCATAAGAATAGGTCTGACCACGATATACAACAAGCGGATAAAATTCCTTTGCAGGACGGAAAAGTGTAGATAACACTATTAGCATTAGTGCCCTTGCTTCAGAATTATCTAATCCACCTTTGTCTTTTACGAAATCCGCAACTCTAATGTCCCCTTCAGGAAGATCTTTTCCAAAAACCTTTTTAAATAAAGTCCTAATATTGTCTCCTGACTTTATAGTAAATTCTTTGGCTTGAGTCAATTGCTCTTTTGAGAAAGGAGTTATGATATTTGCGTCGTCTCTATGCCTTACCCATCCCCAAAATCCGCCGAATTCGTAAGCATCCCAGTAAGAACTATCAAACTCCTCCGGCAATGTGAGAGTTTTGCCAGTGAGGGGGTCTATAACAGACACAGGCAAAAAAGGTCTGTGTGTAATGTGACAAGCTGTACAAGCAATTCTCTCAAGGTGTAATGGAGGTAAACCCCTGTGCTCTGCGTAAGTAGCACCTTTTTCTTGGGTATCATGACACTGAGAGCAAGACAAAGCGGTATTATCGAGGTCATCCCTAACAGTCTGAACAGAAGAACTACCTTTAGCAAAGTTATGTCTTATATCTCCATGATGGCAATCAATACATTTCAAACCCTGTTCAGTATGCACATCTTGCATATACGGAGAATGCCAACTAATACCTCGCTTTTGCACACTTGACATATCGTGACAGAACATGCACTGCCTATCTGTAGGCCGACGAATCGGTAGGTGAACAGTTCCGTCTGCCCGAAAGATACTCTTATCGTAATAAACCTTTGGCTGTTGCCCATCTATAGTGGAACCCCAAACATAACCCAAACCTGCTCCCGCTGTGCTTGCATACTCAAAATTCCATTTTTTTATCTGTTGAGCTCGAAGCGAATATTCATAATTCTCAAGATGGCAAATAAAACAATCCGCTTCTATTACTCCCGTCTTTTCCCATGGCGAGTTATAATAATCACCTTCCCCGAATGTGCCTTTGAGGGGACTTGTTTTCTTAGTGATATCGTATCTTTTACCTTCTCTATCGTATTCAGCCGGTCCACCTCCGGGATGACATATCCCACAATTAATAACCCAATCAAATGGGGTCATATCAACAATTTCAGTGTCATCAAAATGTTTACCAACGAGTTCTCTCTGATACAGGGATAACCACTTCCCAAAGAAACCTGGGCTTTTATCTACCGCGATACCGTAAGATGGGTCTCCTTCCGGATACATCTCATCACGCCCCATTTGAAAATGGTAACCATGAGTTATCCTCTCATAGGGATGACAAGCGCCACAGGTTTGCTTCGTACTTACTGGTCTCGAAATACCCTGCTGTTGAACAGGAAGATTGGGGTCTACTGGAGTCCCATCAGGGTTTTTAGTCGGGTCTATTATATTTCCCTCCTTATCCCTTAAATGAAAAGGTGGACAGGACAATGGTAAAGTTCGGATTATGTTTGCATTTATAGCCCTATTATGATTAACTAAATCTCTGCCAATGTATTTTTCATAATTCTCTATAATGTTCCTTAAAGGCTCGTCATTGGCATTACTTCCCAAATTAACAAAAAAGAGCGATCCTAATACGAAAAAAATCATTACCCTTTTCTTTAGCATATCTGAGTATTTCCTATAACATTTATAAGAATTCCTGTTAAATTTTATCTACTAATATCACCCAAGATACTAAAACGATATGTATATTACCTCTATCCAACCATAGAGGGATCTGGTGTTGGAAAATCGAATGTATACCACGCTGGGTCAATATCAACCATTCTCTTCTCCTCAATTGCTATGTAACCTGCAAGCGCCATTATGGTTGCTCTCAACCCCACCATTTGATTAGCTTTAGGAATACCACCTTCCTTTATGTCCTTTGCAAACCTAATAAACTGAAGTTGGTCAACCGATCTTGTGTTATCAACCACTATTGGTTGACCTTGCTGTAACGCCTTGTTACTTAGTTTAAGAGTACCGCCAGATGTAATCACGGTAGCAGTTTGCTCTGCACTCGTGGACTCCCCCCAAGATACCTTAGCAGTAGCCTCAGGATAAAAGTAACCACCCTCCTCACTAAGTTCGAAAGTCCCCTCATCTCCTTGAATAAGTTCACTACAACCCTTCTTAGCATTAGCTGTGATACTGGAGTAAACCAGTTGTACAGTATAGGGTTGGTTAATAGCCATCTTATCTTGATACTTACTACGAGCATTGATCGCTCTGTAACCTCTATTCTCAGGAGTTATATCGAACTCGTAGATGAGATTTATACTATCGTGGACTTCTCTCCCATCTCGCCAATAATCCAAACTACCGCATCCATAAACTCTTCTTGGCATAGCATCAAGGAACCATGACCCAATATCTAATTGGTGTGTTGCCAATTCTGTTACCAACCCTCTTGACGATTCCTTGTATAATCTCCAATTCATATACCTTTCTAAGTCCTTAATGAACCTCGCTTCTTGAGAATTCAATTTATGATCTTTATTAACTGGCCTTCGCCAATCATTGTTTCTATGCCATTGAGCATCTATGTGCACTATTCTACCTATGGTGCCTTCTTCCCATGCCATCATCACCGCTTTGTTATACAGCGGATTGTATCTTCTCTGATGTCCAACCTGGACCCACTTACCGGTTTCATTGCACTTCTTTACTACCTCCCTTGCCTGCTCTATGTCATAGCACATTGTCTTCTCACAAAAAACATACTTACCTGCACTTAAACTATCCATTATCATAGGATAGTGCATGTGAAGAGGAGTTGCTATAACTACCGCATCAAGTTCCTCTTTCTCCAACATTTCACGATAGTCATAATAACCCTTTGGCTTAAATGCAGCTTTTGCCCTTTCTTTTTGTTCATCGGTTAATCCTGAAGTCCCCTCTATAGAGATACCTGCATTAGAAATTTGGGCAAGCAAAATACCAAGCCTCTGATGTGGTCCATACGCATCGCAAACAGCAGTAATGACAATATCCGATGCACCCATTAAGCCGTCTTTTATATGGTAGCTCCCTTGACCACCACATCCTATACATCCAACCTTAACCTTATCGTTCAATGCGTAAGAGAACGGGGCTTTACCTGCCATAACTAATAAACCCGTGGCTGTACTTGCTGTTTTAATAAAAGTTCTTCTTGACAAACCTTTGGATTTCATAGTGATTCCTCGCTCTTGTTAAAGTTTATATATTCCTTTATTAATTGACCATTTTCTCCCTTCATTATCAAAAAAACTTTTACTTCTGGAAATTTTCTAACATATTCTATTGTTTTTTCTTTACCGAGTACAAAGAACGCTGTACTCAATGCATCAGTCTCAGACGCAGACTGTGCAACTACCGTAACACTCAAAACATTATTTTCTACAGGTTTGCCTACTCGCGGGTCAAATATATGACCAACTTTTTTTCCATTTAGTTCCAAAAATTGCTCGGATAACGAAGATGTCGAGAGCGATTCATCATTTATCTCAATACTCTCTATTTCTTCCTTTCTATTATAAGGAGAGCGAATACCTATTTTCCAACCTCTTTGACCGGGAGGGCTACCTATAGCCAAAACTGAACTTGTTCCAGAGTGAAGTAACGCCCTTGATATTCCAATGTCTCTAAGAATTTTCCCTGCACGGTCAAGAGCCATTCCTTTACCTATACCCCCAAAATCAACCTTCATACCTGGCACTGTTAACTCAACATAATAGCCCTTATCATCAAGACGAACTTTCTCAAAACCAACTCTCTTTTTTACCTCATTAATTTCTGTTTCGCTGGGAGGTTCTAATCTCTCCTTCCCCCTAAAACCCCATAGTTCTAAAAGTGGACCTACTGTAGGATCGAACGCTCCCCCTGTCCTCTCCCAAAAAATCTTAGACAAACTAAAAGCTTCAAACAAATCATAATTGATAGATAATTTACCCATCCCTGCAGATTTGTTTAACTTTGCAAGATCATTATCCTCGAGATAATGACTTATATGCTTCTCCAATTTATAGACGACATCAATAGCAGGGGCACAAAGATTCCTAACATCCTCTTCCAATAAGTCCTTTTCGGGAGGATATAATATAAACTCAAATTCTGTGCCCATAGCAGGAAAACTTATTCTTACTGGGGCACCTGAAACTTCATCCGCCCTTATAACAAAGGAAAATATAGTAAACACCAATAAAAGAGTAGGTAACAAGTTGTAACCCTTGTAAAAATCCATTTCTAAAAGAGTTTACCTCGTTCTTAATTCAAATAAAACTATAATACATCTATTTTCACTAAAAAGTCAAAATTGATGTTTTCAATAAATTGTTGCTTCTCTAAACATCCAAATTTTATACTGGGAAAAAGCTATATTACAGGAGTAAGAATATGACTCATCGAGAAAGAGCTTTGGCTATACTTAGGTATCAATCTTACGACAGGCTTCCAGTAGTCCACTTTGGATTTTGGAAGGAAACATTGGCAAAGTGGGCAAAAGAAGGACACATTACCTATGAGGAAGCGACAGAGTGGGCCGATGAAAATCCAGTCGATGCAATTATAAGCGAAAAATTGGGCTTTGATTTCAACTGGTATTCTGTTTTCCATCCAAATGCACACTTAGACCCATTATTCGATAGAAAAGTTATAGAAGTTCTTTCCGATGGGTCAAGAAAAGTTCGAAATGAAGACGGAGTAATTGTTTTAGAAAAAGAGGGAAAAACATCTATACCTGCGGAATTCGACCATCTCCTAAAAACTCGAGAAGATTGGGAAAAACACTACAAGCCAAGACTTCAATACAATGAGAACAGAGTCTTAAGGATACCCGTTAGAGTTAAAGATAGGATGATACCTTTTGGAGAGGGTGGTGAGGAATTTTTGAAAGAAGATACGAGAGATTACCTTTATGGATTACATTGTGGGAGCCTAATAGGCTCATTACGAAATATAACAGGGGTTATAGGGTTAAGTTACATCTATGCAGAAGATCCAGACTTATTCAAAGAGATGATAGACACATACGGAGAACTTTGCTATCAAAACACCAAGCGAGCTCTTGAAGGCGGGGCAAAATATGATTTTGCACACTTCTGGGAAGACATCTGCTTTAAAAATGGACCCCTTGTTATTCCTTCAGTATTCGATGAACTCGTAGGTCCTCATTACAAGAGAATAACGGACTTATGCAGAGCACACGGACTGGATATCATCTCTTTAGATTGTGATGGATGGATCGATGCTTTGATTCCTACCTGGTTTGAAAATGGGATAAACACTATGTTTCCGATTGAAGTTGGAACATGGAATGCAAGTATTGCCCCCTGGAGAGAAAAATATGGAAAAGAACTAAGAGGTGTGGGAGGAATGAATAAAGTAGTATTTTCTAAGGAGAAAGAAGATATAGACAGGGAAATAGAAAGACTTAAACCTCTTGTAGCTTTAGGAGGTTATATACCCTGCCCAGACCATAGGATTCCCCCCGATGCAAAATGGGATAATGTAAAATACTACTGCGAGCGGATGAGAAAAATATTTGGATAAAATCTCTACAAATATAGACTATTCAGATCTTCTAAGCGAAAACTCGGTCAGATTTAATCAGAACTATTTATCGATCCGAGGCTGGGAAGGAGATGCGGAGGATGGTTGATTTGTATGTACAGTAGCAGTGGTTGAACTCGCTGAAGTTTGCTGTGTGGCCTGTT
Organism: Candidatus Hydrogenedentota bacterium; assembly: GCA_026415215.1. Classification (GTDB taxonomy): domain Bacteria; phylum Hydrogenedentota; class Hydrogenedentia; order Hydrogenedentales; family Hydrogenedentaceae; genus Hydrogenedens. The sequence goes on from JAOAHN010000108.1 coordinate 30,054, forward strand.
TCACCTGACCCGGCGGATTAGTTTGAGTGGAGGGTAATTGCATTGTGCACTGACCTTCAAAATAGACACCTTCTGCGATACTGACTCTCGGCGCAGTTATATTACCCTTCACCCGTCCCTTCGCTGTTATCTCTAATCTCTCTGTTGCAAATATATTGCCATTTACTTCTCCACTCACTACAACTTGCTTCGCTATTATTTCCGCATCAACTTTACCAGTTTCAAATACTATAACTGTTTCTTTACTTTCTATTTTTCCTCCCACTTCCCCTTCAATCTTGATAGAATTTTTACTCACAATCTCACCCTTAATTACTGTGCCCGCACCAATTATACTCTGTACAGAACTTCCTGAGTCTTTTCTCACAGCATCTAACATTAAAATTTCTCCTCTCTCAGATATATTATATTAAAGAAGAACAAACTAAATTATCTGTTTTTAAATATAGACTATCTACTGAGATATTTTAACGGATTAGCAGGCCTACCTCCAACTCGCACTTCAAAATGTAAATGAGACCCTGTGCTTCTTCCTGTACTTCCTACCGATCCAACTTCTTCTCCTTTTTGGACTTTCTGGCCTACCTTAACAGAAATCCTCGATAAATGAGCATATACTGTCTCTACTCCATCCCCATGTTCAACTATAACCATATTTCCGTAATCACCTTCTCTCCCTGCAAACTTGACTACACCTTTCCCTGCAGAAAGCACCTTTGTCCCATGAGGAGCGGATATATCGACCCCATCGTGGTGACGAATCCTGTGAGTAAACGGATCTCTTCTGTATCCAAAACCTGACATCAACCTGCCCATCCGCCTATATATAGGCCAAAAACTCGGCGTACTCTCAATTTTGGCATTCTTTATTTCAATACCCTTCAGTAAATCTTGCAAACCTATTTTTCTCAACGCTATTTCTTGAAGAATTAGATCCGCAGACAATCTATTAGTACTTCTTAAAAATGTAGGAACATTTACCAATCCCACATCGAGATCTGAACTCCTACTAAATCCAATTCCCCCTGGACCACCTTTTCCTTTCTCTGTTTTACCTTGAGGTTCCGATACTACTGGCGCTTTATATTTAGGACCTAAACCAGTAACCTGTCTTGCTTTAGCTTCGATTTCAAGCAATTCATTCAACTGAGAGGTGATCACTGCTATTGTTGACTCATACTCTGCTCTAAGTTGATTTTCTATCCTGCGTAAGTCTTCTTCTAAAAAGGTCTTTTGTTTATTCTTTTCAACCCCTAAATTGCCATTGGAAAGTTCTAAACTTCGGTTAATCTGTCTAAGTTGGGAAATCTGAACCGAGATTATACTCTGACGAGTATAGAGAAAGGCGGTAAAAAAGGTTAGAACAGCAATTAAGAAAAGTATACCGATAAATAATGAAGGCGGTAACCGTAGCTGATACTTTGCTCCCCCCTTACTTCTTTGTTTGCCCGTGGTTATTAATCCCACTAACAGGCTCCTTTTCTAATATTATTCTTCACCCTTCGCCTAATATCTCACTTACTGAGTCTATACCCAACTCAAATTTGACGATTATATAAATTTATCAATAAATAATTTCCTATGTCAAATAAAAATAACTTTTTTTGTAATATTTTTCTCAAAAAATTGTATATTTTATAACTTACTGTAAATTAGGAAGTTATAAAATAATTTTTTTCCTAACTTATATTTAGTTTCGTGGTAAAATTTAAGAGAGTTAGAATTTATGTGTTTGTATTTCAAAACTGCTTGATGTTTAACAATTTCTAATTTAACCGAAAGATTTAACACATTATTTATTTTTGTAAAAAATTTACCACTCAACCATAATCGCAGAGAGAGGAGGTAATAGTATCTCCGGATCAGTTTGAGAACTGAGAGATAATGTGGTAAAAGATTCTTTACTCCCATGAGGATAGTTATAAATTTTAACTTGAGATGCCAAGTGGAGAGGAAGAGTAAGAGAAACTTTTTGCTCTTCAGGCAAATAGTTTATTAAAAACAATGCGGTTCCATTGTTAACCTTCCATTGACATGCAAACACCGACCTAACCTGAATAACATCACCTCTGGGAGTATATAAAGGCACAAGTTTATCTCCACGGTAAGGGAGAGGTTTTTCCATTCTCCCAAAAAATAGGTATTCCTTTCCCAATCCTCTTCGCCAGCCATTCAGATTCTTAACAAGGGTCAACACTTCCTCCTCATTTGGTCCTTTGTTCCATGGGGCTGAACTCCATTCCCATGCAATTTTCCCTCCTTCCCTTAGATTCAAGCTAAGCATATCGCCTTGGACAAACGACACCGCTACACGCACCAAAAGGTTATACGGACACTTTTCTTCATCAATAAAAAACCAAGTCCCATTCTGATTTCCCATAAAATTATTAATATATTCATGATAAATATACCCATAGGCGGGAACAGGCTTGCCAACTGTAAAAGCAAGATAGTTCCTGCTATCGTTGAAAGGCAAGTATGGGATAAACACCTCTGTTGGATTAGCTTCACAACCTATGAGAGCCTTAACTCCCTTTTTGAGAATTGTTTCCCAAATCCGTCTGTATAGGTCCTTCATTACCTCTGTTTGCCACTTCCCCGGGCCGGGAGGATGACCATGATTTTTAGCATAACATCTATAACAAGTTCCTCCGAGATTCTGATCAAAAAATTGCAGGTAGTCGATACTATTGGAAACAATTTTTTCTATCTCATTCACAACTACCTCTTTTACCCATTCGTTAGCGGGACAGAGGTCATAACCTATTCTTTGAGCATGCGGTCCGGCGCATACACCATTCTCCGCTGGCTTCCCATCCGGCGCATAAGTTACAAATTCAACTACTCTTTTTTCCTTGAACTCCCTGCTCATATCATAACTTGGGTCTGTATTACTTTTTATTGTATATGCCACTCCACTTGCATATAGCCCAAGTAGATTGCCCATCTTATGTAGTTCATCCCTAAACTTACAGAAGTCTTCGTAATCACCATAAGGTGGCCAAACATAGGGAGGAGCCCAAGGAGCAGTTCCCTCCCAATGCATTAGCAAAACGAGTATGGGTGAATCAAGTAGCTCTGAAAGTTTCTTTATTACAGGCAAAGCGTTAGTATATGGATAATATTCGGGATTAGGCGTCATCTCCACACCTAAATCCTTAGTTCCCCGAATCGGATACATGACTACCACAGGTGATTCAAAAAACCAATCAGGGATAAGAGGATTTTGCCTTAAGCTGGGCGGTTTATGCATATCAGAATTTTCCCACCATTTGCGATATATCTCTGCAGAATCGTGCCAATCACCTTCGAATGTCCCAAGGACCATATCGTAGGGAAGTTCATATTCTCGCCCGCAAACCGGCCCAGCAAATAGACGGAAGTCGAGATGAATACCTCCTAACGGATGTGCGTGGAATTCAATGCCCTTAGGATTGCCATAGGGGTCATGAGCAGAAAAATATAATCCCCCTCGAGGTGTATAATAAGCCATAAATTGCATCTGAACTGGTCCCGGATAAAGGCCGATCCACCCCATTGCGGGATGTTCAATTGGTTGCCATTTGAACCAAAACTTCTCTCGAAGATTAACATCTTCCACAACCGTGCCCTCACCACCAGGCCAGAATACTCTACCATCTCCACCATTTGCAGGAAGATTATTGGGAACTACAACTGTCGGGAAATCTATGTGCTCTAACCAAAATTCTGTTTCATTTATTACTTTTATGCGCCAATATGTAAAAGGCTCTTCATAAGGACACTTTACATAAACTATAGCGGAGAGGGGTAATCCTCCAAGGTTTGTAAATTCTATTTTTAAATGACTCCCGTCCTTTGTCTCTTCTCTAAGAGCGGTTATAGACTCAGCGGTATCGGAACTTAGGTCCTTCTGAACTCCACTACCACTCCTTAATCTAATTCGGAAAAGTTGACTTAATCCGGGAGGAGAATATATTAACTCTTCTCCATTCTTAACAAGGGAACAAATTCTACCCGAGTGAGAATCTATACACATTTTATAAAACTTGTTTTGAACCACTATTGCATCTTCACAGCACATATCACCTTTTACCTCATAAAAGTTAGAAATTTGGACAATGAAGAAGATTAGAAAACCTATACGAAGACTTTTTTTGCTCATATTGTTCTCCTTATGTCAAGACCTGTTAAATTTTGGTAAAAAAATCAAATACTTCTAAAGTCAACAGAGCGGTACTGAACCGCTTCTGCAATATGAGAATCCAAAACACTATCGGAATTATCCAAGTCTGCAATAGTCCTTGCTACCTTGAGAACTTTATCATAGGCTCTCGCACTTAACCCCAATTTCTCTATAGCAACCAACAGAAGTTTTTTGGCACTTTCCGAAAGTTTGCAAAATCTTTTCAACTGCTTGCTATCAAGATGTGCATTAAGTAGAGTAGTCCTACCAAATCTATTAGCCTGCCTTCCTCTGGCTTCTTGAACATGATTACGAATCATTGTACTATTGGGACCCACTGTTCCCTCACGCGATAAATCTTCGAAAGAAAGAGCAGGAACTTCTATATGTAAATCTATTCTATCTAATAGGGGTCCTGAAACCTTGTTGAGGTATCTTTGTATCTCCCCTGGCGAACATCTACAACTCTTTTTCGGATCCGTTCTACATCCGCAGGGACAAGGATTCATAGCCGATACCATTATAAACCTACTTGGTAAAGTAACCGCGTAGTTTGCCCTTCTTATGTGTACAAATCCCTCCTCCAACGGCTGACGAAGCACCTCAAGCGTTGCTCTGCTGAATTCCGGAAGTTCATCCAAAAATAACACTCCATTGTGAGCTAAACTCACTTCTCCCGGCTGAAAACTAACGCCCCCACCTACCATAGCTACTGTAGAAGTAGTATGATGTGGAGACCTAAAAGGCCTCGTGCGAACCAACCCATTACTCTGTCCCCGCCGAGAAACTACACTATAAATTTGTGTAGTCTCAAGTGCTTCTTCAAAACTCATCTCGGGTAAAATGCCAGGAAGCCTCGAAGCAAGCATTGTTTTCCCCGTGCCGGGCGGACCTATCATTAACACATTATGGCCTCCCGCAGCGGAAATAGTTAGAGCTCGCTTCACATGTGCCTGACCTTTAACATCCTCAAAATCAGGGATAGACGGAGAATCCTTTAGAAATCTTTCCGTGTAATCGGTTTTATATGGCATAAATTTTTGGGGATTTAGAAGATAATTTACAGCATCATTAAGCGTAGATACAGGTATAACATCTACATCGTGCACTAAGCCTGCTTCTTCCGCATTACACTGTGGAACAATTAATATTTTCACACCAGTTTTACGAGCTAAAATAGCCATTGCAAGTGTACCTGGAACATGTCTAATTGAGCCATCTAAAGCCAACTCCCCAGCTATCATCACTTTTGAGATATCCAACTTAGTCAAAACCAAACTACCAGCCAGAAGTACTCCCATAGCAATGGGTAAATCGAGATAACTACCTTCCTTCCTTACATCCGCAGGTGCTAAGTTAACCACTACTCGTCCCCGAGGAAATGTAAAACCTGAGTTACGAAGTGCAGTTGTTATTCGCTCTCTACTTTCTTTTACTGCGGTATCTGCTAACCCTACTACCTCCGTTTCGTTTTTTCCTCCCGCTATATCTACTTCTACCACAAGAGGAAAAGCCTCTATCCCGAGGATAAAAGCAGACTGAACCCTCGCTAACATCTATAACTCCATTTGAACAAGTTACAATTTTTCCCATCGCAAATAGGTGTTTTATTATAGTTTTACAGTCGCCCTGTTTCAAACTTTTTATAAAAGCATAGAAGATTAAAGGGTAAAAAATGATTAGAAGAGATTTTTTAAAGGGAACTGTAGCTACAACAGTCTACTATCTCTTAAATAACAAAGGGTGGAGTAAAAACTCCATACAGGACAAAACCAATGTAGTACTAATAATGTCCGACGAACATAATCCCTTGTATTCCTCTGTATATGGGCATCCTTTTGTGCAGACTCCAAACATGGAGAGGATGGCTCAGGATGGGGTTGTATTCGAAAATGCTTATTGCCCGTCGCCTTTGTGCCTACCAAGTAGAAGTTCTTTTATGAGTGGCTTATATCCACACGAACATCAATGTTACAGCAACTCAACTTTACTACTTGATGAATTCCCCGGGTATGGAGAAATGCTTTCTAAACAAGGAGTATATACCACCTACATAGGTAAAGCAGATGTGTACAAGAACATCGAAGAAATGAAATTCAATGAAGTAATCCTCGGTTGGAATAGAAAAAAACCAGGAGATACATTCATATCCAGAAAGCCACTATGTATAAGGGAAGAATCTGACAAAAGGGAAAAGATGTGGGGGCCAATTCCTAATGCACACAAAGAAGACATAAATGTGATAGATACCGCGGTAAATTGGCTTAAACAAAAAGGGGGAGTTCTGACCCAACCATTCTTTTTAGCAGTGAATATCTCGGTCCCACATTTTCCCCTATATGCTCCGCCAGCTCTATGGGAGATATACAACGGGAAAGGAGACTTGCCGAGATACGGGAAAGAACAACCTACCGCACACCATCCTTACTCAGTAGACTTACGAAGGTTTTTCCAAACCGACCTATATTTAACTCAAAATATTATAGGCCTAAGACAGGGATATTATGCTTGTGTAACATTTACTGACCAACTGATAGGGAAAATACTCGATGCTCTCGAGGAGACAAAATTGAAACACCACACAGTAGTAATATATACATCTGACCACGGGGAAATGCTCGGAAAATTCGGTTTGTGGTGGAAATGCTCCTTACTGGAGGACGCCAGCAGAATACCCTTGATAGTAATGGGACCTGGTTTCGAAAAAAATAGGCGCGTTTATGCACCAGTCACCCTATTAGATGTGCAAGCTACACTATTCCGAACATTTAGCGTAGAAAGGCCTTCCTACTGGCATGGAGACCCACTTCAAGATATTCAGTATCAGGAACCGAATAGATTCATCTTTACTGAATATCACGGGCATGGAATCCGTGGAAGTTCATTCATGGTAAGAAAGGGTGAGTGGAAATTAATATGGAACTCAGATGCACCACATCAATTGTTTAACCTCGCTGAGGACCCAAATGAATTAAATAACCTTTTTCATCAGGAATCCAATGCGCCCATTATATACTGGGAACTCAAAGACTACTTGTTCTCTATTTGCGATCCAAGGGTGGAAACTCAACGAGCTGAGACCAAAATTTCAAAACAATTAGAATTGATAAAAAGTTCATATAATCAAAACTTTGTGAAAAACTAAATATTTAATATAACCAGGCTTCTTATATTCCAGTTCCTCAACCAAAAGGTTATATAATTGATATTCGACAAAAATCCTGATTATGTTAAACTTATAAGAAACAAGTAAGGTTGTGAGGAATGGCTCCTGACCGGGAACAACCATATCCACCCCTTAGAAATATTGAAGCATTCCCTATACACCACCAGGGACAAACACTTATTTGTCTTCACGACCCATTAGGCTATGTTCCTACAGAAATTACACTATCGCCTGCTGCTTTTTTTATAGCCGCATGCCTTGATGGTAATCATACACTTAGAGATATACAATTAGAATTCGCAAGAGAGTTTCAAGGTGCACTAATTCCAAGTGAAGAAATTGAAAGTATAGTAAACTTTCTTGACGAACACGGGTTCTTACTTAATGAAAGATTTCAAGAGATAAAGGATAAAGTAGAAAAAGAATTTCTTCAGCAAAAAGTGAGAATAGCATACCATGCGGGCCAGTCTTATTCTTCTGCTCGACACGAGTTAGGAGCATTTTTAGGCTCAATATTTAATCGGGAAGGTGGTCCAGGACCACTTCCAGTCCAACAAGAAACAATCTCTTTAAATATAGTAGGGCTTGTTGCTCCACATATCGACTTCAACCGAGGTGCACTTGGTTATGCCCATGCATACTATAAACTTTATCAAAGCCAGAAGCCAGATACCGCGATAATCTTTGGAGTTAGCCATCACGGAGGAGAAACTCCATACATTATGACCCGAAAACACTTCAGCACTCCCCTCGGAACCCTATTGACAAATCAAGAATGTATAGACTTTATAACATCGCGAATAAATTTTAACCCATTTCAGAGTGAAATAATGCATAGGATGGAACATTCCATAGAATTTCAGGTTCTAATGCTAAACTATTTATTTGGCACAGATGTAAAAATTGTTCCTATCTTATGTTCCTCAATTGAAGAAGAGAAAACCTCATTACCAATAGAAATATCCCAAGTAAAGGATTTCCTGAATGCGTGCAAAGAGTATATCTTGCAATCAGATGAACGCATATTAGTCATCGCGGGTGCAGACCTTGCTCATGTAGGTAGAAGATTCGGAGATACATTCTCTATAACCCCAACAATTTGTGAAAATGTAAAAATAAGGGATACTGAAGATTTGATATTTGTTACAGAAATAAACCCTGAGGGATTTTACCGCTCCGTAAATAAAGATCATAACAAACGCCGGGTGTGCGGTTTATTTGCTGTTTACTCACTATTGGAAATCCTTAAAGGCACCGCAAGTAAAGGAGAATTGCTTTACTATGGTCAAGCCCCTGATCCACTGGGAGGCATCGTATCCTTTGCTAGCGTCGCTTTCTACACTTAGACTATTTCAGGTTCGTTTCTCTCTAACAGAAAAATTCCTTGTTTTGAGAGGATTGTAATTTTTTGATATAATGGTATTACATAGTATTACAGAGCAAGATTGTATGCCCACTAAAAAATTCAAATATTTAGCCATTAGAGTTACATATATAAACTTTATCTTCACTTTGCTTCTCTTTTCTTTGGCTTTCCACTTCCACTTTTCAGAGCACCACTTCTCTTGCGAAGACACTCAAAAAGGTATTAAGCAATCTCAAGATTTTTGTTTAGTATGTATTGTCTTCACTATTTCATCTCTATTCCATCCCTCATTTAATACCACACTCTTATTAGAAATTTTGCCTATTGTAGATAGTGCCATTCCATTCCCATTTACCTTTGAATTGCATACACCCATATCATATCGAGCCCCTCCTTCAAATGTTATGTAATAAATACTTAAATCCAATTCATAGTTAGTCCTCTTTTCCTCCTATAAATGTTCATTAACCTATATCCAACCAAGAGAGGGGCATAAAATGAAAAAATTAGGTTTTACTTTGATAGAGTTATTAGTCGTTATAGCAATAATTGGAATCCTCGCAGCAATATTACTTCCTGCTTTAGCTCGCGCGAGAGAGTCGGCAAGAAGATCCTCCTGTGCTAATAATCTTAAACAAGTCAGTTTAGCCCTGAAAATGTATGCAAATGAGGCTAAGGGAGAGCGGTTTCCTCCAATAAAATCTACCAACTGTGATGATTCTCCTACAATAGGGCTCGCCACAATCATTGATATAGAATCGGTATACCCGGAGTATATAAATGATTTCCAAGTGCTTGTATGCCCAAGTTCACCGGAAGCAGGTCCCGCTTTGCGTATATGGGATGAGGGGAACACTCCTGCTACTACTTATAAAGAAGCATTAGAACAAGGACGGATGATACTAAACGGAATTGATGTGCATAGGAATGGAAGAATAGAGCCGTGTGAAGTATATGAACATCCCTATGTTTACTTTGGATGGGCACTCAACCCCACCTGGTTCCAGTCCGACGCAGATTTCGAATTCTTCGAGATTGCTATTGAGGAATTAGTAGAAGAACTTACGAACCAAGCAAATACACCTATACAGTGCAAACAAATTGCAGATAGTGATTGGGAATTCCCACCAGACCCCACAGGTAATTCTATATTAGCAACCAATAGAAAGGCTTATCGTCTCAAAGAAGGCATTGAGCGTTTTCTAATAACAGATATAAATGATTCTTCTGCAATAAATCTTGCCCAGTCTAATATTCCTATTATGTGGGATGAGATATCAGGTGATGACCCATCCCACTTTAATCATGCCCCGGGCGGATGTAATGTGCTTTATATGGACGGACATGTGGAATTCTTACAGTTCGTATCCCAACCTAATTCACAGTTCAATAAAGGTAACGAATTCCCTGTAAACGCTGGGGGAATTATTATTCACGAAGCATCCCATCACGGACACGACCATTATCACCCGTAATAAACTCAACGCAAAGAACCGAAATAAAATTAGTTAACCCAGTCCGTAAGTTTTATCTTTGTATATGGGCGACGCGTCGCAGTAAGAGGGGGATTATTCCCTGCATTCGAGATATAGACTTCAAAGTTTTTAGGGTCGAAAACACAAGAATGGAGAGTATCTCCGTTATAAACCGGTCCATTTGCGAGTAGTTCCAAGATTGTCTGTATCATAAAGGGTTCTTTTCCATCCCTTGCTTGGAATTGTTTACCTATCCAATCATAACGCTGATAAGTATTGTGATTAGTAAATATACCGATGATAAGCCTGAACTGTTCCCAATTCTCAACCTTCAATGGTGGTTTTAGTAAAGGTCCGACCCGTTTAGCGAGTGAAACTAACCCCTCCTTGCTTACTGGATGGTTCGTTCTTCTAATCATATTTGGCAAACTGTAATGTTTTGTCTCTTCACTTTCCTTAGGATCACTCTCAACATACACATTCTTTATAACCGGGTCCGATTCAATCGCACGGGCAGAATTCGTCTTGATGTCACAAATCATATAATTCCAACCAGTGCCTTCAGGTCCGTTTATTACCACATCTACTGCTTTCTCAATAGTATCTTGTTCCAAAACCATTCTCACAGTTACAAAGCATGGCCTCCCATCGAAAGTACTATTGGCGGTGGGAAGAGTAGCTTGTCCAACGGTTATTCCTGCCATATTCATCCCTGTGAGACTGCCTATTCCTCCTGCCCAACCAAGAAGTAAATATGGTTTAACATCTTTTGGAATATACACAAATACAACCGCATCATCTTGAGCGTCTCTTCTGATGCTCCAGTCTAAATTCCTACCGTGAAGAATCCTTCCATCTTCTGTCCACTTCCCCCAAAGAGCTATATTTGTGCACTGTGGAGTAGAGTTTCCCTGCGGATTCTCAAAATGAGTATGAACACTCGGAGAATCCGGAGTAAAACCAACTTGACCACTTTCGGGGGGAGTATTAGGGGGAAAATGCAGTATCTCCGCCACCGTCGAACCAACTAATAATTCATCCAGAGTAATATCCCCTATCCCAGCTCTTTTGAGTCCATCTATGATTCCTTTTGCTTCTTCAAGATATTTCTTAGGTATATGCTTAACCATCCGTGCAGATTGTGCATAAACATATTCAGAAGTATATCCCCTATCCCACAATGCCTTCTTAAGATAACCTTCCTTAATAACATGTCTTATATGAGATGCCAACAATCTCCCGTGTTGAAAACCCATGTCATAATAATCACCTTTCAAAACACATAATTTAAGTTCTCCTACCTGATACAGAGAACCTTCACCTTCACTATCCAACTTATTTATAACCGGACTTTCAATTATCTGGGGTGTAAACCATTGGGAAGTTACTTCATTAGATTCTCCTGCGAAAAGAACAGAACTAATTGAGACTACCAACCAAACTACAATAAAAAAGAGATTTTCCCTCTTAACCCTCTTAGAAACTACCATGAGTATTCTCCTCTCTCATACAGATTCTAAACTACAAAACTTCCTTTCTGTGAACTACTTCAATAGACCCTGTAACCAAACACATAGTTTCTTATTCTATTTCAGACTTGTCTCTGGGGAAATATATCTTTTGCTCTCAGTTGTGCTAATTTATGAACTAACTTAACTCAATAGAGGAACAAAATACTTACTTCACTGGATGATAGGAGAATTTTTATTTGGTAAGGTAAGCCTGCCAGCCTTTCCAACTCATAACATACTTACCCAGGTCCTCACTTACTGCACTATATGTCTGTCCACTTACATCTCTCAAATCCCATACCCAAAACAAGTCACCTATATAGCCCATCATATAAGCCTGTGTCAACATCTCTATCAACATCCTCTTTGACTCCTCAATGCTCAAAGGGGGAAAAACTCCGTATTCTCCTACAATCACAGGCTTCTTAACTAATCCATGCTCATGACATTCAGCTCTAACTTTCGAAGTGCCATCCCAAGGATATATGTGTATATCAATGAAATCTAACAGACACTCTTCTCCCCCAAGAACTGAAGGACGCGGTGGCATTCGTGGGTCCTTACCATCATGAGGTAGACCCGCAGTAGGACTTCTTCCCGCAGAATCACTTGTCCACATTCCAACCGTCACGAGGGAATCGGGCACTATCTCCTTTATCGCTTTAGCAAGTTGATTAGCCCAGTGGAGGATAGCCATATCGTAAATCTTCTGTCTATTCTCTGGGGTATCATTTTTTAAAGTAATTCCATTGGGAAGTTTAACAGTAGATTCAAAATCTTTGAATGGACCATTGTCTACCTTTACATAGACTTCATTTTGCAACTCCCAAGCAAGGACACCATTGATTAAATTTTCATCTCTCTCTTTAATCTTCTCGATAAATCTTTTTATTGCTTTAGCTTTTGCTTCTATTAATGACTCCCAAAAGAACTGCCTGTTATACCCCTCAGCCAGGGGTAAATCTTTCTCTCCATATTTAATGTGAAGTTCTTGGGCGACACCACTAAAGTAACCATACTTAGGATATTCATCAAATATAGGAATAACATATACTTTATACTTGTTAGCTTTCTTCAGGAAATCCAAAAAATTTTCCAGATACCTTGGATTTATAGCATCATCTTCACCCATTCCGAATGCACCGTGTTCATTCTGAACCCCCCAAGCCCATACCCTTATCACATTGGCACCCCATTCACTCATCTTTTGTAGCACAGATTCTATTTCTTCAGGATTGTAGATGTTAGTATTGAATAAGGCATGCCAGCCTGAGGTTTTATGCTCAAGAACAACATGATTAAACCCTCTCGGAACAATCAGTTCTCCATCCTCTGTGCAAAAAACGGTTTTCCCTCCTTTTTCTCTGAGGAATATCCGTGGTAAGTAATATACATCGGCAAAGCTAAATAGAGTAGTGAATATTACTAAGGACCATATACCTACATTTAGCAACTTATTATAGAACACTTTCTTTATATATACTCTTTAGTAATTCTATTTTCTCTCTCATATTATCCCTTATCAGCCTTTTAATCCGCTCATCTTCGGGATACTTTTTGAGAGCCTTACGAGCCTTCTCAATCTCTTCATCAAGAAGAGATACCATTTTAAGGTAGGGATATGTTTTTATATCTGGATCCCTTAGAATAGACATAATTGCAGGACTCAAAATTTCAATTTGGTGCCATAAGGATGATACCTCTGTATTAGCTATCTCTTTCTGAAAGCCTACTTTGGTATCAAGCAATTGAGACATTTCTCTCTTTTGAATACTTATTCCATCTACAAAAGAAGAATAGGGTTTCAAATAAAACTCTACAAAAGCATAGTAACCAACTATCCACCAGACAAGAAAGCAACAAATACCAGTAATTATGGGACGACGATATTGAAAGGTGCTTTTCTCAAATTTCCTTTTCTGAGCTACTTTTTTTGCCTCTCTTAAGATCTCGTGCGCAAGTTCTTCAGGAGGTTCAGCGGACACTTCGGTGTTGAAAAACCTGAGGGAAGTTTTGATAGCTTCTACCTCTTGCTTACACTGGTTACACTTAACTACATGCCTGCCAATACCAGAATATATAGGTCCCTTCCCTTCTAAAACACTTTCTGCATATAATATAAGCTGGGCTCTCGTAGGATGCTTAGGAAACATATCACTAACACACTAAAAAAAATTGATTTAGACACCGCACTTATATTAATCTAAGATCTTTAACCTCGGTTCCCAAAATAACTAATAATAGGTACTACTTTAGGTGGTCCCGGAATTGAGACAAGAAAGGTCTGAGAGCTCGTTCAGCTCGTAGCACTCTCGTCTTTACCGTTCCTACAGGTATATCCAAAATATCCGCTATCTCCTCATAAGACAATTCAAGAAATCTCCTCAAAACAAAAGCCTCTCTCTGGTGGGGGGGTATCTTCTTCAGAGCTTCATTCACCGCTTCTGAAATCTCTTTACATGCTGTCTGCTTTAATATATCAAAATTTGAATCCGCCAAATGTTCTATCGGATTCCCTTTTTCAATATCCTCATTATTTTTCTCTCCACTCAACCACTGTGATAAGCTAAAAAACTTAGGTCTCCTATTCTGCTTATTCCATTCTTTAGATATGATGTTGCTGGCAATGGTATATATATATGTGCTGAACTTCGCAGAAGGATGATAGCGAGTAGCGTTATTTACCAAAGCCATAAATACTTCTTGAGTTAGATCCTCTGCTATATGCCAGTTATGAACCATTCTATACATATAATTAAATATTTGCTTCTCATATCTACTTACAATCTCGACGAAGGCTTCCTCATTACCATCTCCAAAAGCTAACATTAAATCTTCATCAGTCCATTCAGATAAAGGTAACTCCCGAGACTTCTCTCTCAAAACATAGGATTTAGAAAAATTCTCTTTACTATCCTCAAAAGGCAGTATATTTTCTCTCTTCACACGCATCATTTTTTACCTAATTAAAATCCCAAGAGTGATATTCGTGTATATTATAGCAATCTCGTAAAATTTATTTCTTATAAATGCGACCCTCGACATATTATATCCGAATAACCAACTAATGTCAAAAATCTATATATAGAAGTAAGATATATAAATACACTCTACTAATAGTTAGTATACAAATCCTACCGAAAACTTATCACAAATTTTAACAAAAACTTAAACCTACCCTATTGGAAAATTATTATTAGATTAAAAAGAATAAAATTAAGCGGTCTAACTCTTATTGAAATATACATCCCCTTTTTTGTAGAATATAATCCCCTTGGCGGAATAATTCAAAACAGAAAGGAGGTTGAGATAGGTGCCTACAGTTAAAGTCAAACCGGAAGAACCTTTCGACAAGGCACTCCGGAGATTCAAAAAGAAGTGCAACAAAGAGGGGCTAATGCAAAGACTTCGCGAACTTAGACATTACGAAAAACCCTCCGTTAAAAGGAGAAGAAGGCTGATTCGTGCGGTAGCGCGTTCTATAACAGAAACGGAAAGTTTGCAACCGTAATTATTACTCTGTCTAATATAGTTGTTCCCCCCCATCTTGAAAAAGATGGGGTTTTTTTATCCTCAACGGATTAGATTTCCGGAGCATTGGTAAGATCACTCACGATAAAGTCTTCCATCGGAGGCTTTGTTCCGTCACCACCTCCACAAGATAATCCCACTATTCCTGATACTTTGGGGTCTATATCAAGGTAAGTTATTCTTATCTCTCCGTTATATAAAACCTCTACCTGCATTGAATTTCGTTTCGGACCCCCATCTACTATTGTAGGATTGTCCTTTATCACAACATCTAACCAGGTTATAACTATTTTTTCTGGCAATATAAGAAAATAGGCTCCCCCCTCATTTGGACTGCTAATCCTAATTGGTAGCACAGAAATCTGAGGGAAAGCAAAATGCGCTCCAACTGTTATAGGTTCTTTCCCTTCACTCCCAAAACTCACATAACCTTTACTGGACACAAAAACCTTATCGTAACTCTTACCGTAAAAAGAAACGGGTTTAGTACTCAAGGAAAAAGGAAATGGGTCACCCAGTTCAAAATATACAGGTTGTCCCAAATTAGCCGAGCTAATTGGCAGGGTAGTAACATTTTTCTTTATAAATTGCTTGTAAAAACTTAAACTATTATCTGGAACAAACACAAGGGTTGTTGTAGACAAATCGAATGCCCTATTGTAGTATGCTCCAAAAATTTCTGTGTAAAAATTCGGCACTGTGGTCACCGTAATTACTTTTTCAATACCTCCACCGACTACCTTGATCTCCCCCGTCGAAAACCACGGGGCAGATTTTTGATCAACGCTCGGGAAATCATTTCTAAGTATTTTCACAAGCACATCTACATGTTCGCCATTAGCCCTTATTAAACCTGCATTAGGAGATACCTCGATCCAGCTCTGTTGAGGAATGACCTTAAACTTCAATAATGAACTTGGATCTCCTGAGTTCCACACCTGGAATGTCCATTCTGTCTCTACATGGCCAGTATATGGATCCCCTGGAAAGTGGTGGGAATAAGCCGAAACCTGAAGTTCCGGCCTCGAAAAACAACCACTGATAATTAGCACTAAAATAAACTGCATCAAGAGAGCTGATAATCTTGTTTTCTTCAAAAGATTCTTCATATTATAGGTCCTCTTAGATAATTGATTGTATAATAATATACAATTATTTGAGTATTAAATTTCTAATATTGTCATTTTACAACAGGTAACCCTAAAGTAAAAAGGTTAGGATATGCACACAGCGATTGTTTTTACTCCTCATGCAGATGATGCTACAGCCTTTTGTGGTGGGACCCTCGCAAAGTGGAGTGTCAATGGTTGGAAAATAATACTGGTGAGAATAACTGATGACGCCAGAGACTCGGTTGGACTAACAGAAGAGGAAACTAAGAAAAGAAATCGATCGGAACTTGAAGAAGCATCAAAAATACTTGGAATCAGTGAAATAATCGACCTAAACTTTCCCACAGATTCTCTTGCAGACATACCCCTCACAAAAATACGGGAAAGATGTGTCTATTATATTAGGAAATTCAAACCATATTCAGTTTTTACTTTTGATCCATACACTCGATACGAGCCAAATATGGACCATATCAGAGTCGCCCGAGCTGTAGAGGAAGCCTTTTGGGTAGCTTGTTTTGATCTCCATCACCCGGAACATTTCAAAGAACCTGGCGTTGAACCTTTCTCAGTATGCGAAAGATGGTATTTTGCTCGGTCACCAGAAGAAATCACCTATGGAGAGGATATTACTGAGTTTTTCCCGAAGAAAATCAAAGCGTTGAGTTCGCAAAAAACAATGATTAAAAACATTTTAAATCAGTTTAGGCTTCAGCTTAAGACCTGGGGTTACAAAGTGCCTATAATTGAAGAAGCTTTTGAAAACGACCCTGCTTTCTTAATAGAGCAAATTTTGTATATGCAGAGTGCTCAAATTGCAGATACATGTGGATTTGGTGAGGGACAACTTGCAGAGGCATTTCGTGTAGACAGATTTGGCGACCTCGAAGCTTTCTTCCAACAGTCAGCAGAACCCATAGAAGGAATCCCCCAAGGACCTAAAAGAACTTTTTTAGATAAATATTGGCCCTGAAAAAGTCTAATTATTCCAAGTAAAACCCGTTTTACAAATCAGAAGTAATTATGAAGTAATTAAGTAATTATAAGGGAAATATGATGCAACCCAAATTGTTTTTCCCAATAATTCCAATATTGGTAATTATCCCCTTATTTGCCCTCCCCCAGACTACTGTCGTTCACGAGGCAAACACAAATCCTCTTGGTATACGCCTTATGCGACAGGTGCCCCGTGAATATGTTCCTGGAGGAATGATGGAAGTTGTGCTTTCTATATATTGCGATGCCCCAGACCCCAATTATCCCGTAACTGCCATAGGCCTGTATGAGATGTTACCTTCGGATTGGACATTCATTTCTATGCGGGGGATCAATACAGACCCACCATCCATTGCCCCCTCGCCCGGAACAACTGGCACTCTACAATTCGCTTGGATAATACCCCCTCCATTTCCTTGCTCATTTGCATATACGGTGCAAATTCCTGACACTGCAAGCGGAGTTAAAATTATCTCAGGGCAAGTTGAATACAGAACTAATGGGCCAAGGCTCGTCTCTTCTCCTGAAGTTTCAGAAATAAATGGAACAGATAGAACTCCCCCAGTAATAACATTACTTGGTGATAACCCACTTGTATTAGTACAGGGAACGCCTTACACTGAACCAGGCTGGAAAGCAGAAGATAATGCGGACGGGGATATTTCTGGCCGAGTTCAGACCTCAGGATTCGTTGACATCAATACCCCTGGCGAATACACTATTACCTACACAGTGAGGGACAACGCAGGAAATAATGCAACAGCTACCCGAGTAGTCAGAGTAATTACAAGAGCAACCCCTACCACTCCAACCCAACCGAGTACACCTACCACAC
>JAOAHN010000008.1 GCA_026415215.1 Candidatus Hydrogenedentota bacterium
GCGGTTGAGAGGTTAGCAGAATATCTTGATGTCTCTCCCTCTGAAGTTTACGGAGTGGCGTCCTTTTATACGCAGTTCAAATTTAACCCGCCGGGGAAGCATATAATTCAGGTATGTCAGGGCACTGCTTGTCATGTGCGCGGTTCGAAGATGTTAATTGATGTGGTTAAACAAGATTTGGGTATTGAGCCGGGGCAGACTACATCAGACGGAGAATACAGTTTAGAGCGTGTGGCTTGTATAGGCTGTTGTGCTTTAGCTCCGGCTGTAGTGGTTGATGGAAATGTTCATGCTCAAGTTACACCTGCCTTGATGAGAGAGTTAATCAAGAAGAAAGATAGGTAAAGAGTTTATGGATATTGCGGTAGATACTATGAATATATTATATGAGCGGGCACAGGAAGAATGGAGGGAGATAGAGGATAACAGAGTGCCTATAGTGTATGTGGGGTCGGCTACTTGTGGTAGGGCTGCGGGAGCTCTTGATGTAGAGAAGGTTCTGCGGGAAGTGGTCTCAAGCGAAGAACAGGAGGTGAAGTTTTTTCAAGTGGGATGTATGGGCCCGTGTGTGTTAGAGCCAATAGTGATGGTGCAAGAGCCCAGAGGTATTCCTATATGCTATGCTCCGGTAAAACCGTCAGAAGCAGAGCAATTTGCTAAGAGGGTGCTTTTAGATGGTGATGTTTGGGCGGAGAAGCTATTGGGAGCTTTCAGTGCAGAGCCATATAAGGGGATCCCACCTATAACTTCTCACCCTATGATGAGCAAACAGGTTAGGAATGTTCTGAGAAATTGCGGATTGATAGACCCTGAAAATTTCTATCATTACCTTGCACGAGGGGGGTATAAGGCATTCTTGAGAGCCTTGGAAATGGGGCCGGAGACAGTTTTGGAGGAAGTTAAAAAGTCTGGTTTGAGAGGGAGAGGTGGAGCTGGATTTCCCACTTGGCGTAAGTGGCTATTCTGTAGACAGGCACCTGGCGATGTGAAATACCTTGTATGTAATGCTGATGAAGGAGACCCTGGTGCGTTTATGAATCGTTCTGTACTTGAGGGAGACCCTCACTCTGTACTTGAGGGTATGTTAATAGCGGGATATACTATAGGAGCAAGATACGGGTATGTATATTGCAGGGCTGAGTACCCACTTGCAATACAGAGGCTCGAAAAAGCTATTAAGCAGATGTACGACCATGGTCTGTTAGGTGAGAACATATTGGCAAGTGGATTCTCATTTGATATTTCTATAAAAAAAGGAGCGGGTGCCTTTGTGTGCGGTGAAGAGACTGCATTGATAGCCTCGATAGAGGGCTATCGTGGAATGCCGAGACCACGCCCACCTTTCCCTGCAATAAGTGGACTATGGGGGAAACCAACTGTTATACAAAATGTAGAAACACTCGCTAATCTTCCTTTGATTATTTATAACGGTGCAGATTGGTATGGGCAGTTTGGAAATGAGAAGAGCAAAGGCACTAAAACTTTTGCACTTGCTGGTAAGGTTAAGAGGACGGGACTAATAGAAGTCCCACTTGGAATTACTCTCCGAGAGGTAATATACGAGATAGGTGGAGGTGTGGCAAATGATAAGCAGGCGAAAGCAGTTCAGACTGGTGGTCCTTCAGGTGGATGTATCCCTGCAGAAATGTTTGACCTTCCTGTAGATTATGAGTCTTTGACATCTGCAGGAAGCATAATGGGCTCAGGGGGGATGATTCTAATGGATGAAGATAATTGCATGGTGGATATAGCAAGATTTTTTTTGTCCTTTACACAGGCTGAATCCTGCGGGAAGTGTGCTCCCTGTAGAGTCGGCACAATGGCAATGCTGTCCATTTTAGAAAAGATTTGTGAAGGTAGGGGAGAGAAGGAGGATATAGATAGATTGGAGACATTGGCATATACTGTGAAACAGGGGTCACTGTGTGGGTTGGGTCAGACTGCACCTAATCCAGTTTTGACATCTCTCAAATATTTCAGAGAGGAATATGAAGAGCACATAAAAAATAAAGAATGTAGGGCATTTGTTTGTGGTCCGTTAATTTCATATCACATAGATCCTGAAAGATGCGTAGGATGTACAATGTGTGCTAAATCATGTCCTGTGAATGCGATAAGTGGTGTAAGAAAAGAAACCCATAAAGTGGATCAAGAAAAGTGTATAAGATGTGGTGAATGTTGGCGTGTATGCCCTGCTATTTACTCTGCGGTATATCGGAAGAGTGGTTCAAGAGTTAGATATGAGCCAGTTAAAGAGAGAAGAAAGAAATAGAGTTAGTAACTTGTTTAATATATAAAAGGTGTAGCACAGTGCATATCAAGATAGATGGAATAGATGTAGAGGCAAAACAGGGGGAAACGATATTAGAATGTGCTTTGAGGAATGGGATTTCTATCCCACACCTATGTACCCACCCCGCTTTACCTCCTTTTGGAGCTTGCCGTCTTTGTATCGTGGAAGTGGAAGGTATGCGAGGTTACCCGACCTCGTGTACCACGCCTGTGGAAGATGGAATGGTAATTAGGACGAATACAGAATCGCTTCGGATGCTTAGAAGAAATATATTGGGTTTGATGATGTTGGAGCATCCGAGTGCATGTTTGGTTTGTGAGCGTCGTGAGCTTTGTGATAGGTATAGATCGCGGGCAGAAAAAGTAGGCTCTACTACAGGTTGCCATACTTGTAATAATAAGGAGGTATGTGAAGTTAGAGTGCTATCCGCAGATTTGGGTCTTGCGGAAATTATTAGCTCTCCAAAGTATCATTATAGACCAGTAGAGCGCTCAGAACCTTTTATAGACCGTGATTTAAATTTATGTATTCTCTGTGGTCGTTGTGTAAGGATATGTAAACTTCATCAGGATAAGCCAGTTATCGATTTTCTTCACAGGGGTAGTAAAACTCATATAGGACAGGCTTTCGGCAAGAATCTACATGAGGCGGGATGTACTTTTTGTGGCTCTTGTATAGATGTGTGTCCTACCGGGGCACTTTCAGATAAATACGCCAAGTGGCACGGTGCACCGGATAAGGAAACCGCAACTACCTGTATTTATTGTGACGAAGCGTGTGCACTTCTCATATATGCGGTAAAGGGTAAATCAATTTCTGCAAAGAGTTTGGACGAGAATGTACCGATATGTGCTCTTGGAAGATTTGCGATACCTGAATTTCTTAATAGTCCCGAGCGTTTACGTTCTCCTCTGATTCGTATAAATAAGGTGCTTCGTCCAGTAACTCGTGAGGAATCTATAGCGAGATGTGCAGATCTGTTGAAGGACTATAAGGGTAAATCTTTTGCTTTAATTTGCGATATTACAAGTACTGTGGAAGATAGGCATGTTCTTAGAAAGTTTACCAACGATGTTATGAAGTCACCTTACTTTTTTGAGTTGACACCGGATAGAGAAGGCTACGCAAAGTTTGAAAATATTCCGGAAGAGGTCACTGCAGTTATAACCACGGGTAATTTTATACCTCAGACTCTCAGAAATAGATTTAAGGTTGTAGTCGCACTGGATATTTTCCATACTGAATGGACAAAGTCTGCGGATGTAGTTTATCCCATAGCTGTTTTTGCTGAAGTGGGTGGAACCATAGTTGATAAGAATAATCAGTTTAGGAGGTTAGTAAAGGCGTGTAATGCGCCTGGAGAATCACGCCAAGAGTGGGAGATTATTCAAGATGTAGCTAAACTGCTTAGCAATGGAAACTGGAAGGAGTATTCTTCGGTAAGTGAAGTTACTAAAGAACTTGGGATTCAGGACAGTTCTCTTACCATAGGTAGAAAAGAGGCACCTGATCCGGCGAGGAACTTAAAATTGCGTAGGACTTGGTTCAGAGGACATAAGATAGAAGAATATGTGTTAGGATTAACTGCGGTTAGGAAGTACGAGGAGCAAGAAACTCTTGATGTTTCTGAACCCTCCGCCTCGATTGAAGAACGAAGAATCTCAAAAGAAAAGTTTAGTGTGTTATCAAAGCGAGAATTAGTTCCCAATGTCTATGAGTTTATAATTTATGCTCCTGCTATCGCTGAAAAGGCTAAGCCAGGACAATTTGTTATTGTTATGGTTGATGAAAGTTCGGAGCGGATTCCTTATACTCTTTGCGAGTGGGATGAGAAAGAGGGCACTATAACACTTGTAGTTCAAGAAAAAGGGCTCTCCAGTAGGAAGATGATAGGTGTTAGAGTAGGAGAGAAATTAGCACATATAGTAGGACCTCTCGGGACTCCATTTGAGATGAAGAATTATGGCACAGTTGTATTAATTGGTGGTTGTTATGGTATAGGTGCGATAAGAAGACTTGCTCGTGAACTTCGCAACTTAGGAAACAGGGTGATTTGTATATCTGAAGCAAGAAGTCATTATTTAACTTATTACGAAAATGAACTAAGACAAGTAAGTGATTTATTGATACAAACTACTATAGATGCTTCTCTTGGCGAAAAAGGGCATGGAATAGATGCTCTTAAGCGTTTGATTAAACAGGGTGAGAAAGTTGATTTGGTAGTTGCAATTGGTTGTCCCTTTATGATGATGATAACCGCGGAAGAGACTCGAGAATTGAATTTGAAGGTTGTTTGCGCTTTGAATCCAATTATGTTAGATGGTACGGGTATGTGTGGAGCGTGTAGGATAACAGTTGGTGGTGAGATGAAATTTGCGTGCGTTGATGGACCTTTCTTCGATGCACATCTCGTTGATTGGGATGAGGTCAGAGATAGAAGAGAGGCGTATAGCGATGCAGAGATACAAGCGGTGAGTGCATCTAAGCCCGTATCTATAGGTCTGGAACATAATCATTATAATTGTTCTTGTATGATGTATTGAGGAAATTAGGTGTATGAATGCCTCTATGTCAGACAATTTTGAAAAGGGTCAGACTCAATCTAATCCACCAGAAGTTTCTAAACCAAAAAAAGGTGCTAAGGTTCCTCGTCAGCCGATGCCGGAACAGGCTCCGGAAGATAGGAGATATAACTTTGATGAGGTTCCATTTGGTTATACTCCTGAACTTGCCATTTTAGAAGCATCCAGATGCATAGAATGTAAAAAGCCCGGTTGCGTTGAGGGTTGTCCGGTACATATTGACATTCCTGGTTTCATAAGACTCATTCGGGAAGGTAGGTTTATTGAGGCGGCACAACATATAAAATTACAAAACTCCTTACCTGCAGTTTGTGGTAGGGTGTGTCCTCAAGAGGAGCAATGTGAGAGTAAGTGTATACTTGGTGTAAAAGGAGAACCTGTTGCTATCGGAAGGTTAGAGAGATTTGCTGCAGATTTCGAGCGGGCGAGTGGTGAAGTAGCGCTACCTAATATACCTCCTAAAACAGGAAAAAGAATAGCGGTAGTGGGCTCAGGTCCAGCAGGTTTGACCGTAGCAGGAGATTTGATTAGACTTGGACATGATGTTACTATTTTTGAGGCTCTTCACGAACCGGGTGGTGTACTAATGTATGGGATTCCTGAGTTTAGACTCCCCAAAGAGATTGTAAGGGCAGAAGTTGAGTACCTCAAAAGGTTAGGGGTGGAGTTTGTAATGAATTATGTTGTTGGGAGAAATTCCACTGTGCGTGAGTTGGTGGAGGAAGAAGGTTATCATGCGGTTTTCATAGGTACCGGCGCGGGTTTGCCATCGTTTATGGGGATCCCAGGGGAGAATTTAGTGGGGGTCTACTCTGCGAATGAATACTTGACTCGTTCTAATCTTATGAAGGCGTTTCTTTTCCCTAAATATGATACTCCGCCAATAAGGAGGGATAAGGTGGCGGTTATTGGTGGCGGGAATGTTGCTATGGATGCTGCGAGAACCGCATTAAGATTAGGTGGTGATGTAACTATAGTTTATAGGCGAGCTCGAGAACAGATGCCAGCGAGGGCTGAAGAGATCCATCATGCTGAGGAAGAAGGCGTCAAGTTTATGCTTTTGACTAATCCTGTAAGAATAATTGGGGATGAGAGACATAGAGTAGTTGGGATGGAGTGTATCAGAATGGAGCTCGGAGAACCTGATTCTTCGGGAAGGCGGAGACCTGTGCCTGTGCCTAATTCAGAATTTATAATCGAAGTAGATACAGTGATAATTGCTATTGGAAATCAACCAAATCCGCTTATACCCCAAACTATGCCAGAGTTGCAAACAACCAAACATGGCACGATTGTAGTTGATCCTGATACTATGCAAACATCTGTTCCTTATGTATTTGCGGGTGGTGATATTGTCTCGGGAGCTGCTACTGTAATAAGTGCAATGGGACAGGCTAAAATAGCTGCTCAATCCATACACCGTTATGTGATGGGTTTACCCTTAAAATGATGCCTGTCTTTTAATTCGTTATCATATCTTTTCGGTTGTAGGGGCATTTTTTTTGTAATTAAGTCAAGGAGAAAAACTAAAGAATGTTAGAACCTTTGGTTCTTGCAGGAATTGCTATTGCATTGTCTATGGATGCATTTGCGGTTTCTATGGGTATAAGTGCCTACCTTAAAAGAATCTCCCCTCGGCAGTCCTTTCGACTTTCTTTTCATTTTGGCCTTTTCCAAGCGATAATGCCCATATTAGGTTGGGCGACAGGGAATCAATTAGGTAAATGGTTCTCAGATTACGATCATTGGTTGGCGTTCTTTATATTAGTAGGATTAGGGATTAAGATGATATATCAATCCGTATCCGAAAGAGATGTTCAACAAGAAAAAAAGCAGGAGGTGGTTGAAAAGTATGATGGGAGAGACCCTACAAGGGGGTTATCTCTCATTGTTTTATCTATAGCAACTAGTATTGATGCCTACGCGGTGGGTTTAACTTTTTCTATAATCGGAGTTTCAGTTTGGTTTCCTGCTTTTTGGATAGGGTTAACTACCAGTTTTTTTACTTTGCTGGGTATGAGGATAGGCTCATTTATGGGATATAAATTCGGGAAGTGGATAGAAGTTTTAGGCGCCTTGATTCTTATACTGATTGGATGTAGAATTTTATTACAACATGTACTCTCTTAGTGGGGTTAAATCTCTGTTATTTTTTGTGATAGAAGCGAAGCTTTAGAGGGATTGTTTGACACCTCTTCAGGGAGTTGTGTTTTAGGAGAAATTTGAGGATTGCGTAATTTACTCCTGAATATACCGAGCGGGGGGTATCTCAGAATATAGTTAATAGATTTTCCCGTAACTCTTTTGTGCTATTACTTGTCTTTCTCTAATCTGTAAAGCGTGTAGTATGGCATTAGATAAAATAAATTTGGGTATTGAGAGTTTTAATAGACAACCCTTTTAACTTTCTCTATTCCGAAGTGTTTCATAAAGATGGGAATTATAACTTCTATTATATCTGGGATTGAAGGACACTTTGCATTAGGAGGGAGTTCGTTTAGAATGGAGGTTAAGGGCTTGTCATCAATACCGCAGGGAATTATCCATTGAAATGGTGTGAAGTCTGGATTTACATTTATGCTAAAACCATGATAAGTTATCCCGTCTTTAACTCCAATCCCGATAGCAGATATTTTACGATTTTCTATCCATACACCAGTGTAAGGAGGGTTCACGGTGGCATTGATTCCGAATCGATTAATGCACTCAACTATAATAGTTTCCAGCATTCTAAGATATTGATGGACTGTAAGGCCTCTTTCTCTTAAAGAGGTTATTGGATACCCTACAAGTTGACCTGGCCCGTGATAGGTAATATCTCCGCCTCTATCAGTGTGAATAAGAGGAATACCTTTTTGCTCACATTCGAGTGGGGAGATTAAAAGGTGCTGAGACTGGAAATTTTTCCCAGCAGTATATACTGGGAAATGTTCGAGTAATATTAAACATTCTCCGGCTTCATTGTTGGCTAAACTGGTTCTCTTTTGAATTTGGAAATTGTAGATCTCTCGGTAGGGTTGTGGCGACCTAAAGTATATCACCTCGAATGGAAAAACAGAGACTATCATTCTATTCTATATTCGGATATATATCGCTATGATATGACTTTTCTGAAGGATTTTGAGGTATGGCGATCTCGAAAAAAGCACCTTTAGGTGACTTATCTCCGCAGTTTACAAAGCCGTTGTGAATAGTAACAATCCTATGGACGATTGATAGACCGAGTCCCGTGCCACCTTTTTTGAGACTTACAAATGGTTTAAATAACTCGTTCTTCTTTAACTTTTTGGGTAATCCAGGGCCATTGTCTTCAATCCTAAACACAATATACTCATTCATTTTTCTAATGGAAATCTTAATTTCTTTATTCTCCTCATTTGATTGCACTTCAATTCCATTCCTAATTATATTAGCTAATGCTTGGGCTACCTTCTCCGAATCCGCATATACGAAGTGTAATTCCTTGGGGATTTCTTCTACTTTAACTTTCACATCGTATTTACTAATAAGGTGATTGCAGAGCAACAAAGCTCTTTGGAGAATGTAGTCGACAAGATTTTTTTGAATATTTACTTCTTGTGGTTTGGCGAAGCTTAAGAATTGGGAAACTAAAAGATTTAAGTAATTGGTCTCATTAATGATTATCTGAATTTTTTGAGCAAGGTCGGGTTTATCACTTACTTTTTCTAAGACTAACTCCGCCATGCCGGAGATAACTCCGAGGGGATTTCTAAATTCATGAACTATTCCAGCAGTTAATTCCCCTATTTGTGCAAGTTGTCTGTTAAGTTCAGTTTCATGTTGGAGCCTCTTTATCTCAGTGAGATCGGTAAACAAGAAAACTGCTCCTTGGACATAACCTTCTTCTCGTAGAAGAGTTGCTGTTAAACCTATTGTAAAAGTTTCATTGTTGTCTTCCACTGTTATTTCTCTTCTTGAAATAACCTCTGCGTTAATTAGTTCATCATATATATCCCTAAAAAAACTCAATTGTTCTAACTCAAAGAGGTTTGTTCCTTTAACTAACAAAGTGGGTGACACTTTAAGGTGTTTTATTGCTGATGGATTTATAATTAGCACAACACCAGTTGGGTCTATGACTATTACACCGCTATCTAAACTCTGAATTACCTTAGATTCTATTTGGCTTATTGGGTTGTTCATAAGATAGTTTTTAGGGAAATTTTACATTTCCCACCCTAATTAGATTACTCCTTAAGAGTTTCTTTTTTCAATCTTTCTATATTGTCAGTTAGTCTAACAAAATCATCCCAAGATAGTTTTTCGGGTCTGAGCTGAGGGTCGATACCTGAGAGACGTAAGGCCTCAGAAGCCAATTTCACACCTATTTTAAGTTGTGGTGAATTACCCAAAGCATTTTTAAGGGTTTTTCTTCTGTGTGAAAATACTACTTTGATAACATTTATAATTTTTTTTCTCTTTGCTAAGTCTATTATAGGAGGCTCTATTTTTCTAAGCCTAACTATACAGCTGTCTACATCCGGCTTAGGGACAAAACAAGTGCGTGGGACAAAATGAACTATGTCTACATTGCACAATGATTGGACGGCAAGGCTGAGTACTCCATAGTCTTTTGAGTCCGGAGTCGCACACATCCTTTGAGCTACTTCGTGTTGAACCATTACTACAATCCGCTCGAATTTAATAGGGCTCTCGAGAAAATGGAAGAGAATAGGAGTAGTGATATAGTAGGGGAGGTTAGACAACATTTTGTATCTTTTGCCATTGGGTAAAAATTCACTTACCAATTCTTCTAATTCGTGGTTTAATATATCCCCTCGAAAAATCCTTATATTGGGAAGGTGTCCGAATCGGTCTTGGAGACAGGGGATAAAAGATGGGTCAATTTCTATTGCTAAGAGCATTCCTACATACTGAACTATATGCCAGGTTAGTGAGCCCAAACCTGCCCCTACCTCTATAACATAGTCATCCGGAGTGAGGTTAGCGCACTCTACCATTATCCTATTTATATTATCGTCAAGGAGTAGGTTTTGTCCCAATCTTTTTTTGAGCCGTATGTTATACTTTTTCAATAGCTCTTTTAACTTAGGTTTTGGTAGTTTTGAGGAGAGTACTTGGACACTTTCTTCGCCAGGATTAATAATAGAATTTGGACTAACACTCGGTTTTTTTGTTTCCATTCATCTTCAATTAAGATTTTTTATTAGGTTTCTGAAATCATTGTTATCACGAATTCAGATTTCTTCGGTAGGGTCATCTCAACCTTGAAAGGAGTTTTGAAATCCCCTTTTTCATCCTTTGCGTCCGGAGGTATCGCGAGGGAAATTAATATAATAACCTGAGCTGAAAAATCAGGGGGTAAATTTTTGTTACCACTAAGATAGCTAAGTGGCGCATTCATGATGTTATAGTCTATTCTTACCAGTTTGTATTTGTCAGAAGGAAACTCGAACTGACCTGCAAATACCCAAATGTCTTTATCTTTTTCTGGTCGAGTTATAGTTCCGCTTAATCCGAGTGACCCCTGGACCGCAAACCCTTCCTCATTTGCGAGAGGAGTAATTTGGACTGAGTAAGGGATTCCTTTACCCGGGGCGCCGATACTTAGAGTTTGTCGAGATTTCTGTGGTGCAGGTTGTGAGGGTATATTTTGTCCCGAATTCTGTTGGGTAGTTGGGGTATTAGCAGAAGGAGTTTCTTTCTCAGTTACCTTGGGGGGAGCACTTTCTTTTACAGCGGTTTGTCCTTGGGAGGAGATATCGGGATCTTTTTGTGGTGGTTGAGAAGGAATACAAGATAGAAATATTATGCTTAATACTAAAATGAAGCACAATTGTACAATTATATAGTAATTTTTCATATTTCTGAATACCTCCAGGTCATAAGTTTTATAGTGTATTTTAATTATCTGTTTTTCTCGACCCGTTAAATACAAACATGCTTAAATTATTATTTAATTACTGTGATTATTTCAACTGAGCTTAAATAAGTAAATGCTGATGTTCTTACTAACTTAAATAGAAAAAAGTTGTCCCCGGACCATATCTTTAAAATCCGGGGACTTGCGAGGGCTTTTACCTAATTACTACTTCCTTTGATCAGGTAAAGTATTGCCAAGGATTACATTATGTTTTGAGATGTAAGAATTACGCCTATCACATTCGCTACAGCACCGTTTACCGGCTGGTCTCCATCTCTAATGTATCTTCTAAATTCAACATGTCCGTCCATATAGAGCACATTTGAACCACCTGGGATGTGGTTGTAGTGGTCAGGCGTTGTTGCAATTGTATCAGCCATTATCCATGTCTCACTCTGGGCTTTTGCTGATGCAGCTGGGTTGTTAATGTCCGTGATAAGGAATCTTTCAATGCCTTCTCTTAATCTGTAGATGGTAGATTGTCTGCCGTTGCCAAACCCTTGGGTAACTTGGATATCCTCATCTACTCTTCTCTTAGCTTCTGTGGGATTTTGTAAATATACTCCGAGGAAATATAACATAGCCTCGACAAGTTGTCTCGGTCCGTATGGATAAGTAGGGTCAGCTAAAGATCCCCCTACTAAGGTTACAAGTTGGCTAACATCCATAAGCAATGTAGGATCATTTGCATCGCAAAGGTCGAGTACATATCCTATGTAATTGTAACTTGAGTCTACAATAGCCATTCCCTTTACCGCATCGTCACAAGGAATGGTAAGTTCAACCTCGCCAGTAACAGGGTTTTTCTCCATACCGGGCTTTTCAGCTGAGTCTGAGGGGCAGAAAATGATTGCAGGATCTGTTAAATACTCAGGGTAGATTACCGCTGGGTTGGGTCCCGCAGCAACAAGACCTATTTCACCTGTCGGCGGATATGCAGGAGCTTGGTCACAATTTACTCTTGCAGCGTCAGTAACGAGCATAGGCGGGAAACGCTCGCCCTTTGCTTCGTTTGAATACATTTTAAACACTAATCCCCACTGTTTGAGATTGTTTTGACAGCTACTTCTTCGTGCCGCTTCCCTTGCTCTTGCTAATGCAGGTAATAAAATGGCCGCTAAGATTCCGATGATAGCAATTACTACCAACAATTCGATTAGAGTAAAACCTTTTTTACGCATAATAAAACTCCTTTTGCTTTGGCTCTGCCCTGGAGAGCCTTTTGATTACTACTTTATAGTTGTGCAGGGCTCACAACTATTTTTACATTTTTCACCTTTTCTATTATATAAAAACTCAATTATTTTGTCAATACTAAAATAAAATTTGAAATTAATTATTTTTTTTTGAATGGTATAAATTATAAATAACTTTTTTATAGTTTAGTTATGTGTACAAAATTGAATATCTTTAATATTTTTTTGTTAGGTTATCAAGTGAGACTATAGGGATTTAACAAGGATTACATGTGATGTGATAATTAATGGAAGGCCCTTATTACCTTAGTAATGATTAGTTACTTGAAAATAGGCAATGAAAGGGGGAGTTTACTCTACCACACTTATTTGGATTTTTCCTATAAGAGGAATAAGTTTGATCTGGTCGATTAAGTCTCCCTCGCCTATTTTAATATGCGTAACATCTACTGTCGTTTGGCCAAATGTTGGATCAACATCAATCCATTTTCCGACCCATACCTTTGCCCATTGATGAAAGTAGAACCCTGGTTTGGGATGGTCAACATATACCAGACCTGATACTTCTCTTGCGGGAATTCCAAGTGCTCGCGCTAAGCCAACAAAAAGTATACTGTGTTCGGTGCAGTCTCCTTCAAGATGGCGTAAAACATCGAGGGAGTTAGTAAGCTGGGCTGAGTAGGTTGTACGCATGTTATTGTTGACCCAATCACATAGTTTTTTTACCGCTTCCCAGGTATCTTTAGTATCCTCAACTATTTCTTTTGCCTTATTTTTCATCTCTGGATGGTCACTTTGGACAAAACTGCTTGGTTCACTCCATCTTCTAACCTCTTCATCTTGTATCGGATATGGAATTTTGAGTATAGCGTTAGGATCGATTTTTTTTGCAGTAAAAATAAAGTGGTCTCCATTTGCTACGAGTTGTTGTCTTTCATCGCAAAACAGATGTGATTCCTTGAGAGGCCCTCTTATTATGAGTTTTAGGGTTTCTCTGGTTCTTGGGTTAGAAATTTGTTTATCTACAATAGCGGCGTTTGAGACTAACACATCATTACTGTATGTTACATCTTTTGCAACTTCCATGGGTTCCAATCTCATGGTAAATATTTCACCTGCCATATCTTCGAGAACTAAACCGTTTTCTGTAACATACGAAGTTTGTTCAAGGTTAATTATGTTTATTTTGGTTTTGATTTTGTAAACTTTTGTCGGTGCTCCATTAAAGAATCTTTCTTCTATGTTTTCTACAGTTGAAACGCAGGTTAGTTCCTGTTCATAGAGAGGTTCGAAGTAGAATGAGATAAGCTCTGCATTTAGCTCAGGCTTTTCTCTCATCCAGATTTGAAATTTTAGGGCGTCTTTTACTGTTTCCTTGGGAGGGGGTAGAATTTTTTCTGTAGTTTGGCCCGCTATAGTTTTTGTGAGTTTTAATTGCCCGTTGATAGCTGATGCGATAAACTCGGTGGTAGATATTGCATCACTCATTTCGTATTTTATTGAGATTAAGTTTCCAGAACTTGAATAAGTTCTGATTGATAAAATTTTCATATCTTGTTTTACGCCGCTCATGTTTATTTTAAAGGTTCCTTCCTCTGTGATTAGCAGGTTTCCTTCATCATTTAATGCGACTTTCTGACACATATAGCCAACTTTATTCTGGTTTAGATATAATCCAAACCATTGCTCGCCTATAAATTTAGAGAGGTCCATATTAGGAGTCCCTAAGATTCGGGTTATTATCACTCCGAGAATAATAATTGATTGCATTTATTGCCTCCATCAAATTCTTTTTTTTAAAAGTTCTGAAATCTTCTCGGTGATAGTTCGGTAGGGTATAAAGTCATACTTGATAGATATTATAAGTAATATTGAAATCAGGATTACATTTAATAACTTTACTGTTATAGTTTGGTTCATTAATGAGAGAGCAAGGAAAATACCCAGAAATATTTGTGTTGTTAAAACATGTTTCCACTCGAATTTAAGGGAGGTTTTTCTTACCCATAGGGTTTGGCTTAGGAATGAGAAGGCAAAGCTTATTAAAGCTGACCAGCCTGCTCCGGGCAAGCCGAACCTTGGGATGAGGATAAAATTCATCCCTATACTTATAATAACGGTACCTATATTTGTCAATGTTACAAGATAGGGACGATTAGAAGCTATCAGTGTCTGGCCAGATATTCCGGTTAACACTGCTATCACAACACCCGCTATTAGTGGGGATAGGACCGTAGTAATTTCCAGATATTCCGCGGAAAAAAGAAATAGGATTAAATATTTTTGAATCAATGGAAGTAGGAACAAACTGAAAAGACTTATGGTAGCAATGGAGATTTGTGCTTGAGTAAAAAATTTGGTGGCTTCTATATCTTTCCCCTCTGATAAAAGTTCAGAAATTTTAGGGAGATAAGGTAACAATAGAGAATTTAACATTCGGGATGCCAACTGGCAGAGCCTTTTTGCCATCTCGTATATAGCTACTTGAGCAGGATTCCCTGTTAGATATAGAAATAGTATAGTGTCAAATCTCTGTACTAAGTAATTTAGGATTGAATTTATCCATAAAATCCAGCTAAATTTTATTGCAGAAGTTACATGAGAGCATCGAAACTTTGCAAGAGATGAGTGTGGAAGAGAATAAAATAGGAATAGGGAAGCGACAAAGTAGCTTAAAGTGTATGCTATGGCTAAAGCAATTACTCCTCCCCTTATTAATATTAAAACTCCTAATGATGTAACTATTTGTAATATTGATGCTAAAGTAACCCCTACTGCTCTTTTCCCGAATATTTGAAATCCTGATAGATTTGCTAAAAGGGTATCTCGCAAAATCGCAGATACAAACAAAATAGGGATTAGCCAGAAATAAGGATATATTATGGATGATTGAAAATAGCTGAGGAGTTTTCCCTGAGTATTCATAGAGAAGAACCATATTAAGAAGAGTAATGCGGATATTAGAATAGAATTCAGAAACACAAAAGTTAGTATACTTTTTGATACAGTGCTTTTTTCGGAATCTGAGCTACCACCTATGATTTTTGGAATGGAAACTTGTAGTCCATAGCCGAATAGGAGGGTCAGTCCGTCTGACCACACGAGAAGTAAGGAGAAAATGGCGACTTGTTCCTTAGGAAGGTAAACGGCGATGAGTTTTCCTACAACAAGAAGAGCAATAAGATTTACTACTGTGCTAAGCCAAGACCAGAAAGCTCCCTCAATGGTTCCAGATTTTTTGTGAGCTTTGGTACTATGTTGAAATTTCATCTATCAAAATCTAAGCTGAAGGAAGAAAGTCTTTTTCTAACTTACTAAGGTAGTAATTTAATACGAGAGTTCCAATATAGATACTCGGAGCTACTACAATAGTTAAAACTATGATACAGGCAAGGTATAGTGTTCGGGGCGGTCCAGATTTTTGGCGAGGGGTCAAGGATTTAGAAGCGAATCTCAATTCAGATTGAGATTTTGCTGCAAGGTTTATGAGAACATTATCGCGAGTTACTTTAAGATTGTTTAGATTTTGTCGTATTAACATAATCTCGTTTTCTAAAGACAGTTTTTCTTGTTTTTTATCGGCATAGTTTCTTCGAAGTTCTCCAAGTTCTAACTCCATTTGCTCAATTAACTTTTGAAGGCTCTCTTTTTCTGCATTTTTAATTTGTATTTCCTTTTGCAGGTTGACGATTTTGGGGAGAGATTCCTCATTATTGGGTATCTGCTCATTATCTATTGGAGAATCTAAATTTGATGTTAACTCTATTTCTTTTGTGAGTTTTTCTATTTCTAAATCAATGTTAGCTTTTTGAATTCTAAAGTTAGTAACTTGATTCTCAAGGTCTTGGATCCTTTGTTCAAGGCTTGGAATGTGCACAGAAGATTCTAATTTTTTCAATGACTCAGTTTTTTCATTGAGTTGATTCTCTTTCTCGGCTAAAGTTTGTTCTATGTATTCTAAGCCTTCTTTGAGAGGGTTTTGTCTCAGTTCTTCTATTTTTTTCATGCCTAATTCGACCCAGTAGTTACATACTTCCGCAGATAGTTCGGGATTAGTGGAGGTAAAACTTAATACTATGATTCTTTGGTATTGGATTTGGTTGGCTCCTTGAAAGAAAATTCTGGTTTTAATGTTCATTGATTTTCTTAACTTGGTTCTACTGAGTTTCTCTTTTTTATACTCATCTTTTTCTGAAACATATAGTAAGACCTGTTCTACTATTTCATCTGACATGTATATCTGCTCATAATCCGGAGCGGGAAAGGGGGGAATGTCATTTAAAGTTACAAAACTTACCCTATAAGGCACATCTCCACGGTCGGTTAGAATGCTTGGAACAAAGTCCTGTGTAGTTAGCGGAATGGGATTCATTACTAGGTATGCGGTCGCAGTATATGTATCTGGCATTCTGTAGAGTACTATCGCAGATATACTTCCGGTAATTAACACAGCTCCAACAGTAATGAAAATTAACCTTTTTAACATAGTTTTGTATTCCTATTTTACCAGTATATCTTCTATCCCAATATAGATATAGGTAATTATAACAATAGCAGTTGTGCCAAATGTAAATTTTCTCAAAAAAATGCACCATTTTTTTTATTCTGTGATATTATGAATTAAGTAAGATAGAAAGACATTTTAGGAGACATCCTATGAGCAAGGGGAAAGAATCCGATGAATTGTTTAAAGAGAACAAAAGCGTCATAAAGAGTGCGAAAATAAGTGAAGAGAAGCGGGAGTTTACGAGATGTAAGGTGTGTTTATCAGCTGAGATCATGCTATCTACTG
>JAOAHN010000012.1 GCA_026415215.1 Candidatus Hydrogenedentota bacterium
CATAAAGAGATAGCAGGAAATATAATAGGGTTTGCATCTTTTAACGACAAGGGGGGAATTTCGAGGTTCGAAGGAAAAGATGGATTAGAGCTTGAGCTGGAAAAGTATTTATCTCCAAATCCTGTGGACCCCGCCAAAACAAAACAAGATAATGGAAAAGTTAATTTAGTGACAGATATTCCTAAAGGAAATGATGTTTGTCTTACTATAGATATGGAAATCCAAACCTGTTTAGAGAAAGAGTTAGATAAGAGAATAGAGGAATGCTATGCAGAAGATGGTATGGGGGTAGTTCTTGATCCGCATACTGGGGCGATTTTGGCGATTGCGTCAAGACCTTCATACGACCCTAATCTACTTATTGCAAGTAGACAGGATGCATTCAAAAACAAAGTAATTTCAGAGTGTTTCGAGCCTGGTTCGACATTTAAGATAGTCACTGCTTCTGCTGGGTTAGAGCAAGGTAAAGTAGATTTGTATACATCTATTGATTGCGAAGGAGGCAGGCTTAAAGTAGGCAAGAAAGTGATTAGAGATGTACACGCAATGTATGTATCTTCTTTCTGGGAATGTTTTGAACAGTCGAGTAATGTTGCTTTTGTAAAGGTTGGAATGCTCGTCGGTCTGGATAGTCTTAAGGATTATATAAGAAAATTTGGTTTTGGTCAAAAGGCTAGTGATGACTTTCAAAACGAACGGATGGGAGCTATTTCAACTAATACAGCTCTGACTACTTTAAGTTCTATGTCCATAGGATATGCTGTGGCAGTAACAACTTTGCAACTTGCAAGAGCCTACGCAGTAATAGCTAATGGTGGATATTTGGTTGATGCCTACATCGTAGATAAAGTTGTTTCTGAGTTAGAGGAAGCATCCGGTGATGGATTAGATAGCGCCATAAATGAATTAAATCAGGGCTCAAATGATGAATCTGAAAAATTGGATGGCATATTGAAGGACAAGTCAGATAATCAACCGAAAGAATTTAAAGTTGTGTATAGACACGAAGTTAAAAGAGAAAGGGTTATAAGTGAAGAAACTGCAGAGAAGATGAAAATGTTATGCCACCAAGTGATTTTGAAAGGAACTGGTAAGTCAGCATTAATCCCTGAATATAAAGCGGGTGGCAAAACTGGCACTGCTCATTTGGCAAAGCCTGCCGACTTGGGCGGGGGATATGACCCAAATAGAATTATATCGTTATTTGCTGGTTTTGCTCCTCTAAAAAACCCTCGCATCGTTGTGGTTATAGTTATAAGGTATCCCCAATCGAAGATTCGTTTTGGGGGTTATGTATGTGGTCCTGTGTTTAAGAATGTGGTTTATCATACTCTGACATATTTGAATGTTCCACCTGAGCCTTTGGATATGAAAGAGGTCAAAAGAGATGGATTTCTTGCACAAGAGAGTTATAATGATGATAATGATACTATTAACCTTGCAGAGTTAGAACCTATTATACCTGGGGAAATTTCTGATAAGAAGACCGCAAATGCGGGAGAATCAGAAAATAGACCCTTGGAAAGAACTCAGTTAACTGATAAAGATGGTTTATCAGGTAATCGTTTTGGTGATAAGAATAGTGAATTAGAGATATTAGGACTTTTTAACCCTAAGGACATTGAGTACATAGTAGCTCGGTCGAAACTCGAGAGGTCTATGCCTAATTTAATTGGTTTGACGAAATTGCAAGCAATGGAAATTTTAGAAGGTTTAGGACTCGGCTACGAGTGTAATGGCTATGGAAGAGTTGTAGAACAGTATCCCTTACCCGGGGACTCTATAGAGGGAGTGGATGTCTGTGTAATAGAGCTCTCAAATGATATTAGTAATCTGTCAATGAATAATTAATTGGAACGGAGCTTTATTAAGAATGTTAGAACTTTCTTACATAGTGAGTAAGTGGAATTTAATTCCTCAAAGTAAGTGGGAAAATACTAACATTATTGGGGTTAGTGAAAATTCTAAAAGAATAAAGGAAAACTTTATATTTGTAGCTATTGTTGGTGAGCACACTGATGGATATAAGTATATTCCCGAAGCATTGCGTAAAGGAGCGGTTGCTATTGTAGGAGGAAAGGTCTTGCCGTCCGAAGTTCGTTTCGAAGTTGATAGGTTAAAAATACCTTATTTTATAAGTAGGGAACCACGAAAGTTCTTATCTGAGTTGGCTCATATATTGGCGGGGGATCCTACTAAAGATATGGTTGTAATAGGGATTACAGGTACTAATGGTAAGACTACTGTGACATATATGATTGAGAATATTCTGAAAGAGAGGCAGGTAAAAGTAGGTAGGTTCGGTACCCTCGGATACCAGTTAGATGATGAATATATAGAAGCAGTTCACACTACCCCTTTTGCAGAAGACCTCGTTTACCTCTTTTCGAAAGCGAGAGAGAAAGGGATTTCTCATGTAGTTATGGAGGTAAGTAGTCATTCCTTAGCTCAAGACCGTGTTACGGGGATTCGTTTTAATGTTTGCGGTTTTACTAATCTTACTCAGGACCACCTTGATTACCATAAGACAATGGAAGATTATTTGAAAGCGAAGTTGAAATTGTTCGAACTAACTGCGGAGTTAAATGGCTGTGGTGTTGTAAACATTTCAGACCCATATGGAAGATTTTTTTTGGAAATTCCTCGATTAAAGTTTTTTACCTATGGATATGGAGGGGATTTCCATCCTACAGATGTAAGGCTTGATAAACGAGGTACTACTTTCGTCATAAACTCAGGGTTTGAAAGATGTAATGTGAAGATGCCACTTATCGGAAGGTATAATGTGCTTAATGCTTTATGTGCTTCTGCAATTGCGAAGGTTCTCGGTATTGAATGGGAGTATATCAAAAGAGGCTTGGAGACTTTAAGGAAGGTTCCAGGTCGTTTTGAAATAATTGATGAGTCAACCGATTTTACTGTAGTAGTGGACTATGCACATACTGAAGATGGACTAAATAAGGTTCTCACAACTGCTCGCGAACTAACGGAGGGTAGAATTATAACAGTGTTTGGTTGCGGTGGTAATCGCGATAAAGCAAAGAGACCAAAAATGGGATACACTGCGGGTATTATGTCCGATTTCGTGATAGTTACTTCTGATAATCCAAGAAATGAAGACCCTATGGAAATAATTGCAGAAATCGAGAAAGGAGTGTTGAGTGCAGGTAGAAATAAAGGGAAAGATTTTTTTGTGATAGAGGATCGAGAAGAAGCTATTAGATTTGCTGTAAATTTTGCAAGTAAAGGCGATATGGTTATTATTGCAGGCAAAGGACATGAACCATATCAGATTATTGGGGATAAGAAAATTCCTTTTGATGATAGAGAAGTAGCTAGGAAGTATCTGAAGGAGAGAACATGCCTTGGGAATATACATTAAAAGAATTTAGTGATGTAGTAGGCGGTTATATCAATTGTGACGGTTCTCAACGGTTTAGTGGTGTTTCTATAGATACTCGAAAGATTTACCCGGGGCAAATCTTTTTTGCTTTTCCCGGGGCAAAAGTGGATGGACATAGCTATGTAGAGGAAGCAATAAAGAAAGGGGCACCAGCAGTAGTTGTAACAAAAGATGTGAGTGTTCCTCATATTAAGGTGGATAATACATTAAGAGCTCTTCAAAATTTTGCTCGGTGGCATCGTAATAATTATCCAGTAAAAGTCTTTGCGTTAACAGGCTCGTGTGGAAAGACTACTTCAAAGGAAATTATTACTGCTCTCTTAAGACAAAAGTATAAGGTTGTCTCATCTCACGGTAATTATAACAATGAGATAGGATGTCCTTTATCTTTACTGGAAATTGATATTTCCACTGATTGGGCAGTAATTGAGATGGGTGCGGGTAAACCCGGAGATATTGCTGAACTTTGTGCTATTGCTTATCCGGACGAGTCAACTGTTACTGTGGTTGGTCCGGCTCACTTAGAAAAACTACATTCAGTAGCTAATGTGGCTATAGAGAAGATGAAAATTGCGGAGGTTTTACCTCCTTGGGGACATTTCTATGTAAACTCGGATAATAAATATATTTTGGATATTGCAAAGTCTCTACCGGTTAGTAAAACCTACTACGGAACTAACGGCGATGTTGTGCTCAAATCTTTAAAGGTTGTGTCTGAGGAAAAGATGGAAATGGATGTTGAGCCGGTTGGGAAATTAATTATCCCCTTATGTTCAAGTCAAAATGTTTATAACTTTTTGCTGGCTATAGCTGTGTCATTGAGGCATGGTATACAGGTAGATGAAACAGTTTTATTAGAAGCGTATAACCGTGTAGGTAGAATAAAGATTTTAGATATTCATGATTTACATGTTATAGACGACTCCTATAATGCTAACCCACTGAGTATGTTTTCTGCTATCGAGTATCTATCTTTGAAAGCTAAGGAGAGTTTTAAATGTGCAGTTTTGGGAGATATGCTTGAATTAGGAAATGAAGCGAAGAAGTGGCATTTTGAGGTTGGAAGAGAAGTCGGGAAAAAGAGAGTTAACACATTATTTCTGTATGGTGAATACTCTGATGAAGTAGCGGAAGGGGCAAGAGAAACGGGCGTGAATAAAATTTATAGGTTTGATTGCCACAAAGATATTGCTGATGCGATTAAGTCAGAAGTTCCACAAGGTGCTTGGATACTAATTAAGGGTTCTCGGGGAATGAAGATGGAAAAAGTAATCGAATATCTAAAGAGTGAATAACCATGTTGTATTATCTTGCGATATTGCTGGTGCCTTTTTTTGATTTGGTTAATGTTCTTACCTATCATACAGTTAGGGCAGGTGGAGCTGTTTTTACCGCTTTTTTAGTAACCATTCTCTCCGGACCTTTTGTAATAGGAAAATTAAGGGAGCTAAAAATAGGTCAATTCATAAAAAAGGACTATGTTCCTGATTTACACCAGCTTCACAAGGGTAAAGCAGGGACACCTACAATGGGGGGAATAATGATTATATTTTCGACTCTCCTCACTTTGATTATCTGGGGTAGGCTGGATAATAGGCTACTTTGGCTTTCTCTATTTGTCTTTTTAACTCTCGGTTTACTCGGAGGTGCAGATGATTATATAAAGCTTAGGAAAAGGCATAATGATGGATTAACCCCTCGTCAAAAAATGATTGGTCAAGCTCTTATAGGTCTTATTTTGGGTGTGTATCTATATTTTTTTCCTGTTACCCCCGGAGCTACATATTTCTCCTTGTCTGATGTGAAGGATTGGCAACTGCTTCAACAGTATGTTTCCCAAGGTCTCAAGGAGAACAATAATTCCAAGGAGATACGAATTATTTTTTCTTCTTTACAACAAGACCTTCGACAACATCTACTTAATTTGAACTATGATTCTGAACTACAGGTAGAAGAACAGTTACTAATACTAAGGGCTCTAAACCAGCTTATAGATAAACCCGAGTGGAAAAACAGGCATACTTGGTTAGGAAAAGACCTTAGGGAGGAAACTAAGTATTACTTGTCACTTGAAAAGCCAAAGATACCTAATCAAACACAGAGGCTTGGGAGATTAATAATAGAAGATGTATTTAAAGGGGCTTTTTATCTTTCAAAAAGTGATTTGCACACAAGTGTAGGCGTTCCAGGATTCAAAAATTTGTTTATTTCACTTGGTGTAATCTATATCTTTTTCGTCGTTTTAGTAATTATGAGTATGTCTAATGCGGTAAATCTAACAGATGGGTTAGATGGATTAGCAATTGGTTCTTCAACGATTTCAATTATGGCTTATGCAGCGATTGCCTATATAGTTAGTAGAGCTGATTGGAGTAGGTACCTGTTTATTACTTATGTGCCAGAGGCAAGCGAACTTTTCGTCTTTGGTTCGGCGTTGTTGGGGGCGGGATTGGGTTTTCTTTGGTATAATTGCCATCCTGCAGAAGTATTTATGGGTGATACGGGTTCACTTTCTCTCGGCGGTGCTATAGGAACTATGGCTTTATTGACGAAGCAAGAACTTCTACTCCCGTTGGTTGCGGGAATTTTTGTATTGGAGGCTGGAAGTGTAGTTCTTCAAGTGGCTTCATTTAAGCTCACGGGCAAGAGAATTTTTAGGATGTCTCCTCTTCACCATCATTTTGAATTACTTGGTTGGAGTGAAACTAAAGTTACTCTGAGATTTTGGATAATTGCACTATTGTTTGCTTTATTGAGCCTCGGAACACTTAAATTGCGGTGAATATGAAAACTAAAGATCAATGTGAAATATTAAATTTTAAGAAAGCATTAGTTATAGGGGCAGGAAAATCGGGTATTTCAGTCTCTAAGCTATTGTTGAAATTAGGGAAACAGGTAGTTGTAACTGATGTAAAAGAAGAAAAAGAACTTTCGGAATCAGCAGAAATTCTGAAAAGTATTGGGGTGAAATGTCATTTTGGAGGGCATCCTATAGAATTGTTAGATAATGTTAACATTGTATTAGTAAGCCCTGGAGTACCTCCAAATATTCCTATATTGAAGTCCGCCTTTGCTAATAAGATTCCTGTTTTGGGTGAATTCGACTTTTCTACTTTTTTTATTGAAAAACCCATAATAGCAGTGACAGGGACAAATGGAAAAACGACGGTTGCTACTTGGATTTACCATACTATTAAGAATTTAGGGTATGAGCCTGCTTTGGCAGGAAACATAGATGTCCCTCTTTCGGAGGTCGCTCTATCATCGGAAAACTTTTCTCATATTGTAGCAGAAGTTAGTAGCTATCAACTTGAATACTCTAAGTACTTCCATCCATGGATAGCGGGAGTTCTGAATGTTACACCTGACCATTTATCTCGGCACGGTAGCATAGAAGAGTATGCGAAAATAAAGAATAAAATATTTGAGAATCAAGAAAAGGGAGACTTATCTATTCTTAATTTCGATGATTATTGGACAAGGAAGATGTGCGTGCCTCCAGAAGTGGAGATCCGTTATTTTTCTATTTCTAATCCTTTGAAGAATGGTGTATGGGTGGATAAATTGGAAGCTGATGGTGCTATATATTTTAAAGATAAGGTCGTAGGAGGAGTTAAGGAGATACCACTTCCAGGAAGGCATAACATTGCTAATGCTCTCTCAGTATTAGCTATGTTAGGAGGAAAATTAGCAGAACCGGAAAAAGTTTTCAGGGAGATGGGCTTATTTAGAGGTGTACCCCATAGGATTGAATTCGTGGGAGAGAAGGGAGGGGTGAAATTTTATAATGATTCAAAGTCAACTAATGTTGATAGTCTTAGAGTGGCTTTGGAAAGCTTCCAGGCTCCTTTGATACTTATAGCGGGGGGAAGGGGAAAAGGTTATGGATACGATTCATTGAAGGATTTAGTGGGTACAAAAGTAGTTTTTCTGATTACGATTGGAGAAGATGCTAAAAAAATTGAGGATACTTTCTCAGGTATTGTTCAGTTCGCGAGGGTTTCCTCGATGGAGGAAGCTGTGGAATTAGCTTGGAAGAAATCATATGATGGTTGTGTAGTCTTGCTTTCACCTGGTTGTGCAAGTTTTGATATGTACCCTAACTTTGAAGTTAGAGGAAATCACTATAAAGAATGTGTGAAAAAAATAATAGGAGGTGACATATGAGGAGAGAAGCATCCTGGTTATTAACTATATCTGTAATACTATATTTAATAGGGATAGCTATTGGCTATAGTGTTGATGGTATAAGACTGCATTCACAGGAATTTCTCTCTCGCCAATTAGTAATTTTTTTTGTAGGGCTCTTTTCATTTTTTTTA
Organism: Candidatus Hydrogenedentota bacterium; assembly: GCA_026415215.1. Lineage (GTDB taxonomy): Bacteria > Hydrogenedentota > Hydrogenedentia > Hydrogenedentales > Hydrogenedentaceae > Hydrogenedens. The sequence goes on from JAOAHN010000012.1 coordinate 7,726, forward strand.
TTTTCATACATTGAGTATAAGGACAAGATGAAACTACTGGGATTAGTATTGTTAAATGGAATAGTTATTGTATTACTTATAATTGTATTGGGCTTTGGAGACCAAGTTAATGGAGCAAAGAGGTGGATTGAACTTTTAGGAGGCTTCAAATTGCAACCATCAGAGTTTGCGAAGTTTGTTGTAATTCTTGACCTGTCAGTATACTTCGCATATTTTAGAGATAAAGCCAAAAGTGTGTTCTACGGTATTTTTATTCCCCTTATTATTTCAGGAGTGTTTTGCGTGTTGATATTTTTAGAGAGAGATTTGGGGACTCCTGTTATAATCATGAGTTGTGTATTCGTAGTCATGCTTTACGCAGGGGTTAACAAAAAAGTGTTAATTATGCTCACTCCTATCGCATTTATCTTTATTTTCGTAGCTATATTTTCAGAGGAATATAGAATTGATAGGTTAATAAATACAATATTTTATGATCGAGATTTAAGAGGGGCTGGTGCACAGGTATTTCAGGCAATGGTGGCTTATTATCGTGGGGGACTTTTTGGTATGGGTTTAGGAAATGGCATGAGTAAGAGTGGCGCCTTACCTTTGCCAAGTAGAGATTTTCCGTTCGCCTTGTGGGCAGAAGAGACTGGGATTGTGGGAGCCACATTTCTGACACTTCTATTTTTTGGATTTGTGTATATTGGACTTGAAACGGCCAAAAAAGCTCCTACTTACAAAGCTAGCATTTTATCTTTAGGTATTACTTTGCTGATTGGCCTCCAATCTCTATTCATGATGTTGGTGAATGAAGGATGGCTACCAGTCAAAGGTATGTGTATACCTTTTGTAAGTACAGGAGGTTCTTCCTTCGTTGCAAATATGATGATGTTAGGTTGTTTAGTAAGTATTGCGATAAAGAAGAACGGAGTAACTGAAGAGAAACAAACTACCATGCCATTACCAGTGGAAGTAGGGAAACCTATTCTTCGAAGTTTTTGAAATGCAATATGTTGCTATCAGAGTTAGAATATAATTTGCCCTCGGAATTGATTGCTCAACGCCCTGCAAAACCAAGAGATTCTGCTCGTCTACTAATAGTGAATCGTAAAACGGGAGAGATTAGAGAAGATATTTTTAGAAACATATCAAATTATTTAGATCCAGGTGATGTGATTGTCCTAAATGATACAAAAGTTATTAGAGCAAGGCTATTTGGTAGGAAAGAAAAAACGGGTGGTAAAGTGGAAATACTTTTACTAAAGCAAGTTTCTTCTACTACTTGGGAAGCTTTAGTTAAGCCTTCGTCCAGGGTTCCGGTTGGAACTAAAATAGTGATAACTAACAAGATTGTAGCTGAAGTTTTAGATTTTTTAGGGAATGGTAAGAGACTGGTGATATTTTCTGTCTCGGATTTGCTTCGTCATTTAAATAAAATTGGAGAAGTTCCTCTCCCCCCTTACATTAAGCGTCAGCATTCCACTCCAGAGGATATAGTTAGATATCAAACGATTTACTCGAAAAAGCCGGGTTCTGTTGCTGCGCCTACCGCAGGGCTTCACTATACAAATAGGGTATTTCAAAGTTTAAGGAAAAGAGGAATTGATGTGTGTTTTATTACATTACATGTGGGTTATGGAACTTTTAAGCTTATTTCAACGGAGAGAGTTGAAGAACACAAATTAGACCCTGAAGAGTTTAGTATTAGTAAAGATGTTGCAGACTTACTTAATAAGAAAAGAAGTGAGGGAAGGAGAATAGTGGCTGTGGGGACAACTGTTACCAGAGTTCTCGAAACACAATTTAAGGAAGGCAAATTTTATCCAGGGAGTGGATACACGGACAAATACATATATGTGCCTTATGAGTTTAAGGCCATAGATGCTCTTCAAACAAATTTCCACCTTCCGCGTTCTACTTTGCTTGCTTTAGTGTATGCTTTTGGTGGTGTGGAGCTTATTAGAAAAGCATATAATTATGCGATTCAACATAACTTTAGATTTTACTCTTATGGAGATACGATGCTTATACTTTGATAAAGGAATTAGTCAATATGTTTAGGTCTTCTTTGATGATATCAAAGACTATTCACTTTGATTCCGCACATAAAAATCCTGATAAGGGGGGGAAATATGCTCGCCTTCATGGTCATACATTTTTTCTGAGGGTATATGCTAAGGGAGAAGTTCATAAGGAATATGGGTGGATTGTAGATTTTGCTGATTTGAAGAACATATTTGTGAATGTGATAAATAAGTTAGACCACTCATATCTTAACGATATCCCTGAGCTTGCGGATGATGCAACCTTGCCAGCAATCAAGAACTGGATTATCTCGCAAGTAGCATCGCCTCCAGAGTGGCTTGCGGGGATAGATATAGGAATAGTTGGCGATCTATCCTTTAAACCAAGGATTTTAGACCCTGATGGGGAATTCCCAACACTTTGGTGTTTCTCTTTCGAGTCAGCTCAAAGATTGGTACAACTGCCTAAAACTCATCCATGTCATAATCTTCACGGACATAGTTATTTCGTAAAAGTTAACGCTGAAGATATGAACATCCTTCCTCAATTGCTCCACAGGATTTATGAAACATTAGACCACAAGTTGCTAAATGAGATACCTGGGTTGGAAAAGGCTACAAGTGAATATCTTGCAGAGTGGATTGCCCAGAAACTTTTTGATTGGGGGTGTTTACCCAATGTTGTAATTATTCAGGAGACATTGACTTCTTCCGCTATATGGAG
>JAOAHN010000061.1 GCA_026415215.1 Candidatus Hydrogenedentota bacterium
CACCCTGTAACGCTTGAACCAAGAACTCTCCCATTAGACCCTGAAGGAAATGAGCCTAAAAGTTGGTGGAGATACCGCCAAATTTTGGACAAAACTCTATTTGATTCCCCAACAATAAAGTCGAGTATAACTCTTGTAAATTGGCCACAAAACGATTATTTCCTTGGCAATATTATAGAAAATGAACACCCACTTCAGGATGAATACAACTTGCAGAAAGCAAAAGAACTTAGCCTTTGTTTCTTTTATTGGTTACAAACTGATGCTCCGAGACCAGATGGAGGTTCTGGATGGAAAGGGTTAAGACTTAGAGGCGATGTATTGGGAACAAACGATGGATTTGCAATGAGACCATATATAAGGGAAAGTAGGAGAATAAAAGCGGAATTTACAGTATGCGAGCATCACATTGGAAAAGATGCAAGAAAGGAACTTTTTAAAGGAAAGGAAATAGTAACTCCTGAGTTCTTTTACGATACAGTAGGAATTGGATACTATAGGATTGATCTCCATCCTAGAACTAATGGTAAAAACTACTTTGATATAGATTCTTTGCCTTTTCAAATACCCCTTGGCTCACTTATACCAGTCAGAGTTGAAAACCTAATCCCAGCATCTAAAAATATTGGCACTACCCATATAACTAATGGAGCATATAGATTACATCAAGTAGAGTGGCACATAGGCGAAGCAGTTGGGTGCTTGCTAACTCATTGCATAAACTCCAACCTAACTCCCAAAGAAATAAGAAATAATAAAAAGAAATTAGAAGCCTTCCAAAATCTACTTTTACAAAATGGCATACCTCTTCATTGGAAGGAAGAAGTTTTTCAAAAATACGGAAGGGTATGAACTAAGTGCTTAGCAGATAACTTCATTATAAAAGCCAATTCATATCGTAAATCTGAAGTGAATCTTTTTTCGACTAAATCCATTATTTTATACTTGAACTAAAAATCGATTTATATTTATAATAGTGAAAAAATGTTCATTATGCGGAGTAAGATTGATGGAAGACTTAACCGAAAGGCAAAAAAGAGTACTCGAGTGTATAATTAAATTCATACGAGAACAAAACTATACACCATCCATAATAGAAATTTGCCAAAGCTTAGGCATACGCTCTACAAATGGGGTAGCAGGGCATATAAAGGCCTTGGTAAAAAAAGGGTACATAGAAAAAACTTCTAAAGCAAGAAGCATTAGACTAACTGAAAAAGTCAGAGATCTTGTTTCACCAAATAACATTAAACTCAACAAACTTGTTCCTTTATTAGGATTAATCCCTGCTGGAACCCCTGTGTTTAGCGAAGCAAACATAGAAAAAATGATTCCTCTCCCTTTAGAAACAGAAACGGAAGGAGTATACGCATTAAGGGTAGTTGGAGACAGCATGATTGAAGATGGCATATTTGAGGGAGATATTATTTTCGTAGACTCAAAAACATCTCCTCAAAATGGAGATATAATAGTAGCCCTTGTCAACGATGAGGTAACAGTAAAAAGATTTTATCTGCACGAGAACATTATCGAGCTTAAACCAGCTAATCAGAAAATGAATTCTATCTTTGTATTGCCTGAGTGTGTTAAGATCCAAGGAGTCGTAATAGGATTACAAAGGTTTTACAAATAAATTCTTAATTCTCATACTATTTCACTTTATGATTCTTCATCACATAGAAAGCAATTCCAGCGCTCACGCTCGCATTAAGTTGAGAAATATCTTTGCTCGTGGGAATAGCTACTACTAAATCGGCGAAATTCTTCACCACGGGTCGGATCCCTTTTCCCTCGCTACCTATAATTAAAATATTTTTCTCGTGCCACTTTACTCCATTAATTGTTACTTCTCCATCTTTATCTAAAGCCACAACTTTAAAACCTATTTCTTTAAGCCTTCTTAAAACTCGTGGGGTACTATGAATCTCAACTAAAGTTGCATACTCTACCGCACCTGCACTCGCCTTTACGGTAATAGGGGTTAAAGGTGCTGAACCTTCTCGAGTAAACAGTATAGAATCTAAATCGAAGGCTACTGCAGACCTTATAATAGCACCGAAATTTCTGGGATCCTCAATATGGTCAAGAATAACTATATCCTCTACCATATTAGCCTTAGTGCGATACCATTCGTCAAATCTCCATACGAACAAATTCTCCACTTCCGCTACAATACCTTGATGAACTCCACTTTTAGTTATCTTGTCTAAAAAACTCTTTTGCTTATATTCAGTTGGCACTACAGATATAAATTGATGTAGTTCTGGTAGTTTAACCCCTTCTTGAATATATAATTTAAAAACTTTTCTTCTCTGAGCCTTTAGACAGGTAATAACGGGTATCCGTCCATAGATAATGGTACTTGTCTCTTTCATAGGTGAGCTACAATAAAGATTTAGAAATAATTTTTACTTTAGTTCATGAACCTCTTTTAATTTTGAAGCACGGAGGTTCAAATTATTATATTCTGGTACCCGAGAATCATACTGATGTGCATCTATAGTAGCAAGGTCCCGCAATATTTCATATGCCCTTTGGTAATTCCCTAATTTTTCATAGCACTTAGCGAGACGATAAAGGTTGTAGTAATAATTTTGACCTGAAGGACCATATCTATTCACAGCCAGTTCAAGCACATTTTTTGCATATTCCCACCTCAATAAAAACATCAGATAAGTAGCAACGCGAGTTAATCCAGCCTCATCAATCTTATCCCTCTGTGGATTCTGACCAGGTGTAGACTTTGTAAAATTTTTGACCATAAAATTGACACCCGCACTTGAACCAAGCCACACAATCGCTATGACAATAAGAATTATCAAAGGCCATTTTAAACCACTTAAATCCATACTTCGCCCTCCTACCGTTTATTGTTTATTAATCTATCTATATATGTATACTGCTCAAACACCAATCCAACCGCGAATTATATAAACCCATTGTGAAATCACGGGGATGTTGAAAATAGTCCCCACAACACCCACAAGAACCAAAACAACAATAATGGACAATAAAAAAGACAATATCTTTCTTACATAAACACTCACATTCCATTTTGCACGGGTGCTTCTCTGGTCAATCTCTTGAACACGCTTAGTAAAACCTTCAAACCTCTCTCTACATACCTCGGAGCAAAAAGTACCTAAAGGAGAAGACACAACACAAGCTGGACACAAAGGCTTTCCACACTGTTTGCATCTTGCTGTAGCTGATACAGCAGGGTGATTTATACAAGATGATAACCTTCCATCTAACATATAAAACCCTTTTAAATGAAAAGTCAAACTTTCTAATTACCTCCTAAAATAATATCACAAAACTTAACAATTCAATACTATTTCAAACTCAAAACTCTAATCTGTTCATCTGATTTAATAACTTTAATAAAACAGCCACGGAGGACGGGCGTCACAGGCTTATGTCTCTCCGTGGCTCAGGCGCCGGGCATCAGGGCACTTTCTATTTTTGGAGTTAGCAACGCTTGTGCCAAAACACTAATTTATTTGTGACTACATAACTTATTTATTTTCAGAGACTTATATTATAACCCAACTATAGTTTATTTTAGATATATTGGATAAAGACAACTTTCCGTCATTTTGACAAACCTCGTCAATCCAAATTGCGAATCCAACCTAAAATAAGAAACTGTTGACAAATACATGGATATTCAATTATTCTATTTTGTAATGACCAAAAGTGTAAAATATTAAAAAGATGAACAAAATAGTATATTTATATTAATGCAAATATGAGTGAGGACAACGGCAATAAAGTCAACAAAAACATGGGCAAAGAAAAAGACACTGAATTAAGAATCTATTGTATATGCGGTCAAAAAATGCGGGTTAAGCCCGAGATGTATGGAAAACCAGGTAGATGCGTAGCCTGTAGACAAAAAATCAAAATACCCTCTCGAGAAGAAATCCCAGGGGAAACTAAGGAAATTTATTTAAAAGACCATCCAGAACTTCTTAGGAAAAGTTCATCAAAAGAAAAATCTATACCTCTTGGTGATACAACATCGGATAGTGGAGCAACTCCCTACGAAGAACCTCCAGATGTGTTACCACTCGAACACCTGGAATTCCTCAGATACCTTATTTCAGCTGAATATAAAGCACAAAAACATCTCGACGCACTAAGGCACAGAGCACCAATTGGCCCAGAAACCAAATCAGAACTAATGGAGTACCTTTCGAAGATTAGAAGGCTTCGAGCTTCGTTGGATGAGAAATTAAGAAATAGACGAATTGAATTAATTGAACAATCCAGAAAAATTGAGGAAGAGATAAACAAACATATAGTAGAGTTCAGAGTAGGCGAGATAAATTTTGAAACATATTGGCAATTGGTAACTCCACTTCGACTAAAAAGGGAAATATTAACTAAAAGAAGAAGAAATGTTGAGGGTTGGCTATCAATTTTTTCTCCAGAACTTGCAGGGGGGTACATAGATGTTGACCTAAAGAAACTTCCTGAAAAGGTAACGGAAATAACATTTACTTTAGAGGACGAAGAATATGAGAGTGTCCTCTCAATGTTAATAAAGAGCTTAGAAAAATTTATCTCCCTTCGTGAAGAAATTGAGCATAAATTCGTCGAATGGAAAAAGGTTGCTGAAGAAGGAGAGATAAACGAAGAAATTCGAGAAAAAGGTATTGCGGAATTCGAAGCGAGACTAAAAATTATCCGAAGTGGAATCATTTTTTACAGAGAGAGACTCGAACAACTTTTGTCAGACTGCGACTTAGACCTTGAATCCATTGAGAAAAACTTAGAAAGACTTCAAAAACAAAAATCTGCAGGTCTTGTAGACACCAAAGAGGCAAATAAGATAGAAAGTACCCTGTTTCAGGCTAAACTTGACATAGGAAGAACCAAAGATACCGCGCGCAGAGCGATAAGCGCTAATTCAAAAATAGACATTCCTTCTTTGAGAGGGACTTTTGTTGTTCGAATGGGACCTACCCGTGGTGTTATCGAAGTAGGTGTTGATTCCTGGCTCTCCTGGGTTTGCTCTGCCCTAATCATAATGTTAATTATGATTCCTATGACCAGCATCCAAGGAGTAGTAGCTTCAAGAGTACTCATAATAATGGTCATAGGGCTTTTTGCATCCGCACTAATCTTGGCAGGGGTAGCATCCATACCCTATCGTAGATGGCGGGGTATCGGTCTAAATATTTTATTTTTAGCGTATGTTACCTTCTATACAATTCATGTTTATATAAGATGGAATCATGCCTCACCTTTAGGAAGTAGCTTAAGAATTTCACCAAATGGCCTCCTTTCCTTCAGCGTAATTGCACCATACTTAGTACTTTTACTATTAGGACTTGCCTGCTGGATATCTTTATACAAATCAGAAAAATTAAAATTCCTACCTGCTGTAAGTACTGCTCTATCTATACTAATAGTTGTGGGCACTTTTAGCGACTTTTTCGGCGTAATTAAAGGAAAAGCTATCTTAGAATCAGTATCACAAACTAAATATATTGATGAAGAACAATTATATGAAATCGAAGTTTCTATAGTAAACAATGGTTTGACCTCAGTGTGGATAGGCAACAAAATTGATTATGTTCCCCGCCCAATCTTTGTAAAAGTAAGTCTATTAGGAGACGATAGTAAAAACTTTTATCCTACAGAAATAATAATAGATGCTAAAAGAATGAAGGCAGAAGAAGTCTTCAATCTCCCAAGTGGGAAAATCAGACCAGGTTCAAGGGCATTAATTGTGTATAGACTACCTCCAGGCAGTTATATATTCACTCTTGATGGACAAAAGGGAGAGTTTAATCCAGGAGTAGTTAAATTAGAACTACCTGTTCGTATTAAATCTAATAACAAAAATGAATTAAAAACACTCCAGACATCTAAAGAATCCAATGATTCTTCCCACACAGAGATTGATACTTCTATTGCAGAGGTTCAGACTCATCAGAAAGAAGATGATAAAAAACTTTTCGAGGAACTCGGTTTAGAACTCAATCCTATAAACTTCGATATAAATACTGGTGAGGTCATAATATACTATCACGGGTTCGCTACAACATCTCTTATAGAAGAAGGAGAAAGGAAAGAATCATTACCTAAATTTAAATTTACTATTTGGGATTCAAGCAAAAAATCTTTAGATAAACTTATGGTGTTAGGTGAATCGCTAATTGGAAATTGGACTATTTCGGAGTTCAGTCCCCAAAGAGAAACTATCACACTGAAGCATGAAAACAAGATTTTCATAATCAAGAGGGGAAATTATTATAAACTCAGAGTTGATTAATCTGTTAGGATATATTTCACTCAACTCCGTAATTCTCTACTTTAACCTCAACAGCCAAAAAGTCTTTACCCTTCTCAAATTTATCAACCCTCAAATTATTAAACGAACCGTTAAAAAACAAATTAGCAAGTGTCTCCCCAAACCATTCTTTCCACTCAGACCTAAAATGTGTATCTAAAGGTATAGCCTTTCTTAAAACAACATAAAACTTTGCGTTTGGTGGTTTAGTATGAAGAAGATTTTTGATCAACTCGTATTCAGGAGGTGAATCTTTTTTTGATCCAGGAATAAAACATATGCTTCTGCGGACACCACAAAAAATAGAGAGGTCAAAAGTCGAATCTCCCAAAATCAAATCCTCAGAAGTAGTATTTTCACATACCCATTTAATTCTCTCTTTACTGGAAAGCTGTCTTAATGTAAATGAAGTGTCTGATGAGTAAGGATAGCTCAGTGAAAATACCAATAGAGATACACCACAAACAACACAAGATGAAAATCTATTGAGTATATTTATGAGGTTAGAAATAAAAGCGCCAATTAATACTATCAAACTTAAAAAAGCAGGAAATAAAAGTCTCAATCCAATCACATCTATACTATACACAGATGAATAGAAAACCACAAAGGCGATATAAAATAGAGTCCAGAATAAAAGGACCAAAGTTTCTGGTCTAAGCACCCAATTTAATACATCCATATACTTTCTTTTCCAAATTACCAACAGTAGGAGAAACATAAATAAAGATAAAATAAGGCTCCCCTGAAGTTCTAACGGAATAAGTTCGGGGTCAAACCAATTATAAAAAATGGTACTTATTGCACATTTTAAATTTTCCGAGAAGGATCTTAGACTACTTTCCCTTGTATAGCCTAATACCGAACCCGTGAGAAAATAGTTTCTCAGAAAAAGTGGACCTGCAAGTATACTCCAACCTAATAGCAACAAAAGTATTTTATAAATAAGAACCTTAATTTCATTCTTATCCAGCACTTTACCAGAGTTAAGGACACTAATTGCAGATTTTCTAAAAAGATTTAAGAAGTATTGGCTAAACAAGAGCAAGATTGAGAATAGAACGAGACAAATTGAAACATACCTTATCAAAAAGCAAATACCCGCAAGTATTCCAACAACAAACCAGTTTAATAACTTATTTCTTTTAATTCCTATAACACAGAAAAACAAATATGTTATGAGGAAAATCGAACTTAAGCCCTCACTCCAGAGCCAAGAAAATGTATAAGTAATTGGAAAAGTCAAAAGAGAAACAGTGAGAGTGCAAATTCCGGAACCTTTCTTCTCATAGAAAGGCAATAAAGCGATTAACAAATATGTAACACACAAAAGAAGTCCCTGTGCTAATTCGATGTATACTCCATCAGAAACATCAAAAAGCATTAAAATAGAGGCCAAAAAGTATATATACCCTGGGGACCAATACCCTACCGGCACAAACTTTCTTCCATCCCAGCTGAGTATGTCGCTTGTCAAGACAAAAGAGTGGACACATCCATTCCCCCTGATAACATTTAACGCAGAATCTAAATAGATAAGAGAGTCGGGCGAAAGAAGAACCCCATGCCAGATAATCTTACCTAATATAATGAACAACAATACAAAGAAAAACAGAATTATCTCGCTTAACGAGAACTGATGAGGTTTAGATTTAGTAAAAGTGAATATCAATTTTCAAATTTTATATCGTTGATAATCTCCTGAATGAAACTAATATCTGCTTTCAGCACTTCTATTCTTTCTTTCTCATCAAATTTTGTTAAGCTCTCATCTTCTATACAAAAAGAGTTTTGATAATTGTTTTGCTTCAATTCTACCATCACTCTTTCTATATCCACATCACCATTGTATATAGGAGATACATAAGTATCATACTCCCATCCAGGTTCACGATACACTTCTTGTACATTGGCCGGATACGCTATATTCTTGATATGAGTATGAACAGTGTAAGGAGCAAAGAGCTTAAGTATTGCCATAGTCTCAGAAAGAGGATATCCTCTCCAATAGAAATTTCCGAAATCAAGAGTAATACCAAATCTCGGATTATGGATGTTCTTTACCAAAGACATTAGAAATATAGGATTATTACCCTCCCTACCGTGATTTTCTATCCCCAGGTTTACTCCACTATCTTCGGTATTAGCCAATACTTCAGAGAAAACCTCTGTAAATAAATCTAATTTCTTACCGAATGGGAAAAGTGCTTCTTGTTGAAGTTGGGAATCGACCCTTACAACTTTAGCATTCAGCAATTGTGCTATTCGCACGACCCTTGTGAACCATTCTATTGACTTATCAACAGGATTCACACTCAAATCATATTCAGTCAATAAACCACAAATTTCACAAGAGTTTCTCACAAGGTTTTGACGATACATTTGGATATTAGACTCTTCTGCTAATGAGACTATATCACCACTTGATAACAACCTCACTTCAAAGTTGTTATTTATGTATAATTCAAAGTTGCGAAGCTCAAGTACCTTTAATCCATCCAAAACAGAAGGGAAAAGGCTCAGTAAAATAGAGTCCCTTATTGAAATATTCATAAGGTTTACTCCCAACTCATCCAAGCTTAGATGATAGCACAATATATCGTTTAGTCAGAAATTCCAAATACTCAGAATCATTTATTGGGCCTAAAAGATATTTTCCCCTCACGATATATCCCTCGGAATTCCTCGGAAAATTTCCCGTATTATCTAACTCCACTGGATAACAAGCATCTACTTTAAATCCACTATCCATAATCATTTTTGACAGAGATCTTATTGTGAAAAAGTAGTGGCACGGATTAGGAGATATTTTTTGGAGGATATCTTCCCACTTACCTTCGACTAAGTCAAAAAAGTAATCAACATACTGGATATTTGGCTCTACCGTTAACAGAAGTCCTTGATTTTTTAAGATTCGGCGAATCTCTGAAACTGTATTTGCTAATCCCAAACAGTGAGAAAAAATCTCTTCTCCTATAACAAAGTCAAAAATCTCATCTTCGAATGGTAGTGTATCTTTTCCTAATTTTTGAAAATATTTATTTGGGTAATTAAACTCTTTCCATTTTTCATTCTCGGCAGTAAATAAGAGACACACTTCTCTATTCTCTGAAATATTCTCAATTAAATCAAACTGAGTAATATTGATACAAAGAACTTTTTTACAGCGTGATGGAATATAATCTATCAGTTTGCTAATAACCATCATCCGACTCATATCTAAGGGTTCAACTCTTCCCATTCCATACCAAACGCTTCTGCCACTGCTTTGTATGTGATCTTGCCGTTGTATAGATTTACCCCTTTTTTCAAGGATTTGTCTTGTGCTATTGCTCTATCAATTCCTAAGTCTGCAATCATAAGCCCATACCCCAGTGTTACATTAGTTAATGCAAAGGTGGATGTCCTGGGAACCGCCCCAGGCATATTTGTCACACAATAGTGAATTACATCGTATACTTTGTAAGTAGGGTTATCGTGAGTAGTAGGTCTTGATGTTTCTATACATCCACCTTGATCAATAGCAATGTCCACTATCACAGAGTTGGGCTTCATTCCCTTTACCATATCTTTAGTCACCAACATCGGGGCTTTCGCTCCCGGCACAAGCACCGAGCCTATCAATAAATCTGCATTGGAAGTCTCTTCGGCTATATTCGCCCTATTAGACATCAAAGTAGTAACCCGTCCTTGCATTATATCTTGTATGTATCTCAATCTCGCCGGATTAATATCGATCACAGTTACATTTGCTCCCATTCCAACCGCTATAGTACATGCATTTGACCCAGCAACTCCCGCTCCAATAATGACTACTTTGGCTGGTTTTACTCCGGAAACTCCTCCAAGCAAAACCCCCATCCCTCCAAAGGTTGATTCCAAGCATCGAGCACCTATTTGCACAGCTAACCTACCAGCAACTTCACTCATCGGAGTAAGTAATGGCAAAGAACCATCCTCAAGCTGGATAGTTTCATAGGCAACTCCTATTATCTTTTTCTTCAACAGGCCTTTTGTGAGCTCTTCGTTAGAAGCTAAGTGTAAGTATGTATACAAAATTTGCCCTTCTCTACACATTTTTATCTCATTTTCCAAAGGTTCCTTGACTTTTATAATCATTTCCGCTTCACTCCAAATCTTTTTTGCATCTGCAACTATTTTTGCTCCAGCTTGTTTGTAAGCATCATCAGGTATAGCACTTCCCAAACCCGCACCCTTTTCTACAAGAACAGTATGTCCATGTGCCACGAAAGCGGAAACTCCAGAAGGCACAATACCCACTCGTTTTTCACCTGGTTTTATTTCCTTTGGAACTCCTATTATCATAATTTCTCTCCTCTCTTTTATGACACTAATTTATAGTTGAAATCATAATATTTATATTTTATATTGAAAATCAAGTTTTGATACCTAAAAAGTTGAGTTAAGCAAGGGTAATAGATCGGTTATACTCTCCTCAACAACAGTCCCTCTCCAAGGAAAGGGGCAGATAATAACATCCAGGTATCCTTTGAGCCCCCACCAGAGAGGCATTCTCAAATAGGAGTAGTCAGCAGTGGGATGTAAGAAAACGAATCGAGTTAGAAAGGAATTCATATTCCCTTTCCATTTTCTCTTTATTAAATCTACATGTTTGGGGTAAGAATACTTCCAAATTACTACATCATAACAATTAAAGCGGGAAATCTCTCCCAATAGGGTCTTTTGTGTAAAAATTAGAACCCTTCTTTTACCCTCCATATCATCCAAATTCCAAGTCTCGAACTCAGGAGAGTTATAAAGCAGAGTTGTTTTTATCTCATCAGACAGATCTATCTCGGCCATTTGTATAAAATCACTAAACTTCTCACTTTTTACGCATTCTCTGTATGGTCATCATCAATCCCATAGCATTTATCCTGGGATCATCACCAAGCCACTTCATAGCCCCCTCCACATCTTTGTAACCACACCACTTAATTTGCTCTACAAGAGATTCTTCAACTCTTGGACACAACCAATCCATTAATTTGTCATCAGGAATTGCTTTAGCCAATGCAGTGTCGATAAGAATTCTCATAGAATCAAGAGCCCTAAGTAATTTATCTGCTATTTTTTCAGGGCTTTTATGAATCCCATAGTGTGGGAGAAAAACATAATCAGGAGATAAGTCAAGTATTCTGTTAATAGTCTTCTCTGCTTCAAAGGGATCAAAATCTGCAGGTGCGGTACTTGCTATTATGAATAGATTTTCGTAGTTATTCTTATCTGAAATACCTATCCCGAAAGAATCACCTGTGAATACCCCATTAACCTTGCTATCGTAAATACAGATATGGTGAGTAGCATGTCCCAAAACATGCATAAATATAAGTTTTCTTTCTCCCCAAATAATCATCTCATTATCCGATACTGAATATATTCTCTCTTCTGGTACAGGTTGAATTTCTCCATACAGCTGGGTAAATAAAGGCTCTCCATACACTGCTCTTGCACCTTCTATTAGCCGACTTGGATTTGTTAAGTGTCTACTAGCTTTTGGATGAGCAATTACTTTAGCATTTGGGCAGTGCTTGATAAGTTCCGCTGTGCCTCCTGCGTGATCAAGATGAACATGGGTTACTACGATATAGTCAACATTTTCTCGTTTTAAGCCTCTCTGTTCTAAAGCTTCCAACAAATAAGGAACTGCAAAAACTGTATTGTTATCCACAAAACTTGCTCGGTCTCCCTCAACCAATAAGAAAGCACATGCTCGCTCATTAGTTATGTAATGACAATCTATTGGAACAACTAATTCAGAGATATCTTTGCTCATTACCACAACTCCTCACAAATAGTTGTATTAAATTTATCCTATAATGACCTAAATGTAAAAACAGTTAAAAAATGTGAAGATATTCTATTTGAATCCCTACCACTATTTAAATAAACTCTTTATAAAAACTATTAGAAGCCCACTTCCCTCTCTACTTTGTTTTTATTCAAATTGGATAAAAGATTCAATCCCTGCGAAGATAGAATCCTTAAGACTCTTCAAAAAATCCTCTGGAAAAGGATATTCGATAGACAATACCTCACATAAAGAGGAAGTAGGAACCGTAACATACGGAGCAGAACTAACCCCATCTCCTAAAGAAAATTCATAAGTCAAACAATTAGCCAAAGAAGTAATATAAACTATTTTCTCGTATTCAGACTCTACTTTTCCGGGTGTATGGTGATACTGTATAGCCTTAATGATTCTATCCGGCAAATTCCATTGACGGGCAAGTAATGAACCCACTTCTGTATGGGTTGCACCAAAATAATTGGGTTCTACTTCATACAATGTTGAACCTTTATCCAAAGTCTCATCAACAGTTTCAGAGAATAGATTACTATCTAAATAATCAAAAACAACCTTGCCAATGTCATGGAGCAAACCTGATTCAAAACATCCCTCTTCGAAAATCTTACATTTCCGAGTGATAATATTCGCAGTGATAGCACATGCTAATGCATGATTCCAAAGCCTCTTGCGGTCAAGATTTTTAGAAACTGTAGAGATAAACTTAAAAGCAGTTATAGATAATATTATCTTTCTGATTTCTTTATATCCGAGTATAACTATCGCCTCAGTGAGTGAACTTATTCTTCGGTGAAAACTATAGTATGCAGAGTTAACTACTTTCAAAACATTCCCCGCTAAGCTTTGGTCAGAAGCAATCAGCTTTGCAAGGTCAACTGCGGAGCTATCTGGGTTGGAAAGTTCGTATAATATCGCAGAAATCGTCGTGGGGAGTGTAGGAAGATTCGATATCTTCGAAACGAACTCGATAGGCTTCCATTCCGACATACACTTTACCTCTCATGGCCTAAATAATCTAATATGTTTATACATTACATTTTCTAATTTGTTTTTTGCAAACTTGAATAAATCTAATCAATTTTAGAATAAATGTACCTCCGTGGAATACAAACAACCAACCCTCTGTTATCTTATACCAAAGTTTAGTATGAGGGGAAAATATATGAGTTATAAAACTGTATTTAATACTTCCTTAATAACTTCAGTTTTAATCGCAATCCAAGTATTTTCTACAGAAAGCACAAAACATCAAACAGAGGAGATAACCAACATGGCTACTAAAAAAGAATACCAGGTCAAAGAAGGTGAATCCGCTCCTAATTTCAAACTTAAGGACCATAAAGGCAATTCGATAGAACTTAACAAACTTAAAGGCAAATATGTGGTCCTTTATTTTTATCCTAAAGATGATACCCCTGGGTGCACGATTGAAGCAAAGGGGTTTCAATCATTGATAAGGGATTTCGAAAAGAAAAATACAATCGTTTTGGGTGTAAGCCCAGACTCAGGAGAATCACACTGTGCTTTTGCAGAAAAGTATGGGTTAACATTCCACCTATTAACTGATGAAAACCATAAGGTAGCCGAGACTTACGGTGCTTGGGGTGAAAAGAATATGTATGGCAAAAAGTCCTTCGGAATAATAAGAAGTACATTTTTAATATCACCCGAGGGGATTATTATTAAAGCGTGGAGAAAAGTTAATCCTGACGGACATGCGGAGGAAGTTCTCGCTTCGATACCAGAAAAGAATTGATATTTACTTCGAACCGACTACTCTATCCTTAGTAAACTCTCTATACCTCATTGAGAACACAGATAGAGCGAGAAATATGACCGTAGAGATAAAGATTGTAACCAGTGCCCTATTAATGGAAACGAAGTATAGCTCCTTTTGAAAACTGCCCAATACACTAACTACTGCGCGGTTGTATCTCTGAGTAGCAAGAGCTGGAAACATCGAGTCTAAGTACTTTTGAACTGTCCAAAAATCTGCAATTCCCGGAATATAATTTGCCAACTTCTCCCAGCCGAAGAAGAGTATAACCCCTGCAATGATGGGGTGGTTTATAGCTGTACCAAGTGAAAAACTAATAGCCCCGTATGCTATTAAGCCAGCTAATCCCACTCCCATATATTGGAGCATAAGACTTACACCTGTTGTATCGAAGTGAATGCTCCCCAATATTACACAAGAAGTAAAAGTAAAAAATATTCCCATCACCATTAAAAAAGCGGATACTAAAAAATAAGCAATAAACCTCCCTAAAACCCATGCGAATTTAGAAACAGGACGAGTTAGCAGGTATATAATCGTGAGAGAATCCACTTCTTCCCTTATTCCTATCAACCCCAAAAATAGTGCTAACAGAGGAGCAATTGTGTGAATATAAACTTGTTCGCATAATTTTACGAAGATTTCTAAACCATTCTCCCGGAAAAGAGTCTTCGAGAAGAGAGCCACAAAAATAGGTATCATTACGGGTAGAACTGATATTATTGACATTAAAATAAATCTATCCCTACGCAGTGTAATAGTTAAAGCATGCAAAAACGAAGTCTTCAAATCTAAATATATTGATTTAGCTCTACTTGTAATCATGATGAATCACAATCCTTTAGGCATATGAATGGAGATTAAGTATTGGAAAACTGATTGTAAATCTTCATCTGCACACCTATAGCTCAAAATGGAAATCTTATCTTCAATTATTAACTCATTTATATATTTAAATGTCGATGTTGGATCCGTAGTGTGGATTGTCACTTCGTCCGTATCAAATGAAACAGATGTAATGTTAGGATCTATACTGAGCTGATTGTAAACTTTCTTAGGTTCAAATGTTTTAATTACTACCTTTCGGGGATGATTCTGAATTAGGTCCCTAATTTCCCGCACCTTTCCAAAAGCCAAAATCCTGCCGTTATAAATCAGTATAACAGTATCAGTTACCCGCTCAACTTCGTGTAAAACATGACTTGAAAACAGTATTGTTTTCCCTTGAGAGCCGAGGATGTTGATAAGACGAAAGAGCTCTTCCCTCGCGGATGGATCCAGCCCATTCATAGGCTCATCGAGAAAGATGACTGATGGATCGTGCATTATAGCTTGTGCTAACTTTATCCTCTGGCGCATACCCTTACTATAAGTAGCAATCGGGTCATACATTTTCTCTGTCATCTTAAATTTATCTAAAATCTCTAATACCCGTCTTTTTGCTTCTTTCGCATCAAAACCTGAATATCTTGCCAACCAGTATAGAAACTCATATCCACTAATCTCTTCAACGAAGTGGTCCATTTCAGGACAGTAACCAAGCTGTGATAGCATCCGAGGATTATTTCTTGGCTTCTCTCCCAATATGAGTATCTTTCCTTTGCTTGGCTTATATAAACCAAGCGCTAATTTTATAAATGTTGATTTTCCCGCCCCATTTGGACCTAATAAGCCGATTATTCCCGAGGGAATTTGAATAGAGACATTATTCAATGCCACTACCTCCCCAAACCACTTTGATAGATCAACAGCTTCGATTTGACAATCCATTTTAGCCCCTCTCTGCCTTGCGAACCTGATAAACGCTTATAATCAAAAATAGCAATGAAGATAAGAATATGTAGGAAGATATAACAAGGGTACTTATGTCATCAGTTCGGAAAAACATATTCCGGGAGATATTAAAGATTTTTTGCCCCATAAAGTAAACAGCCACAGGAAGAGACACCTGCATAAAATTGGGGTCTCTTAAAAAATTAGAGAGGAGTCCAGCTAAAGTAGTATTTGCTATAACAATGGTAATAACACTTATTACAGTAATATTCTCTGTAGGGAAAATACTTGAACCCGCAATTATACCTAATGCACATGGGATAACCATCACAGAGGAGAATAAGAAGCACTTCCACACAAGAGGAAGATAGTTAAATAAGGTAAAAATAGAAGAATTCTTCTGTGTTATATAATCCGTAAACATCAGAATTAAGGAAGGCAAAAAAGTAAGAGCATAACCTGCAAAACAAACAGCTAATACTTTCCCTATTAGATAGTCGTACCAATGGATAGGCTTTGAAAAATATACTTCCCAAAGCCTATTTTTTCTATCAGCACAAATAGCCCCAGCACCAACGAAGAGCAATACAATAAGAACACATGGAGCCTGAAGTCTTATAAAGTGGTAATACATTTCTGCGTCCACCTTCAACCAAGTAACTGTCCTAATTAATGGGGCCAAAGGGTGATTGGGGTCCTGCATAGCAGAATTATATGCCAACACTTGCAAAAATCTAATCAACGGCTGAATTAAACCGAAAAGAAATAGTATTTGAAATATTCTCGACTTATTCCATAGCCTAATCTCTTCAGTAAAAACTACCCACCATCTAAATCGGCGAATATATTTGCCTTCAAACGGTCTGTAAGTAAATGGATAAACTGGCATAGAGCCTAACCTTTCCCCTAAATTTGAAGGGAATCCTGAAACAGTTCCGAAAGACTTCCGGAAGCTGGTGAAAAGGATCGAATAATAGTGCCAGAAGCCCGAGCACACTCAAAAATCTTCTTATGGTCTACACTATCAGGGATGTATATAGAAATTTTCCCTTGGGGAAGAATCTCATATTGAATATCAAAGTTTTTCAAGATAGAAAGAAAGCCATCATAAGGCTCCTGAACACTAATCTCATACTGGTTAACACGGGATTCAATTAACTCTTTGAGACTTCCACAATATTCAACTATCCCCTTTTTCAAAACCACAACCTGATTACATAAGCTTTGGACATCTGGTAATAAATGAGTTGAAAGAATAGTTGTAACTCCTCTTTGTTCTGCTATCTCCCTTATCAAATCTAACATTTCAAGTCTTCCATCTGGATCGAGTCCGTTTGTAGGTTCATCAAGAATAAGTAATCTCGGGTCATGGAGTATAGCTTGGGCAAGTTTCAAGCGTTGGAGCATTCCAGTTGAATATGTTTGCATTGGTCTATATCTCGCTTCTTGTAGGCCCACATAATTCAGAACTTCATGAGCTCTTTCTAATGCATCTACATAGGACATGCCAACTAATCTACCACAATAAACCAGAAAATTTACCCCTGATACCTTTGGACTTATTACTTCCTTTTCAGGCATGTGACCTACCATAGTCCGAACAGCGAGAATATCCTTTGGAATACGGAAACTACCAATCAGAATTTTACCCTTTTGAGGTCTCAAAAAACCTAAGAATGTCCTTATAAGCGTAGTTTTACCTGCACCATTTGGACCAATTAGTCCAATTACACCAGGTTCAAGGGAAAAAGAGATATTGTCTATCGCGACAAAATCCCCGTATGTTACTGTCAAGTTTTCTACTTCAATGTATGCCATAACATAATCTTCTCTCAATAATACAACTACAGTCTAACCATACAATTAACATTTACTACAGGTTGCTCTCCAGTTACCTCAATAATCGTGCTGTACACATATCTCACCCCTCTACCGAATTGTATGTAATATACATCTAATTGCCACTCTCCAGTAGGCACATCTTCGAAAACAAAAGCTCCCCCTAACGGATTAACCATCGTGCTCATACTACCAACAAGTTCATCCATATCTACTACTTGTCCAAAGGCATAGGGCCTGCCCGTGGGAGGGCGAAGGAGAGCAACTCCTCCCATTGGAGGGGAAGGATTGCATACGCCCTCAATTCTAACACCACCCATTCTCCCAAAATCAAACCGAGTAACCTGACCTTCTTTTACTTCCACAGGAACTCCTCTCGTCTGAAATAACCCTGCGAAGTCCATACTATTGGGGTCAGAACCTACAGGAGAAGCTACCAGCTGATATACCCCTGTAGACAATCCGTCGAATTGATAAAATCCATTTTGATCTGCATTGGTAGTTTTAATCCCTCCAGGCCCAAGGATAATAACTAAAGCATTAGGTGCTAATTTCCCATCTAAATATATGTGTCCTTCAAGTATTCCCCCAGTGCCTAAAATTATACTTATATTCTCAATCTTCTGACCACTCGAGAGGGTTATGAGCCCACTATTACCCGTAGAATAGCCTTCATGCTGTGCAATAACTACATAGTTCCCTTCCGGTAGGGTTTCAAACCTAAATAATCCGTCTTCTCCTACAACTTGGGTTCGACTAAAGGAAGTGTCTTCAGCAAGAAGCGCACGGGCGGAAGCTTCAGTTTCAGATTCTGCTTGAACAAGCGTGACCTTCGTCCCCTGCGGATTGCCTCCCCCTCTTATGCTAATCTTTCCTGCAATAACACCACCCTGTTTGGAAACATAAACCTTTACCTCTATCGTCTCCCCTTCTCTAACTAATGCTTGTGTTCTCCCTTCTACATATCCCTCTGCTCGCGCAATAATATCAAACGCCCCCGGACCAATCTGCATTTCAAACCTTCCCTCCGGATCAGTAACTGAAATCTCCACTGGCTCTGTAGTATATTGCGCCAAAGCAACTCCTCCAGTTTCATCCAATTCTATAGGTGCGGGTTTAGCCTCTACACTAAACGGAATTTCAAGAGGTGAGTTGGTCTCCTTAACCAAAACCTGTCCGCGCACTACACCAAAAGTTTGAAGAACTATATCCGTAGGTTGGTTAAACTTAACGCTATACAAAGTACGAGTTACATAACCAGGATATGAAACCCTTAGCTCATAATATCCTATATTTATACCATCAAACTTATAGTTTCCTGCACTATCGGTGGTGGTTGATTCTGATACACTTTGGAATCCAGCAGTTGTAACTCCTTCGAGTCTTACATCTGCTCCGCTAAGGGGCTCTCCTCGGGGATTAGTTACCTTTCCAAAAACAGTATAATCTCCCGCTTCCACCCTTTCCAAAATTATGTTAATTCCACTGTTCTGAGAAAAACCGTCGCTTGCGAACTTTAAGCCGGTTAAGGGCATTTTATAACCAGACTTCCATGCCAATATTTGAAAATTTCCAGGAGGCAACCCAGTTACGCTGAACTCACCTCCCTCTTTAGTAACTGCACTCTTAAATGCGGTCGGCTGATCAAGGGGCGAGAATATAGCTGAATACTCTGGCATGCAGATAACCTCAGCACCAACCACAGGCGTACCGTCTGGTTCTGTAACTCTCCCTGATACACTTGCTCCATCAAACAGGTTAATATCAACTCTAACAACACGATACTGAGGTGTAAGAGCAAAAACATCACTTAACTGAGGAGTATAAGAACCGTGTCCCGCTACATAAAGTCGCCATTCCTGGTTCAAGGGGACCCCCCCCATTTCATAGTACCCATCCTCATTAGATACAGCAGTAATTGGCGCTTGTCTAGTGAGAAATGCATTAACTGCCTGAGTAAATATGCTCTGTGAAGTGCTCAAAGTAAGCTCAGCCCCTGGCACTGGCTCACCAACCAAATTTGTAACATACCCCCATATCATTCCCGCGGGTGACACTTTCAGCACTATACCTTTCTGAACATCACCAGGAGAAAGAATTGTGACCTTTTTATAAGGGACCTCCTTCTTAGAAGGTAGGTAAGGAGTTCCCTCTACAGAAACATATAAACCGTAAGTTCCGGGCATTAGCCCCTCTAATTTAAAATTTCCATCGTCATCTGCAATGGTAGATTGTATAGGAAGAGCCTTACCCGACTTTACATAAGGATTTTCTGATTCGTCAATGTATACTTTAACTCCTTTTGCTCCTGCATTGGTTCCCTCCTCTATTACTCTACCCTCTATACCTCCTCCTCCGTACAACTTGATTGTAGTTTCAATTTGCGAGTCATCTTGAACGGGCGGAAGCGGTTCTTCACCCTGAGCATAACCTACCGCTCTCGCCACTACCCTCAGTCTCACATTCTTATCGGAAATATCCTTATTAAAAAATCTTAATGAAGCTTTGCCTTGAGCGTCAGTAACTACTGGACCCCTGACTCTCAAAGACTCTATCCTTTCTTTCTGAGCAAAAACAGGCGAAGTCATCATTCTTATTCTTGCCCCCCTTTTAAGCATAACTATGTTCTCTAATGTAACTTGAGCCCCTGAAATTGGCTTATTGGATTCTCCATCTATGACACTAACAAGCAATATAAACTCTTTTAAGTCTTCACCCTCTTTTGAAGTTAAGGATGCTTCCGCAATCGTTGAAGGTAGCTTTTCACCATCTCCTCTATCCGCATTTGTCGAAACTCTTAAATCAAGTTCCCCTGATTGTGAAGTTGTGTAATCATTCCGCTTTGTAATATCTTTATTTTCTGGTTTAGGCTCATAAGCTATCTTAGACCTTGGAGGAGCCTCTTCTTTCTGGGGCATAAACAGAAAAGCTAAAACTAACCCTATTATGACCATCATAAAAATAATTATAATCCCCTGGATAATACCTTTCGATATAAAAATGTTTTTCATGAATTCTCTCCAAACTTTCCAAAAATAAACTGATAAGTTGTATCCGCTTATTATAGAATCTTAAATTTAGAGTTTATTCTAATATAAAGACAAACGATTGGAAAACTAAAGAAGTTAATGAAGTCAATAACAAACAAGGTGAAGACAAGTATTTTACATTTTTGGAAGTTTAGCCCAAGGGAGAAGTAATAGGACAACTGTAGTAGCGGTAAGCACTAGGGTTAGTATTAAAGAATATGAACCCTGGTAAGTAAGCCATAATGTTTGGAATGTAGTTCTGTAGTAATCAAAATACCCCCCTACCGCATCCGAACCATACCAATACATCACATACCATTTATAAAATGCTAAAGAGAACACTATTCCTATAATTACAGCGAATAATGTTATTCCGAACCCGAACATGACATACCTAAACTTCACCTTTTCCTTCTTTTGGAGATGGTGTATTTTAACCCTTTTCATCACATTAGCACACAAAGTTGGAGGGGGAGGCAATAATCTCTCTCCACGGAGAGCATCTTCTATAATTAAATCTAACTCTTTTTCATCTATTCTCTTCATTGAAGAAAATCTCCCTTTCAACTATTCTTCTCAACTGTTTCCTTGCTCGAAACATCCAAGTCTTTAGCGTTCCTACTGGTATATCCATAACTTCAGCTATTTCTTCATATGCCATACCATTAAGATAGTATAGCGTTATAACCGTGGCATATTTTGGTGGCAAATGCTTTACGCATTCCCTTATTTTCTCTGCTATCTCTTTATCAGAATGTTTTTCTTCGTATCCGGTTTCAGGAATATTCGACTGTAGCTCAAACTCATTATGTCTTTTTCTTCGATTCAACTCTGTAATGCATACTGTACAGGTTACCCTATAAAGCCAAGTAGCAAATGCACAATCGCCTCTAAAACCGCTTAAGTGTTTGTATGCCTTTACAAAACTCTCCTGTGCCATATCCTCTGCGAGGTTTTTATCTCTCATAAACCTATAGGCGAGATTATAAACAATAGTTTGGTACTTTCTAACCAACTCGGAAAATGCATCCAAATCCCCCTTTTGAGCCTTTTTAACCAATTCAACATCGGATATATGTTCTTCCTTTTCCGCGGTATGGGGATAAACAGCAACCGTTCCACCAGTATCTCCTGTGAAAACCTTAAGTATCTTTTTCAACATCATTCCAAATCCTTATTAGATCCCTATTAAATACAAATAATAAGTATTTTTTATGATTCCTGAATTAACCGAGATATTAATATTTTGCCATTCATTGTGCTCAATTTCAAAATTAATTTAGGCTGACCTCGTTGATACTCAACCTGACGAACTTGTGAGCCTGGCGCAATTTCTCCTAACTGAAAATCTGATAGGATATACCCCCTGTGTGTTCGAGCGCTTATTAGACCATCATAGAGTTCAGGAAGACCTATTGTAATATTGCCGTTGGTCACACTAATATCACAAGATTGAACCTCCTCAGATAAGATAGTAAGTTGAACATTCCCATTAATAGAATTAGCCTTTAATTTCCCTTTCGCACCAGTAAGATAAATAGAACCGTTTATCGTCTGTATTTCTGAATCCGCGATTATCTCTCTTATGTCTACCCTGCCTAAAATAGTTTGAACATTAACTTGACCTAAGGGCCCGTCGATGAATATATCACTGCGGTTTGCCCGAATATATATGTCTTTACAGCCTTTGTCAACCGTGATATTCCCTCCGCTAATAGTATTTATCTCCAAATTAATTTTAAGGGGGACATATATTTGATAATCTACTCTAAATTCTACACCTTCAGGTCTACTTCTTGGTTCTGTCTCAATCGAAATTCTTTTCTCACTTTCAATCACCTGAAAAAGTGTTTTTGCAAACTTGAGTACTTTTTCTCTGTCCTTGAACCTACGAGGATAACCTTTTACTTCCGCATTGACCAAAATTTTAGTCCGGGGCGAGGTTATGACATTAATAGAGCCATCTACATTATCAATCGCAAGTGTCTCTCTCGGCTCGAAAACAAAACTCTTTGAATCGTAGTAATAGGGTTTAGCTACCTCTATCGGAAGTTGTTCACTAAGTACTCCTATGGTAAAAATCTGAACGGCAATCAACACAAACAATGCCACAAAAAGGTTTTGTAAAAATCTACTTCCCTTCAAATACCTTAACATTTTAAGAAAAATTTCATTAGAAGATCCAGACATATCAAGTCCGCCAATTCCTAACTTCTACTACTCCAAGCATTGGAACAAATTGTTCTTATAGCACTCCATCTAATTATGTCAAACTATTATTCCAATATAAGAACTGAAAGAGGAAAATCTTCTTTTCCTGACCCTGCTCCGGGTGTAAATTCGAGCCAGTGCCTCCTCTTCACAGGTCCCTGAGAATCAAGGTCATTCGCAATAATAGAAAAAGTAATCCTCTCACCTTTGACTAAATTTAACGGAGCGACTTCTGTAGAAGGAAACCATATTTCGTAATAGATATGACCTCCTTTAACAACCACAGCAAGTTTTACTGTATTATTTACTACCTCCTCTTCGCGGTTAGGTCCTTCATACATAAATACCTCAGGACCAGATGAAGTTAATGTAACGCTCCACTCCCACTCGCCTAAGAAAATTTCTAAATTGTCTGCACACCAAACTATGTCACCTGCATAAGGCTGATAAAACTCATTGTCTACCACATCCACAGCCATATATATACCTTCTTTACTCCACGCCCCTCGCCAGTTTGCTTGGAGGTCTTGTGTATTCTGTGTTACATCAAAATTCACGGAATATAACAGTGGATAATATGGAACATCCCCCCACTCGGAGAAATCCCCATCAACAATTACTCCACCAGGTAGTTCAGGTATGGAAATAACAGGTGAAACCACGGGAGAGGTAGTAAACGATGTATTTTTCTCACCAACTTCAATATTTACTCTCAACTCAGGCACAGGATAAATTTCAAAATTAGTGTGAGATTGATTTGCCATCACCAGATTATAAGAAACCCAAGAATTACCCTGTATAGTAAAGGACTCTGGTATGGTATTACTAATCTCCCAATTCCGTGGAACAACCCATGAAGTTTTAATCTTAGCCTCTTCACCAAATGGATTAGTTATATTTATCAAGATATTGGCTTTTATATCGCTTCCCCATTTACACTCTATAAGTGGAAGAGTAAAAACTTTTCTCCATGCATTTCTGAATTCTAATTTTTCATTATCAACTATATTCCTCGGATGTATGCTACCCGGGCGAATTACCGACCAACTTACTTCATCTCCCACAACTTTAACAAGCAGGTAATGATAAAATCCACCTTCCTCTTCTTCTCTTCTAATTTCCGCTCCACCCCCCGCAGTAATTATGTAACTGATCCCCTCGTTCTTACCACAAAAGAGATACCTATGGTCATGTCCCCCGAATACATACACGCTCGGAAATTTAATCAAGAGATCTTCAATAGCCTTCCACTTTTCAGTATTTGTATAAAAATAGGGTTTATGAAGAAAAACAAATATATGCTTAGCTTTGAATCTTTCTAATTCACTCTTCAACCATTCAACCTGTTGGTCTGAAAGACTATCTACCTGGCCAGGCTCTTCTGTGTTCAAAATTATGAACCTCGAATTTCCATAACTGAAAGCATAGCAAGTAGGACCTACCCTCGACTTATAGAGTTCTTCAGAGACTGAATCGGAAATATCATGGTTACCAGGGACGGGAAGAAACGGACTTTCAATCCTCTTCACAAGACTCTCGAACTCATCCCATTGGGAATTAAGGAGATTAACAGAACCTCCAAGTATAAAATCTCCTACTCCTATAATCAAAGAAGGTCTTAATATATTCCATTCCTCTATCATATTAAGAAATACCTCTGGAATCTCTCCAGGTTCAGATGGACGATTATCCCCGAAAACAACAAAATCAAAATATTCAATACCAGCGGGGCTCTTATCTTTCAATTTTTCGAATGAAATATCTACAATCGCAGAACGAGATGTGAGGTTACAGAAAAGGAAAGTTGTAAAAACAATCCAAATATTCAAAATTGAATTTAATCTCATTTTGCCAATCCTTAAAGTTCTTCTTATTATAATCTACATTTAATCTACATTAGGATTATTTAAACACACATCGGACAACAACTCACCCAAAAACATCCTCCCAATTTGAATACCTTTAGGGAAGTCCGAAAAATTATATGAATATTCTTGAATAGCACTTATCTTCTTAAAAATGAAGATTGTTTAAAACCTTAATAAGGATAGATTCAGACCTATAATACCCATCACCGTTCAGGACTGTAAAAAATATAAAAAGAATGTAAAAAACACTTATTAACTTATTGAATCTAATCGACAAAATACCTCACCCTTGTCTAACCTGGACCTTAAACAACTTTTCAAACTGATATATTAATACCCTAATTTAAGTGTTCTGCTCCAATTTGAGCTCCTTGAGTTTCCTCCAAAGAGTATTTCTCCCTATACCCAATCTCTTCGCAGTTTCCTTTTTACAAAACCCACACTCTGCATATACCTTTCTAATATATTCCATTTCCACCTCTCTGAGCGTTTTCATGGACATATCACTTTTTTCTCCCGCAACACATTTCCAATACGCCACAGCCCTTTCAATCATTAAATTTGCTTCTTCTGGTTGAAAAGGCACAAAGATATAACCGAACACTCCGATCTTCATCAACTCTACCGCAATGGGAATCTTGGAAACACTCGCGATAACAATTACTGGATAATCTCTGCATATTTTTCTCGCAATGTCATATTTATCCGTAATAACTACCTCATACTTTTCTATGTCTATTATATTCCCCTTTGACTCTAATATAGCCTTTAGAGTAATTCTCGCTCTAATATCATCTACTAACAAAGCCACTCTTGCCATAGCTCAATACCAATAATTACTCTAATTGTTAAAGAGTATTATAATACCTCTTTGTCGAAAACTGTGTAGAAAAAACTCCTTAAATATTATGAACCCAGAGATTGAAGAAAAAAAACTTTTTTCGATAAAAGAATCCGTAAATGAAGTGATTTCCATTTCTTGGCCTATAGTATTGGGGTCACTTTCATTCACAGTAATGGAGTTCTTTGATAAGTGGATGGTTGCACAACTCGGAACGGTTCCGCTTGCTGCGATAGGTTCCGCTGGGATTTGGTCATACACATTAAGTACATTTCTTCTCGGAATTATAGGATGCGTAGGAACTTTCGTTGCCCAGTCTTATGGCAAAGGAAAACCTAACGACTGTGCTCGATACACATGGCAGGGAATATATTTATCCCTTTTGGCTCTGATTCTTGCTGGACTACTTTTCTATTCCTCTGAAAGTATATTTAACCTTATGGGACATCCTCAAGATGTAACAAAACAAGAGTTGATTTATTTTCGAATTCGACTTCTCGGATACTTTCCGATGGCAATGGGCTGTGCACTCGCATCCTTTTTCCCTTCAATAAGCAAACCTAAAATTCCTATGTACTCCTCAGTTTTCGGAAATATACTAAATATCGTCCTTAACTATTTACTGATTTTTGGCAAATTTGGCTTCCCCCGTCTCGAGATAGCTGGTGCAAGTTTAGCTACGATCATTTCACAGTGGGCTCAAACAATTCTTCTTTTCGCAATATTTTTAAATTCTCACCACAATAAAAAATTTGGCACTCGCAAATACTTCCATTTTAGTTGGCGAAGAACCAGAGAATTGATAAGGATAGGAATTCCCGCAGGGATTGGAATGTTCCTCGACATCTGCAATTGGAGTATATTCACAAGCTTTGTAATAGGTAGATTTGGCGCAGTCTCTCTTGCATCACATAATATAGCCATAAGCTTCATGCATCTTTGCTTTATGCCAGCAGTTGCGGTAAGCATAGGTATATCTGCAATAGTAGGACAATGGCTTGGAAGAGGCAAGATAAGAGTAGCAAAACATAGAGTTTTTGTTGCTTTTGGTATATGCATATGTTATATGGTAACCATGGGAATAATTTTAGGAATACTCGGAGGAAAACTTATATTTTTTCTGTTCACCAAGGATCCGGAAGTTGTGCGATTCGGCCATTTACTTCTTATATTAGCAGCATTTTTTCAAGCATTTGACGCTGTAAATATAGTCTGTCTTGGAGCACTCAGGGGTGCCGGGGATACAAGATGGGTAATGTGGACTATGGTAATAGTCGCGTACACATTTTTCCTCCCGCTTTCCTACATAATGGGATTTATATTAAAACTGGGGGCAATAGGTGCTTGGCTTGCAGCAACTGCTTATATACTTGTTCTAAGCATTTCGCTTATATACCGATTCCTGTCGGAAAAATGGAGTAAAATAGTAATTTTCACTGAAGAAGCAAAGGCTTAAGATACACTACTTAATAGGGGTTCACATAGCACACACGGGGTATTATCTGCTAAAAATATACAATATATTGATTAAATCGAAGTTTATATATTTGTTTGAAAATAAGTATCACAGTTATAGTATTATTAAAATATGTATTTATAAGGTTAGGAATAACAAGTTGAAAATAGTAGGTATATCCAAATATATAGTAATACTACATATAGTATATATTCTTAACCTTTTCTACTTAACTCCACGCGCTTATTCTTCCCACATAAGAGCAGAGTTAGCCCCAGGGATATCTGTTGTTTCTCACCCCTCTTATAAAATCTTTATTGAAGTTAACTCAAATAATGCCAAAAATCTAAACCAGTGGCTTAGCTCCAATTTAAAGAATCCCCAGGACGCCTCTATATATAAAAAGGCAACCTCATTTGTTGTTCCCCTAAACAAGTTGAAAGAATCACTGTATCCTTCAATCTTTTCTAAACTCTTTATGAAAGACCAGATTACTTCGGATGGCTGGGTTCACATAGTTCCTAACGGATATACGCTCACCCAATATGAGCTGAGTTTAATAAGCCTTGCATTTACTGGAACAACTGAGAATGCAACTAAAATAATTTCCCATCCACTCAACAAAGGAATAAAATTACCACTGAGAGAGAAGAACAAGATAGTAATACCACTGGAACTTTTGCTCAGTGAAATAAAAAAAGAAAAAAAACAAGATTCGAATTTATATCCTCCGTTAGTAGCTATAACTCCACAAGAACAATCATCTCTACAAAATTCACCCTCCCAATCTCCACAAGTCTCTTTATCTAATCAAGAACAACTCAAAATCATTCACCCCGAACTCAAGTACGGCAAAGACTCACATGGGGAATTCTACTCCTACAAAATTAAAAAAGGAGAGTCTATTTACAAACATGTTTTACCTAAATTCACTAACTGCAAGAGCGAAAGAGAAAAGATAGCAGTTTCAAAAAATATTTTAAGAAGAAGTGGATTAGACTCAGAGAAAAAATTAAAGGAGGGAACGGCAATCAAAATTCCTGTTAAATATATAAAACCTGAAATACTCAAGGGAAATTTATATTCTCAGGGAGAACTCTCTACTACAAAAGTCGGTTCAGATACTACCACCAAATCGAAAGAGAACTTAGAAAACATAGTAGTAATCATAGATCCTGGTCATGGCGGGAAAGACCACGGCGCACCTAAATACTTCGAAAAAATTTTCGAAGATGAATTAAACTATGATATAGCAGTTCGCTTAATGAAGTATCTTCAAGAAAATACATCTGCAAAAGTATACATCACTCTTAGAGACAATTCACAAGGATTTGAGTCTTACAGTTGCAAAGCATTTATTCATGATACAGATGAGTTCATTCTGGTAACCCCTGAACACAATCCAAAAGATAGAAACTCATCAGCCCACTTGAGATGGATTTTGGCCAACAGTATAATGAGAAAACATGAAAAGAGAGGCATTCCAAGAGAGAAAATGATTTTTGTCAGCATCCACTTTGACTCTCTCCCTAAAAATTATAGAGGCACAAGGATATTCATTCCATCCGCATCATATAGAGCCCAAATTGAATCACCGAGGAGTAAAACTATTAATTTCCACTCATTTGCAGAGTGGAAAGATAATAAGCCACGAATGTTATCTGCATCTGAAAAAATTAGAGATGAAACTTATTCCCGCAAGTTTGCCGAGCTCTTAGCTAAAAAATGTAAGAATAAAGGAATAGTTACATATAATATGGGAAATCCTATTCAGGAACTTATTAACAAATCTCCTAAAAGCACTTTTGTACCTGCGGTCCTTAGAAACACCGAAATTCCTACAAAGGTGCTAATTGAATCTGCCAATCTCAATAACCCTTTAGATTTATCCAACTTCTCTGACCCTGACTGTCGACAGAAATTTGCAGAGGCTATAGCGGAATCTATCATTGATTATTTCAAAGATTAATTCTTTAATTCGCGGTAATTCGTTTAGTATAAAAGGAGGAAGGACTTAATCAGTAAAAGATTAGAAATCAGGAGGTAGAACTATGTGTGCTTCTGAAAACTCTGGTAATACATGTAGAATGACCGCATTGATAATGGCGGGAGGAATCGGAGAAAGGTTTTGGCCCCTTTCTACTCCCACAAAGCCAAAGCAACTACTTCCTTTTGGGGAAAACGGAAAAACTCTTATTGAAGAGGCTGTTGAGAGAATCCGACCCTTAGTCTCTGAAGATAATTTATGGATAGCTACTTCAGAAACACTAAAGCCGATTTTTAGGAACTTACGACTATGTCCCGAAACGCAGATTTTGGCTGAACCATTTAGGAAAAACACAGCGGGGTGCATTGCGTTTGCAGTAGCCTCCATGCTTGCCAAATGTGGAGATGATATAAAAAATTCAGTGATGGCAGTCCTTACTGCGGACCATTTAATTAAACCGGAAGATAAGTTTATAGATGCAGTGAAAAGAATTATAAACTTCGTATCCTCTAATCCTCTCTTGGGCATAATAGGAATAAAACCTACAAGACCGGATACAGGTTATGGATACATAGAATCGGGAGAAGAGATTAGTGAAGGTATTTACAAGGTAATTAAATTTCACGAAAAACCAAATTCTGAAGAAGCAAGTGAATATCTCAAAAGGGGCAACTACTTTTGGAATAGTGGAATGTTCTTCTGGAAGGTAGAGACTTTTCTAAATGAGCTAAGAGTAGCAAGCCCTCAACACTACGAAAGCATTTTAAAAATGAGAGAAGCTATGATACAAAACCGCTATGACGATGTTAAAGAGACCTTCAATTCTCTTCCCAATATATCGATTGATTACGCTCTAATGGAATGTTCATCTAATATAGCCATGGTAAAAGCAGAGTTTTTCTGGGATGATTTAGGTTCTTGGAATTCTCTGGAACGGATATTTACCCCAGATGACAAAGGTAATGTGATAAAAGGTGAGTGGATAGGATGTGATACAACCAATTGCATCATCTACAATGCAGATAAAAAAGATTTAACTATAGCTACCTTGGGCATAGATAACATAGTTGTAGCAGTAGTAGAAAATGTAGTCCTTGTAATGAATAAGCATAACACCCAAAAAATTAAAAACTTGTTGAGCAAGTACTACGATATGGAGTAAGATAATTCAGCATCAAAACAACCTCTATTAAGAAAAATTAATTATGTTTCCTATCCGAGATCTTAATCCAAGGAATTCTTATCCCATTGTGGTAGTGTCTATTATAGTTCTAAATGCTTATTTATACTTTAATTATGCTTTACTACCTGAAGTAGATCTTCAGAAATTCTTTCTAACATGGGGACTACTTCCTGCAAGGTTCAGATTAATCAACCTAATAACTTACCAATTTCTTCACGGTGGATTATTACACTTAATCTCTAATATGTGGGCACTTTGGATATTCGGTGATAATATAGAAGACAAAATGGGACACTTAAAGTTTCTTATATTTTATTTGTTCTCCGGGATATTTGCGGGATTAGTACAGGTGCTAATTTCTTCCTCTCCCGATATTCCTTGTGTAGGAGCATCGGGGGCAATAGCAGGGGTCATGGGTGTGTACACCCTACTTTTTCCAACTGCGATGGTAATTTGTATTGTTCCTATTTTCTTTTATCCCCTATTCGTTCAAGTCCCCGCATTATTACTTGGAATTTTCTGGTTCTTCTCTCAGCTGTTTAATGGAATAATATCTCTTACTATGGTTAAAGTTGGGGGAATAGCATGGTGGGCTCATATAGGAGGGTTTGTAGGCGGGATTTTATCTTTGCCTTTATTTTTGAAAAACAGACCTCCTACCCATATCACAAAGCACTATGATTCAGATGAACCAGAATTCTAATTACACAAATATTAAATTTATTGAATTTATAGAAAAACGCTCGAGTATCTCGAAAATTTTCTAAAGTTTTTCAAAAATTTGCCGACTATAAGAATAGAGATTATGGTAAAATAGATGAGAAAAAAGAGGCCGAGTTTAAACTCTCATAGGAGGCAAGAGCATGTCGGGAAATATTAACATAGGGGGGTTAATATCGGGGCTTGATACTAATACAATAATCAGACAGCTGATGCAGATAGAACGCCAACCGATAACCCGATTACAGCAAAGAATAACTCTACTACAGCAAAAAAGAACAGCGATACAAAATTTAAGAAATGTTTTAACCACATTTAAGACCAAACTCCAAGATTTAAAACTTAACAATATTTTTAATGCGTTCAAGGCAACGAGTTCAGAGCCCACTGTCCTCACTTCCCAAGTTTCAGGTGCTAACCCTACGCTTGGAACATACCGAGTTGAAGTGCTACAACTTGCCTCTGCGACATTAGCGGTAAGCAGTTCACGAATTAGTAATCCAATAAATCCCACAGTTCCTCTTGAGAATAGCGGTCTTTCAACAAGCGTTACCAGTGGGACTTTCACGATAAATGGAGTGGAGTTTACTATAGACCCTTCTACTCAAAGTCTAAACGACATGGTCAACATGATAAACGCAAGTTCAGCGGGAGTAACTGCTTATTATGACGCCAGCGAAGATAGAATTTTTATCTATAATACAACCCCAGGTGATACTACAAGAATAGCTTTAGGAGCGTCATCTGATACAAGCAATATACTTTCTGCACTGAGCCTTACTGGGGCACTTCAATATACGAACTCAAATGGTTCAACCGAACTTAAGAGTATAAATACATTAGGTGCAGTAAATCTTAGCAAAAAAATCAATGAACTGAATTTACAAAATGGGGCCATTACTAATGGAGCATTCACTATTAACGGCTCTCGTATTAATATAAATGTAGATGATGATACCCTTAGTGATGTTATAACACGAATCAATGCTTCGGAAGCCGGGGTAATTGCCAGCTACGACCCCACTACGGATACTCTACGCCTCATTTCTAAAGAACTTGGAAGCAGGCTTATCAGATTTGGAAGTTCAACTGACACGAGCAATTTCCTTAGTGTAATGAATTTAGAAACAGCGAACCAAACTCCAGGTAATGATGCAAAGCTTAAAATAAACGGTGGACCAGAACTAACGAGAAATACCAATGTGATAGCTGACGCAATATCGGGAATAACAATTACGCTCTTAAAAGAAGGGAGTTCTACCATCACCATTGATACTGATGAAAACAAAGTTATTGATAGCATCAAAGGACTTATAAATGCTTTTAATGATGCTATTAAGCAAATCTACGAAGTAACCTCTAAAGACGGTAGGCTTTATGGCGAAAGCGGAATAAGAGAAATAGCTTTTTACCTACAACAAAATTTGTTTAATCAGGTAAGTGATATTACAGGTCCATATCAAAGTTTAGCCGATATTGGATTTACCACAGGTAGTGTGTTCGATTCAAAAGCAATACCATCGATCTCCTTAAATGAGGAAAAGTTCAAATCTGCATTAAGAAATAACAAAAATAATGTAATTGAACTTTTCACTAATCAAAACGCTACTGGGTTAGTGGACCGGTTCTTACCTTTCCTGGATGAAATTACAGCATATAACGGTTTTCTAAACGAGAGAATAAAACCCACTGGGTCAATCGATACTCAAATAACTACCCTGAACAGGCAGATCTCCGCTATTGAATACAGAGTTAGTCAAAGAGAAGCTCGATTACGAAGACAGTTTACTCTTATGGAACAGATGCTCCAAAACTTACAGGGGCAAAACACCTCTTTAACAAGGTTATCAAATTTGATTTCTTAAAGATATAAACAAGGGGAGCAAGTTATGAGCCACATTAACACTCCAACAAAAACTTACAAAGAAGTAACAGTAAATACTGCTTCGCAAGGCAAATTAATATTAATGTTATTTGATGGTGCAATAAAAAGAGCGGAAGAAGCCATTAGACATATCGAAAACAACAACATAGAATTTGTTCACAAGAATCTCATAAGAGCCCAAGAGATAATTGCTGAACTTCGTTCCTCCCTGAATATGGAGGTAGGAGGAGAAATTTCTAAAAACTTAGACAAAATTTATGAATACATTCATTATCTATTGGTACAGGGAAATCTCAAAAAGGATTCCAAACCCATAAAAGAAAGCATCGAATATATGAAAAGCATGAGAGACACTTGGAAAGAGGCATTTGATATTTACCATAAAGAAATTGCTAATAAAACCAATACAGAGTCGCAAGATGTGAATCTCACAAAAGAAAAAACTTCTGTTGCCCCTTCTAAATCTGCGGTAGACTTAAGTGTGTAAATCCTGAGGTTTCTCACCTCCCAATATAATTACCTTTATCTATAGAGTGATTTCTCCTTTTTGAACGAGTGTACAGGCAGTATAATGATTAGGTAAAAGCTCTACTAAACTGACAGCGCTGTTATTACATTCTTCCTTAGCGAATCTACACCTATCGTAGAAAGGACATCCTGGATAAAGTGTTTTCATATCTGGCGGAGAGCCAGGAATTGTTTTTAGTATCTTCTTCTCTTCGAGATTGTGTCTTATGGAAATCAAAATCTTAGTGTAAGGATGGAGAGGTTCTCTATATAAGCACTCCACTGGGGCTGTTTCTAATATCTTCCCACCATACATAACCCATATATGTGAGGAAAAATTTGCAAGCAGGCTCAAGTCGTGGGTAATGAATATAACACTACTACCATATTCTCTACTAATTATATTAAGTAGATTCACTATCTGAACTTGTAGAGTGGCGTCAAGAGCAGTAGTAGGTTCATCCGCAATTATGAGAGTAGGGGTTAGCATAAGAGCCATAGCAATGGCTATCCTTTGACGCATTCCTCCTGAAAGTTGATGGGGATACATTTTCATCCTTGAAATAGGATCGGATAATTGAAGTTTAGCCAAAATATCTACAGCACTTTTCTGAGCATCTTTTTTACTTACACCCCGATGTGCTACTAAATGCTCTGTTAATTGAGTCCCTACAGTTAAATGTGGATTCAATGAGACGAGGGATTCTTGAAATACATACCCAATGTGCGTGCCTCTTATTTTCTGCCATGAGGACTCACTCAGGTTTAATAGATTGTAATCCAGAAATCTAAACTTCTCCGCCTTAACTGAAAATACACCTGGGGTCAAAAGGTTCCCAATTGACAAAGCGAATATGCTCTTTCCCGAACCAGATTCTCCAACAATTCCTATCCTATCTCCTTTATAAACTCTACAAGAAATATCCTGAACTGGATAGACCTTTTCGCCCCCAGTATTTATAACTATGGAGAGGCGTTCAATTTCAAGAATAGGTAAGCTTCCCATAGAAAAACATATCTGCTAAAAATCATCTCGCAGAGATTTAGGTGGACCTAAAAGTTCCATCATTACAATTGCCCAGTGGAGTTGAGGAATGTCCCCCACTGCACCAGCAAGAATACCTCTCCTAATCGGGGCTGATTGCGCCGAGACAAAAGACTTCTTCTCCATTGGAGAGGTATATGTTATTTCTTTTTTATAAAGTGGTTTAACAAGAGAGGGATATCTTGCCGGCTCTCTCTTCTGTATCTTTTCGAGTTTCTCTTGGATTACTTTTACTGGAATCTTTTTTCTTTTATCAGGAGGAATTCCCTCCTCCACATTTTCCCCTTCAACAGGTTCAACCGACCAAGACGGAACCTTTGTTTTTTCCTCCCTCGCTTTCTCTACCTCTGTTTCACTCTCTACATTTACTACAGAAGGAGATTCCCCTTCAATTTCATCTATTTTTTTCTCTTCCCACAGCAAGGTAGTAGGAAATTCTCCTTCTTCAGTTCTGATTATTATCTTGCGTCTCGGGACGGAAGGCTTCTTCCCCTTTTCATCTATATCTTGAGGTGCTGGGACGGGAAACTCCTTAGGAGACGATTTCTTCTCCTTGGATTCCTTGGATTCTTTTATGGCTCGGAATATAGACGAAACCGCGACTATCGCAATGAAAATCACTAACCCTAACAGGTCTTCAAAATTCATTAAAAAATCCCTTTGCCCAGTGCTTTCATAAAATACTTTACGGAGATGAAGAAGGTGTCGGTTTATCCGGCTCTTTCGACTTTGGCTGGATTGGAGGTGATAGTCTTGCTATAGCATCACGCATTTCCGTATCCGCCAGGATGTTTTTCATTCTATAATAATCCATCACGCCAATATTACCGTTTCTCAACGCTTCTGCTATTGCTTTGGGAATCTCCGCCTCTGCTTCTACCACCTTGGATTTCATTTCCACCACGAGAGCCTGCATCTCAGCTTCTCTCGCCAACGCCATTGCTCTCCGCTCTTCAGCACGAGCCTGGGCTATTTGCTTATCCGCTTCCGCCTGAGCTATCTGGAGCTGGGCACCTATATTCTCACCAACATCTACATCTGCAATATCTATTGAAAGTATCTCAAAGGCAGTACCTGCATCCAATCCGCGAGCCAGCACTGTCTTCGATATAGAGTCAGGATTCTCAAGAACTTTCTTATGCGTGGGAGCGGATCCTATAGTAGTCACTATGCCTTCGCCTACCCTTGCGATAATAGTCTCTTCAGTAGCACCACCTACTAATCTCTCAATATTCGTTCTAACAGTTACTCTCGCTTTAGCTTTCAGCTGGATACCATCCATTGCCACTGCAGATACTGTAGAAGGACCTTTAGAGGGATCAGGGCAATCTATCACTTTAGGTCTGACCGATGTTCTGACTGCATCCAATACATCCCTCCCCGCAAGATCAATAGCAGTAGCCCTTTGGAAAGTAAGCGGAATATTAGCTTTATTCGCAGCTATAAGTGCCTGAACTACTCGAAGAACATTTCCTCCTGCGAGGTAATGTGTTTCTAACTCATCAGTGGTTATATTCAAACCTGCTTTTACTGCCATAATCCTACTATCCACTATGACCTGAGGATTAACCTTTCTCAACTTCATCCCGATTAAATTCCACATCGAAACATGAGCGTTAGATAATGCGGCACGAATCCATAGCCTAAAGAAAGAGACTATCACTGCAAGGAATATCAACCCTATTACTAACAAAATGATCAACAAAACCGCTATTACAGGACCTAACATAACTCTCTCCCTTTCAAATTTGACAGTTTATTTATCTGGAAATACATTATATCCAAAAATGACTCTCATAAATAAATTATTTACTGCTTATTTTCTGATTCTATCAATTCCTCTACTAATATACTCGGTCCACTAATCTCAACGACTTTAACTAAACTACCAACTTCTACAAACTTTCCAGATGATACCGCATCTATTCTTTTACCATCTAACTCGATTATACCTGCAGGACGAAGTGGTGCTATTACTTTCCCTACCTTTCCGAGCAAGGATGGATCATGTTTTACACTCACATATCCTTTTTCTACAGCTTGAGTCTCTTCAACTACAAGTTTCTTAGTAGCGTTAACACGAGTCAATAGATAGAACCCACCTGCTATCGTAGCAATAACTCCGAAAAGTTCTACTAAAAAAATCCATATAAAATAGTCCGGATAATAAGTCCACCCTATAACACAACTTAAAACTACCATAATAAGACCTACAGAACCGCATATACCTCCAGGGAGCAAAAACTCCGCTAATATTAGAATTACACCTCCTATGAAGAGCAGTATTACCCACCAAATCATTTTTTATCCTCCGTAGACACCATCTCAAGGAGAGTTATTAGTTGTGAAGTCTCTACTCTTATGCTCAAAAGAACTTTGCTCTTATCACTCGGATCTTTCGGGTCAGATTCCTGAAGTGGCTCAAAAGTTCTTATTACTGATGTTATCCCTGACTGAGAAAGAATTCTCTGTCCTTCCTCTAACAATTTATTATACCTTTTTAAGAAGGGCACACATGTATAGTAACCTGAGCCCTGAGAAGACACTATCTCCATATCTTTCAATAATTGCTTTAACATCTGAACAATGATTTTAATCTCATTCATTACTTTTCTCCTGATTTTCAGCTATAGGCACCACTACATATCGGTTTCCCTGGACCTCAACAATTTTAATCTTAGTACCTGCTTCTAAATATTCTCCCTGGGAGACTACATCGAGTAATATTCCACTGAATCTTCCTTTTCCCGCAGGTCTGAGCACAGTTTCAGTTACACCAACTGCCCCTATCCAAGTAGTCTCATCTTTACTACTCTGCACTGTATAACCTGCTTCGGGTATTTGAGAATGAGATAAAGATATTCTCTGAAACAAGAGACTCTTGGGCAAGTATTTCCAAGTAACAGCCACTATTACCGCAAAAGAAAATGCCCCTATTAGAACAGTCTTTCCTGCATTTTGCAGTCTTTCAAAATCCCACGGATAAACAGGAAATACCACTCTTGTTAGTGCTAAGTATATACCCAAAACAATACAACCTAACCCTGCAAATCCTGTGATACCAAAACCGGGAAGCACGAATATCTCTATCCCAAGTAGTGTTATCCCTATTAATATCAATATTAAATCTGCCCAATTTGCCAGACCTATCACATATTGGGCACCGAAAAATAACGCCAAAGAAATTAGACCTACAGTTCCAGGTATACCAAAGCCTGGGGTTTGAAGTTCAAAATAGAGCCCTGCAAGACCTATTAATAATAACAATCCAGCCACTAATGGATTAGAAAGAAATCTAAATATTTTCTCTCCCCAAGTCGGCTCAAGGCGCATGACTCTGGCAGTTTCCCAGCCATAGTGTTTCAAAATTTCTTCAATAGAGTTAGCCACAAGTGAAGCAATCCCAAATTCATAGGCTTCTTTAGATGTGAGGGTTAATAGTTCACCTTTTTTACATATCTGCTTTACAACTATTCCCCCAGCGAAAGATATAGGTTCCGATAAATCCTCTTCCTTATCCTCAGATTCTTCCCCTGAATCCTTTCTATTGGTTGCAAATAATACAGATGATAAATCGTACTCGTATAAACTCTTAACTATATCTTTTTTTCCCTCACCCTCAAAGGACGAGTCTTTCTCCTTCAATTTCTCTTCTACAAACTTTATTGCCTCTCCCTTACTTGGGAAAAAATCGTATTTACCATTTGGCATCTTCACACCCCAAACTTCCACATTTGTATCTACCATCGCCTCTGCCAAAAGAGAATTGTGTCCATTTACCTCTGCTAAACTTCTATATCTGGAACGAAGGAAAGATTTAGTTTTCTCGTTGAACTCCTCACTCGGTTGTGCTTCACCTAATACTATAGGGGCAGATGCACCTATGTTTGAACCTGGAGCAATAACTATGTGTTTACATGCGTAAGCCACCAATGCCCCAGCAGATATCGCACCCATTCCCCTAATATATGCAACTGTAGGACATTTAGCATTAAGTAGGTCGTTAGTAATATCTATAGCGGAGTCTACTAACCCCCCCGGAGTATCTATTTCAAGGATAAGTGCAGTTGCGCCCTTATTCGCCTCATCTACTGCCCTCTTAATAACTACCCGCATTCCATCGTCTACCATTTCCTCAGCGGAAACCACTATTACAAAGGCTTCCTCGGAGGAAAGAGATTGAGCGTGGATTTGGCAAACAATCTCTACCAAAGATATTAATATCATCAACCTCAAAATATATTTAGTACTTCCCATATTCACACTCTATTAAATGATTGTAATTATACACTCTTATTTTTTTATATTATAACCGTTTTCACTAACCAAAACTTATTGAAGATACTAATTCTCACTATGGAGATAATATTTAGATTACTTAACATAGTAGCATGGCTCGTATTCTTTGCTCTCGGAGCCTCACCGGAAGACACATTCAATTTTCTAAGAATCGTGAGTGGAGTCACTGTTTGGGAAGCACTAATAAACTCACCTTGGGCAATAACGGTTGCTCTTACCCTCTATTATTCACACTTTATCTACCATAGATGTGTGGAATCACAACTCCCAAAGTTTGAAAGTTTGATGAAATCTATACAAACTGGACTAATGGCTTTTTTAGCCTTCCTTCCTTTAAGGCCTGACTTTGACCTCTACAAAAACATGGTTCACCAAGAACACATAAAGGTTATATACCTAATTTTAACACTAAAAGTTTTCTTTTGGATATTCTTACTTACAATAGTAGTCTTTTATTATCTGAATGGGAACAAAGTGTTTAAGAAACTTCCAGACTTGTTTCTGGATTTATACCCCGTACTGAATAAAAAAGATAAAAAGAATATCTCTAATCATATACCTTAACTTTAACATCTCACTTTTCACCACCTAATCTTTACTTTTCCAGTTCTAATCCTTGCCTGACACGCTAACCTTTGATTTTCTCCCAGTCCCATATCCTCTTCAAGGTTATTCTTAGGTTCCAAATTAGAATACCCATCTTCGACTGTTATAATACAAGTTCCACATTGTCCTGCTCGACACCCAAAAGGCACTCCCAATTGCTCACAAGCATGGATTATAGGGGAACCGTCGGGCAGTTCCACTTCACCGCTTTCAGCTATAACTTTTGCCATATTTCTTACTCCCCTCGCTTTTAAATAAAGCAAAATTTGCGTTAAATTATATAGAATCCCAATATTAATTATCATAACTTATATTAATCAGAATGGACGAGTGCAAAGAATATAAAGGATTTGAACAAGGACCTATAAGACCCCCGAGTGAAGCGTATAGCCTTTTAATCAGAGTCACAAGAAATTGCCCATGGAACAAGTGTTTATTCTGCCCAGTGTATAAAGAAGAAAGATTTTCTCCAAGACCAATAGAAGATATCCTTAGAGATATAGACCAAATAGCGAAGAGTATATCAATTATAAACTTGAGATATGGAGGAGATACCTCCGCAATACACCAATGGGAAATAGAATACCTTTTAAAGAAATTTGAAATAGATTGGAACGCTTTTATTTCAGCTTACTATTGGCATGCATCGGGAATGCAATCAGTATTCTTACAAGACGCAAACTCTCTTGTGTTGCCCACAGAAAAATTATTAGTAATTTTGAGGAAAATCAAGGAAGAATTCCCCACAGTCAAAAGAATCACAAGCTACGCACGATCTCAAACTATATATAAAAAGAGTCTGAGTGAACTGATGAGTCTACGAGAAGCCGGGCTTAATCGGCTCCACATAGGACTCGAAAGCGGTTCAGACAATGTTCTTAAGTTCATGTGCAAAGGTGTAACGAAGCAACAACATATCGAAGCGGGAAATAAGGTAATGGAAGCAGGTATAGAATTATCCGAATACTATATGCCTGGTCTCGGTGGTAAAAACTTAAGAGAAGAACACGCCTTAGAATCCGCAGACGCAATAAATAAGATAAACCCTACTTTCATAAGACTTAGAACACTTGCGATACCTCAGAATACTCCCCTTTATGAGGAATGGAAAAAAGGAAATTTCGAAAAATGCTCTGAAGACGAGGTAGTAGAAGAAATACTTATGTTTATAGAAAATCTTGACGGTATTTATTCTATTCTCAAAAGTGACCACATCTTAAATTTACTCCCCGAGGTGGAAGGAAAACTCCCAGAAGACAAACAAAAAA
Organism: Candidatus Hydrogenedentota bacterium; assembly: GCA_026415215.1. GTDB lineage: Bacteria > Hydrogenedentota > Hydrogenedentia > Hydrogenedentales > Hydrogenedentaceae > Hydrogenedens. Next base: position 40,429 of record JAOAHN010000061.1, read on the forward strand.
TGATAAAGGTTCTGGAAACATATCTGTCTCTCCCCGAAGAAGAAAAACTATTATTCAAAGTTGGAAGAAGGGCAGGGATATTTAGTGCACTCGGCGAATTATTAGACCTACAAAAGAGACAATCAGTACGCATTATAATTGAAAAGTTTGGAATCACACCTGAGAACTTAGAGAAAATTATTAACGAGTTAATGAGTAAAATGTTATAGATAGACATTGTTTGTAACCCTTAATTAACAATATATAACTTACAAAAATAAGTAATGATGTTAAGATCTCATTCTTTTGGAGGAAAATAGATGAAACTATTCCTAACTATATTTGTAACTACCTGTATTTTTCTTTTATTGCCCAAAACATCACTTTCGCAACACGAGATTTGGTTAAATGTCAAAGACTTTGGAGCCATAGCGGATGGCTCAACTCTAAATACAGTTAATTTACAAAAGGCTATTGACAAAGCGAGCAAAGAAGGTAGAACTCTCCTAATACCTTCTGGAGTTTATCTAACTGGGAGTTTACACTTGAGGAGCAATTTAAGCATTCATCTTGAACCCAATGCGATTATTCTCGGTAGTCAAAAAGTTGAAAACTATGATCCCTACGAGGAATTGGGCTTTCCCAATGATGCGGATAAGGAAACCTCTTTTTTTCATCATTCATTAATGTGGGGTGAAGATGTAGAAAATATTGTTATAACTGGTTACGGAGTTATTGACTCAAACTTTACTCAAAGGGGAGGTCCGAAAACACTTGCCTTTAAAAGATGTAAAAACATAAAAATAGAAGGAATTACTATAAGAAATTCCCCTAATTACGCCATAAGTCTCCTCGGATGCTCTCAAGTAATTATAGATAAGGTGCAAATTCTTAATGCCCATGCAGACGGTATTGACCCAGATTGCTGTCAGTTTGTTTTTATCTCAAATTGTAGAATAGAAAGCTTTGACGACGCTATAGTACCTAAGTCGAGTTTTTCTCTCGGTTACAGACTCCCCTGCACAGATATAGTAGTTACTAACTGCTACTTATCAACTAAATGTAATGGATTCAAATTAGGAACAGAATCAGGTTCAGACTTCAAAAGAATAACAGTTAGTAATTGTGTGATAAAAGGTTTTGGAGATGGACACCGCCCTGTTATCTCAGGCGTTGCTTTGGAATCTGTTGATGGTGGCAACATAGAAGGCGTAACTATATCAAATATTACAATGGAAAAAGTAAGGACTCCCCTTTTCATAAGATTAGGGAATAGAGGAAGGGACAACGCCCCGGGTCCGGGAAGTATAAAAGGAATCACAATCTCCAATATAATCGCCACAAAGGCGTGTAACCCGAATATCATTGCAGGAATCCCCGGACACTATGTTGAAGATGTGCTAATAGAAAATATCCACTGCTCATTTATCGGAGCCCCACCTCTGCGTTCAGTCACTGAACCTGTTCCAGAGGAAGAATCAAGATACCCCGAAGCTCTCATGTTCGGAGCGTTGCCATCTTATGCTTTCTTTATCCGCCACGCAAAGAACATAATGCTAAACAATATCTCATTTTCCGGAGAGGAGAACTTTTGGAGGATTAAAAATCTAAAGTTCAGAGAAACCTGGTGGAATGAGGACGGAATCCCAATTAATAATTCAGAGCCATCTACACCTGGTTTAGCGTTCTATTTAGAAGATGTTGATGGTTTTAAAATCTCACAGTGGCGAGAAAAAGCTAACACAACCGAATCCCCCCTCATATATCTGAAGTGTGTAAAAAATGCTCGGATTGATACCCCACTGCATACCCGAGAGACTGTGCACTGGTGCACTATAGCTGGTAAAGATAATACTAATATCGAATTCACAGGAAACATACTTACAAAGGTTGGAAAGCACATAAAAATCTGTGATGAAAAATTTTAGGAAGAATTTCCGCCTTTCAAAGATAAAGCATTTCCTATTGTACCAGTTTCTTTCTTCCCGAAAATTACCCATCGTAAGCGAGCACAAAAAGGAAACAACTTAATAGAGATCCCACAGTGCCTTAAAAAGACATAGGAAAAGACACAGGATATTTAGACTTAAATAACAATGCAAAATACTGAACTAACTTCTAAGGGAAATCAAAGCAGAAAATTGACTCTATATAAATCACTAAAAATAATAGAATATCGTATTTAGACTGACCCATTGCTCTATTCGCAACCCTAAGTTAAACGGCGTGTTCGAAAATAACACATCCCTCTAAAATCTCGGAGAAAAGAGTATGAAAAGAGATTTATCCAGATTAGAATCAAGTATAATAAAGTTCGACAAGAATAAATCTAAAAGTAATAGGGATGTATTATTATGAATAGGAGAACATTTTTAAAATCTACTATTTTAGGGAGTTTATTTCTCAGTAGCTCAAACATACTCAAGAACACATTCGAAGAATCTTTAATTAGAGTAGCATATTTTAGAGCTGATGTAACACCTCCGCTTGGTTCCCCTTCATATCCGAGCTACAAACCTTTAGAACAGATAGAGCATCCTCTACTTGCTAAAGGAGTGATCATAGAATCAAACCAGCAGAGGTATGTCATCTGTGCAATTGATTGGTGCGAAATCTGTAACGCTTCCTATGAAAAGTTAAGGAAACTCATAGCTACTAAAGTAAAAACAAATCCAATAAATGTAATAATACACACGGTTCACCAACATACAGCACCGATGTGTGATGAATCCGCCTTCGAAATTCTTAAAGCTATAGAGTCTCCTCCACCCTATCCCCAAAAAGAAATTTTTGATGAATTATTTCAAAAAATTATAAACTCTATTGAAAACTCCCTTACAAACTTTATTGAATGTAATGCTATCGGCATAGGAAAAGCAAAAGTAAGCAGAGTAGCTTCAAATAGACGCATACTCCAGCCAGATGGGACATGCTTAACAAGATTCAGCTCATGTAAAGACCCAAAATTAATCGAAGCTCCAGAAGGTTTAATCGATCCGTACTTGAAAACCATTTCCTTCTATTCTCTTACCGATAAACCTATCGTAAGACTCCACTTCTATGCTACACATCCACAGAGTTTCTACGGAGATCCCCGAGTAAGCTACGACTTCCCGGGAATGGCCAGAGAAGAGATGGAAAAACAGGAAGAAGTTCCTCATATCTACTTAACAGGCTGTGCAGGTGATATTGCCGCCGGGAAATATAACGACGGAAGACCAGAAGCGCGAGAGTATCTCTACCGGAGACTTCTCACTGCCATGCAACAATCTACAAAAAGCTCAACAAAACAAGACCTAAGAAATGTCGAATTGAAATCGGTTCAGGTTTACTTAGGAACAAGAACTGAAGAAGAATACTCAATAGAAAAACTTACTGAAAAAATGAAAGATAGCTCACAATCACCAAACTATAGAATTGGATGTGCAATGAAAATAGCTTGGATAAATAGAGCTAACTCTATACCAATAGATATCACCGCACTGAACCTTGGAACCGCTACAATAGTTAACCTACCAGGCGAACCGATGATTGATTTTCAAATCTTTGCTCAGCAATGTGCTCCAGACAAATTCGTATGCGTTTCAGGCTATGGCGACTGTGCTCCGGGATATATCTGCACCGAGGAATCCTTCAAACAAGGTGGCTATGAACCTTCAGCTGCGAATGTTCCTCCCTCCGCCGGGAAAGAACTAAATAGCAAAATATACGAAGTCCTCAGTTAAACCGGTGGTAATATTTGCTATAACAGAATAATCACCCTGGAATATTAGTACCTCATATATGTAATCATAGGAATATAAATGTCATGAAAAATTTAATAGATGTATTAAGGACAAGGTGAAGTGGAAGAAGAAACATCCAGGTGATTAAGTATTTCTCAAATTTAAAGACCCACATCCGAGCACAAAAGGATACATATAAGTTTCCGAAAGTGTATTGGCCATTTGGCTCAGCAATTAGTATAAGATAAAAACTTGGTATTAAAGTGAAAGGTCTTGAACGGATATTTTTCCCCCGCATTATTTACGAAGTATGTTGAATGCTGTAGAGAAATGAGAAACCTATAAGATGATGGGAGGATAGAACTAACTCAAAGGGCACGGTGGAGGTATCGAGGTGGTTTTATGTTCTTCATCTACAGTCAGTTCTGAGCAATCTGCTATGGCAATTGCATCGATATGGAATAATTCAAGAAGGTGCGTAGATACGAAGCAGAATCGAAGGGCAAGTTAACAGTGAGGCAATTGGAAAAGTCGGAGCTTATAGTTTTTGATATCGATGAGAAAGAATTCCCTAAGTTGTCAGGTTAGGATATGCGTAAAGTATTAGTCGTGTTAATAGACTGTGTGAAGCAGTTAGTATATGTATCCTTAAAAACATGCTGGATGCGGAGTTTAGGAAGCATTTCCTAAATTGGGTTTGTCTTTTATCCATATTGGATACAAGTATTACTAACACACAATGGGAAAGAGTTTACTGACAGATATAGTGTGAGTGAGAAATAGCCTATAGTTGGCATGTGGTCGCTTAGATTATGCGAGAGAGATGATAGGATTTGGGTTGACACGATTTTATAAATCAAGAACGAATAGTTCAGTAGATTGGCTTGATGGTAAGATTGGGAAAATCCTTAAGAGCCATCACTCCATACATTATCCGCAAAAAGTGGGAAAATTAAGAGATCAACTTGGCGTTGTGGTTATGTGGACAAGCAGAGGAAGCTAAATAACAAAATCCCAAAGCAAGAAGTGAAATAATATATCGAAATCAGTCTCTTTTAAATCTCTATTTCTCTTAAATGGCTACTAATATCAAAAACTAACAAATAGTGAATCATTTGCTCGAAATTAACAATTTAGAGTCAATAAGAAACTTACCGATGAGTTCTGCCT
>JAOAHN010000107.1 GCA_026415215.1 Candidatus Hydrogenedentota bacterium
TGTTGAATTATCAGGCTGGAGTTGAAATGCTTTGTAGAGATAATCTTCAGCCTGGGCATACATTCCTATCTTGCTATACATACTACTTATAGAAACATAATTACTTATATTTCCTGGAGCGAGTGCTATGGCGGTTTGATACTGTGCAATGGCAGAATTATAATCACCCATTCTGCGATAGTAATCGCCAAGAGCTATTCTCGCATCTGATGAGTTTGGGTCGTGGTTCACCCAACCCATAAGAGCACGATATTCTTCTTCTTTCATCCCCAATTGGCGATACATTCCAGCGGACATTGCATAGGTAGAGGTCCTATCTCCACTCAACTGTTCGAATGCTTGAATCTCCTGATATGCAAGGTTATACTTACCTTGCCTCCTATATGCGTCGGCAAGGAGATAATGTGGAGTGGGATCGCCTGGGTTCACATTTATCCACTTCTGGTATGCATCTATCTCACCTTGGAAATCACCCATTTTCCGATACAAATTAGCCATAGCTCGCAAAGCTTCGCGTGCGGTAGGGTCAAGTTCTAATGTCTTCTCTAACAGTTGCCTTGCTTTTTCATAATCACCCGCATCTAATGCTTTTTTCGCCTCATCTACCATGGATTTTATTTCAGCTTGACTAATACTATTACTATCCAAGTTTGCTCTCTTGTCATCTTTGTTTCTGCTATCTTTTCTACCCTTTCTATCATTACCCCTTGATAAAGTGTTATCCTTACTTGTCTTAGATGAAATTGCAGTCTTGCTATCAGATGAGCTTGTTAATAAGTTGTCCCTTTTTACTTCATTATCAGGATTATCAGGAGACGATTTCGACTCCTCCATAGACTGCTTTACGAATTTCTCCAGCATCTCTTGCATTGACTTCTCTCCGACTGAATTTGACAAAGCTTCATCATCAACTTCGGCGATGGTGTCATTCACTAATGAGTCTTCTGTATCAGCAGAAGGTTGAGCCTTTGAAGTAGAAGCTGAACTGGAAGAATTCTTGGAGAGCGCAGATTTATTGGGAGAGATTTTGGCGAGGTTTTGTGTATCAATCTCTGGTTTTTGAGAAAGTATGTATATCGCAGTTCCTATGCAACAGATGATTAATACTATCGCTATTACGATTTGTGTTTTTCCCATAATTCTTTTACCTTAAATATATTATGGCACAGGCATAGGTCCGAAGACTGGAATTGCCATTTTTGCTTCATCCACAATATTGCAATAGGGGTCAAATCCTCTACCATACCACAAAAACGCCTGCTCGGGCATCTTGGTTATCCATAAGTATACTACATTTTTCTCTCCTTCGGAGAAAGTAATTTTATATATAATAGGTAAACTTGGACCATCGGGGGTAGCACTTATTGAGAAGCCTGCTGGTCTGCCTTCTGATAGTAGCCTTCCATTTACATTAGAGAATGTGACCTTAACCTGAGGGCCGTAAGGTGACTGAATTCGCTCCGCATTAACACACCTGGGACCTAAATCATACTTCGCACCGAATAAATCTTTTTCTACAAGATTTGCTAAACGATAGCCGAGAATCTTTAAGCCATCGGTGCCAATATGGATGAGGTCATCGAGAGGGAGGTCAATTGATGCAACCATACCGCCGGGTGCAAGTTCTTTCTCTAATTCTAACTGGTCGTTTTGGAGTTTGTTCCAATATGTGGGGTCTGGATTGTCCACCACGAACCTTCCTATTTGCACATAATAGAAAGGCAAGTTCAAATTGCCAAAGTCCCTTCTAATAGCAGAGACGAGTTTTTTCATCCTTTCTTTGTAGAGTGGCTGTGAGTCTTTGCTCGCATCTGATTCGCCTTGATACCAAAGCACGCCTTTTACCTTCCCTCCAGCGGACATAACCTGCTTGAACATAGACCCGTATAGTGATTCACCGCCTTTATCTTTTAAGTCTGGGTCCCACTGGGTCATTGATGTGCCACCGTGAGCTGAGGCAATGAGTCCGATGGGTCTTCCCGTGCGTTCCACCATCTCAACGGCAAAAGGTAGCCCCAATCCCGCTCCTTTGAGTCTGTTATACGCTTCCCTTATTTTCTTTGCTCTTTCTTCCTCCGAGATATTACCACTGTGCACTACATCAGGAGATTCCTCAAGGATATGGAGTGGGTCTTTTGCAATTTGCCAACGGTATGCCATCGAATAGACATGCACAAGTGGATGTGGCTCGGATGTATCTGTAAGATTGCCTACACCCTGCATGTTAGACTGTCCCGCAAGAATCCATATATCTCCTACAAGCACCTCATAAATAGAAGCAGTTTCTATAACCTCGTCATTGTCTCCTCTCAAGCGAAGGTCTATTTTGTATGGACCACCTAAGGGTATTCCCTCTACGGTGCCTCTCCATTTTCCATTCTCAGCTTTGGCTATTTCCTTCCAAGGGATAATTTCATAACCAATTCCCAACACTCGTAATTCGACTGTCCCATTTCCTGCACATTCACCGCTCACCTCGATGGAATAGTTTACATTATCCTCATTTGCCTGAAGCACTTGATAGTCCATCAACCCTTTATTAACCTTCAAAGAAGAGGCATTCAGCGAAATTAAAGAGATTAGAATGAAGAAAGAGAAACAAAAAATGGTGCTTAGATTCTTCATTATGATAATCCTTTTTAATAAATATTTATTTAGATTAGGATTGTTGGAAAACCTTCTTAATGTATTGATAGTGATACACTATAATACCACAGATACCAAAAAGCAAAATGTAATACACTGCAAATGAAAATTCACTCCAGTTGGAATGTGGACCAGTGATAAGTTGAGCGATAAAATTCTGGAGGATTAAAACAAACCAAATAACAAACACATACTCTGGAAATGGATTAGACGGTTCTATTTTATGTTTGTTATTCTTAATCCACAGAATGATTGAGATTGTGCCGAGGATCAGCACCGGAACGGCGATAAACCACAAGACTTTATCCCAATAATCCTCATTTCCGAGATATATGTTAGCCCAGCCTTTGAGGCCATTTCTGAGTGATAACAAAAGTCCCCAAAATAGCGTGATGAAAAACGCTAATCTCTCACCAAACACTGACTCTTTTTTGGAGATTTTGTTAGCAGGCGAAATTTCATTTTTCGAAAGGGATTGACTATTGTAAAACTTAATCCAGGCATCTCTGTTCTCTGGCTGATTGACCAAGAAATATGCTAAACCATAAGCGAGTCCTATGCTGATTCCGCCGGAGGACTCCCAGCATCTCCACCAGTTGAAGTTAGTGTTTTGCCAGAAGTCATCAGCCCATTTCCAATTTTGTAGGAGAGCCCATCCGATGCCATTTACTAACCCTACGGTGAGGATTAGTTTTACATTTCGTCTGTTTTGCAGAAAGATTTCGCCACACAACACACCTAAATAGACACCGAGATGGACAAGAGCGTTCCAATTGTCGTTTATTAATCTACGCAAGTTTGGATTGTTGGCAAAATCCGCATACCTATCTTTAATAGAGTCGTAAAGCGGAAGAAATACAGAAGGGAAATAGGTAAACAAAATGTGTGCCACTACTCCACCGAGAATGGCGGATGCGATGCGAATACTCCACCTCTGAACACTCATGTTCTTTTCACTATAACACCAAGCGGTGAAACAAGCCCCGAGTCCAGCCCAAGGAACACCTGCAATAAATAACCAGATGTACCCATAATATTTAGGGATAGGAACAAACTCACCTTTGGGATAGTTAGTAAGCAGTTTCCCCTCGAAGAATGAGGGCCATTGCATCCATCCGCGAGCACCTGAGAACATAATCCCGAGAGTCATAGCAAGGACAACCCAGCCGGTAGCATAACTCCGGAGATGGTTCTTTCCAGGTGTGTAAGAAAGAAACCACCAAGCCACAGCTATTGTGATTCCTGCAAAAAGACAGCCATTTGAACCACCAAAACCGGAACATCCGCGCACTGCCCAAGTCATTCCGCCAAGACACATGAACAATATAGTGGGGAAGATTAATTCGTGGAGATAATAGTGAAGGTTTTTCATAATGACCTCTCCTCACTCTCAATTATTAACAGGTGACTGTAAAACAAATAACATATTTTTGACCCGAGAGTGGTGGGAGAGGTTTTTATTTAAAATCACACTTATAGAAATTTCTTAATCCTCTGCTCTACCTCACTTGCAAATTTTTGGATGAACTCTTTCATATACTCTGCTGGGTCTTCTGCTGGTGCATCAATAAGTGGAGTTAAATCCATTGCAAAAATTAAGGATGTAGCAGTATCAACTCCGTGTGAAGCAAAGTATGTAGCATGAGCCTTTCTCCGTCCCATTGTAGCAAGGTCATATCTTTTTCCGCCGCAAATCTGAGAATCAAAAATACCGAGCAAAGCAGATTGTAAATTTTCGTGAGCAGAGACATCAAAAGGCACTTTATCTTCATCTACCATCCAATCGAGGTCGCGCCAAACTTCACAACCATAAACCTTCTGCGGTTTGAATTCATCTCTGATTTCGCGGAGAGCTTGGATTAGCCTAATTGCTACACCTACATGAGTATCATGCTTATCGGCAAGATTGTGCGTGTATATTATCTGTGGTTTAGTAGCAAGGAGAATTTGTTTCAAATCTTCGACAGGATTTCGATTAGATTTATCTTTTATGGCACCACTTGGATAATCAAGCAAAAATTGAACTGAATATTCGCCTACTACTGCCGCCTTTTTTTGTTCTTTCCTGCGGACTTTCATCATATCTTCGTCAGTATAGTTAGCGTATAGGTCTGTGCGGGGCGAGCCACTTCCATTGGTGACAGTGACAGCAGAGAACCATTTATCGGGTTTTTGAAAACAAGCAAGGATGCCGTCGTATGCCATAATCTCAATATCGTCTTGATGTGCCCCTACAGCAAGATGAGTGGTGCGAGAAAGTGCTACCTCCAACGGGGAGCCATCGGGGATAAAAATCTCGGCAGTAGGTTGAGCTAAATTCATACCTCACTTCCTCCTATTCATATCCATTTAACTAAGTGGCTTTATTCTCAAATTTCTAAACTCTAAGCGAGTCCCGTGATTTTGCAAGCCAATGTAGCCTTTAGTGCGAGTTAAGCCAGGATGTTCTTTAAGCTTATCTAAGTGGTCGTTTAGGTCTGCATCTATAATCTTTACCCCGTTGAGCCAAACCTGAACTTTTGAGCCAATGCATGTTATATGATACTTTTGCCACTCGCCCGCAGGACGAGTAACCCTGTGTGAAGGCGCCACTGTAGCATATATACTCCCACAGAATTGCCAAGCCTTGAGGTCCTTGTATTTGTCAGCATAATCATCGAGAATCTGAATCTCACTTCCTTCAAACGCAGGATTTCCTTCTTTAGGTGCACGGATAAATACACCACTATTACCACCAGGGGGGACACGAAACTCGAGCTCGAGTTCGAAGTCTCCATATTCCTCAGTAGTAGCTAACCAGCCACAACCTTCGCCTCCTTCTGTAACGAGTATACCATTCTCTGCCTTCCAACAATCCATATTACCGCCGAAAGCCTGCCAACCTGAAAGGTCTTTACCATTGAACAATTTTTTCCAGCCTTCACCACGCGGAATCTCTCTTACAAAGATATTTCTGAACCAAAGAGGAGAATGGTGATGTTGAAGTTCAATAGTGCCACTTGAGAAGAGAGGCTGTGAGTAATCCCAGTAGTTTTCCATTACGGTCTTGTTTACAACTAACTTATCATTTAGATAGACGGTGACCCTATCACCAATTATCCTGATGAAAAACCTGTTCCACTCTCCCACAGGGTTATCCGCAAACACAAGAGGTTTATTGGGATGTGTCTTGTTATTATACAAGCCACCAGAACCAATACCATCTTTGTTATCCCAAATCTGGACTTGAGGAGTTCCACGGAGATAAATCCCACTATCACCTCCCTTATCTATCTTCCAGTCTACTAAGAGTTCAAAGTCTTCATAATCTCGGGCAGTGCAGAGATTATTCCCTTTGCCATCGTAAGTAAGGATGCCATCCACTACTTTCCAGTGTGCATACATCTCTTCATCAGCTTTTTTCTGTGCCTCCGCAAGCTCTTGCTCGCTCATCTGTGCACGCTTTATGGGGTCTGCCACTAATCCTTTCCAACCTGTCAAATCTTTCCCATTAAAGAGTGAGACAAAACCTTTAGGTGGTTTTTCAACAGAATATTCATCCAAAAGTTCCGCCACCTTCGGCTCCATTGCGCCTGCCCATATCTCATATCCCTTTTTGTTAGGATGGAGTAAATCAGGCATGACTTCTTTAGGAAGATTGCCATTCTCATCTAAAAATTCCGCACTTATATCCAAAAAATATACATTTTGCTTGCTCTTGGGAAATTCAGAGATTAACTTGTTCGCCAAATTAATTCGGTCTATTCTTTCTACGGGCACATCCGCCCTGGGGAAAATAGCAAGGAGCAAAATCTTCATTTGAGGAAATAATTTTCTTAACTCATCTACTATTGCCTCTATACCCTTCGCAATTTGCTCTCCACTATGTTGGTGAGAGTTGTTAGTTCCAATCATCATAACAGCAAGTTTCGGATTAACATTGCCCCACTTCAAATTATTAATGCGCCATAACAAATGTTGGGTCTGGTCGCCGGAAAAACCCATATTAACTGCATTGCGGTCGGCGTAATATTCATCCCACACTTCTTTCCCCGTGGACTCCCAGCCGTGAGTAATGCTATCACCTAAGAAAATCACATCTATGTTGCCTTTGTTCACCCTCTCTTGATTTGCCTGAAACCTTTCTTTCCACCAATCATCCTGTCTCGGCACGGGAGTAGTCGAATCCTCTTGAGAGTAACAATTCAACATGTTAAGCCAGACAAGACCAAAGAATAGAAACACTACCAATAGGCTTTTCTGGAATTTCATAAAAAACCTCCTCATTGTTAAATCACTCTAACGATTTATATGTAAAGATTGTAGTTATAGAACGAATGATTAATCAAATGAAATTCTATATACTTAATACTTATATTACAACATATTACATAAAGGAGAAGGAATAGCAGAATCTGCCTGTGGACCTGGACCTCACTTTAAATTATAGTATAAAATGACAAGATAGTGTCCCCATATTTTTCCCTCCGAGTGAGGGATACTCTATCGATCACATCTGGCGGAACATTTTGTTTACTGTGCTCTAATATCAGAAAAGCGTGAGCCTTTAATATATCGGAATCTACAAGTCGGGTTATTAGTTTCTCCCAGAGGTTGAAATCATAAGGAGGGTCAGCAAAAATATAGTCCATACCTGTGGGCAAATCTTCTATTCCTTCCGGAAGTCTTGCTTTAATTATAATTGCTCGAGCTAACAAGTGTGTTTTTTCAAGGTTCTTCTTAATCAACTCAATTGATTGTGGGGAATTATCGACAAACCACACCCTCTCTGCACCTCTGCTTAAAGCCTCAATTCCATTTGCTCCAGTGCCAGCGAAAAGGTCCAGAAATAACTTACCTTTAATATCTTTACCAATTATGTCAAAAAGAGAGGTTCTTACTCGGTCAAGAGTGGGTCTTATAGAAGCGTTTGACGGATGATATAACTTTGTGCCTTTTGCGGAGCCAGCTATTACTCTCATCGCAGGGTGAGCCCTGTTTTTATTTGAATATTTTAGAGGTAAAATTCTAACCCATCAATAAAATCAATAAAAATTTATTTGTGGAAAAGTTGTGTATTTTCTCGTGTTCATAAAAGGAACACCAACTTTATCTCAGAAAAACCTGTATCATAAGTAATTGATAAATAATTATTTATGCGAAAACATGATTTTCTATATGATTGAGAACGGGTCGAGTAAAAATTGTGGATAACTTGTTGATTTTTGTTGAAAGAAAATCCCTATCACACTTTGACTGAAGAGGAAATACTTGTAGCAGATTGATATTTTTCTATAATGGGATTCAAAATATCTGCTACGAACTCCTCCACTTGCTCAGGTGCCCTACCCACAAAGTTCTTTTCATCCAAACAATCCTCAATTTCCTCTAAACTAAGCGGGAACTCTTGGTCATTAGCAAGCCGTGTGAGTAAATCATTATCCTTCCCCTCTCTTTTCACCCTATCACCTGCATCTTGTGCGTGTCGTCTTATTATTTCGTGGAGCTTCTGTCTATCACCACCTTTCTTTACACCTGCCATTAACAAAATCTCGGTAGCCATAAAGGGAAGTTCTTCTTTTACATGCTTTCTTATCACCTCAGGATACACAACTGGATTCTCCATAATATTCAAATATAAATTTAAAACTGCATCAGTTGCGAGAAAGCCTTCGGGTATCACAACTCTCCTGATAGCAGAATCATCAAGTGTTCTCTCCATCCATTGAACCGCAGTTGTAGAGACCGTGTATACTGGCAAATACATTACAAATCTTGCTAAAGAGCATGCCCTCTCCGCCCGCATAGGATTTCGCTTATATGGCATAGCAGAACTTCCCACCTGAGACTTTTCAAAGGGCTCCTCAACCTCTTTGAGATGTTGAAGTAATCTCATATCGGTAGCAAACTTGTGAACAGACTCTCCTATCCCTGAGAGTGCCTGGATTATCTGAGTGTCGATTTTTCGAGTATAAGTCTGCCCTGTGATTGGTATAGAGGAGTTAAACCCCAGCTTTTTCGCTACTAACTCATCGAGCATCTTTACCTTTTCATGGTCACCGTTGAATAGTGTTAGAAATGATGCCTGAGTTCCAGTCGCTCCCTTGACACCCCTACATTTTATATTGGCGAGAATATATTCTATCTGTTGCAAGTCTAAAACGAGGTCTTGAGCCCAAAGACATGCTCTCTTACCAACTGTAACGAGTTGGGCAGACTGGAAATGTGTGTAGCCGAGTGTAGCCAAGTCTTTATATTTGAGTGCAAACTCTTTCAATCTTCTCAATACCGCCACTATCTTATTCCTGATAATAATCAGTCCCTCACGCATAAGAATCAAATCGGTGTTATCTGTTACATAGCAACTTGTGGCTCCAAGGTGGATAATAGGCTTAGCCTTAGGAGCAACATCGCCATAGGCAAGGATGTGGGCCATCACATCGTGTCGAGTTTTTTCTTCATACTCTCTTGCCTTTGCAAAGTCAATATCATCGAGATGGGCTCTTAGTTCCTCAATTTGCTCATCAGTAATATCCAGCCCAAGTTCTTTCTCCGCCTCAGCAAGTGCTAACCAACATCTCCGCCAAGTCGAGAACTTTCGCTGAGGGCTCCAGAGCTCTATCATCTCTCTCGTAGCAAATCTCTCAACAAAAGGACTTATATATACATTGTAGTCACCCATACACTACATTCCTTTCCACTAATTTACCTTGATTTTTTAGAGGCTCTCTATCAGAACACAAAATTGTTTTCAAGTTTCCACATTTTTAACAGCTACCTCAAAGCCTTCTTCAGTTGCCAATGCACATACAGCAGTGATGGGGTGAGTTCGTTCAGCAAACACCCCTCCATGTAAAATAAAGTCGCACGCTCCATCCGCAGTCTGGGCTGGGAAAACACCTCCATGACAAGTGCTAATGAAATTTTCAAGATAAGTAGCCACATAAAAATATCTTCCTGGCATGAGGTCCATCCTGCGAACTTCTAAACCATCCGACCTAACTACGCCTAACCAACCTGAGCCATCTGCTTTATCCACAACCGCTACTATTCGAGGCGTAGCATATTCATCCTTCTCAAAATCAAGTGCCATAAGAACCATTGCAATTGCATCTCGGGTGGGTGTCCCATTCAGAATTTTTTCTGCTATGGGGTCAGTATGACTACCATTACTCAAAACCACTACCTCTCCATCCAAAATACTCTTCAAGCAGTTGTAAGATATATAGGGATTTTTTAACAAGTCCTGTTCATATCCCGGTTTTGGAACAATAGTGACTTTGTCTTTATTTACAATCGCCTGCCTATTGGGAAATGACCTACTCGAAACCCTATACATAGCACACAATCGGCCATCTTCAGTCTGAGCTACCGAAACAATTCGCCCTATATACATATGACCAGCCCTTCTCCAGAAAAAAGTTTAGAACATATCCCGCTCGAGAAAAATGCGGTGAAAAATACTATTATACAAATCATAGATAAAAAAAACAACCTCATATTTTCCTCCCTCTTCTAATCCCCAAAAACACTATTCCATTGAGACAAAAACCGCGGGTCTGTATGCAAGTAAATCTCCTCCGCAATACATATTATCTTCCTTTCTAAATGCCTCCGAAGAATAAAACTTAATAGTAACCTCTTCTTTACTCAAAAGAGAAATACAAATACTATTATTATTTGATGCATCCTCTCTTATCCCCTCATTCAAAATTTTCGAGATATCAATTTTCACCCAACCAATTTGAAATGGAATCTCAGATAATATAAATTCTGCACAAGCGGGCTTACTCCTCCAAGTAACACCAGGTAGACCTGACTCATTAGTTGTCTCAGCTTTGCTGAAAGCATTATTACTTTCTATCCAGGGTTCTACCACTCTTGAAATTTTAAGTTTTATATCCTCAGGCAGTGAACTTTTATTAATATTTACTTCTACTACATACATCCAAAGAGAAGCAGAAGAAAAACTTTTTATGTACTTGGGTAAAGCGAACCTAACCAAAACATCTCTCCTGTCATAATTCCTATTCGATAAGATCAAGAAAGGCTCATTTCCTGTATTTACTGTAGGCAAACTCTCCATCACCGTAGCGTCTTCAATGCCTTCCAATGGGATATAGTCATTATTATTTCTAACATAAGGTGAATACCTGTGAGAACGCTGAATGAAAAAATCCCCCATTATTAATGAATAATAATATTTCAAAAAAGCACTGACCGCAGATGCACAATGACGAAGCCCTCCATAGTAATAATCATAGTGGTGGTCATAGACCCATTTATGTTCAGATTTCATCCTATTAACTATCCCCAGAGCTACCCAAGGACCTACTGAAAGGTAAGCCTGTTGTCGGAGACAACCTGCTTTCAATTGGGATAGTGATATTTGGAAACCACACCTACTCAAAACCTGCATTATAGTATCGTAAGGATAGAAAAGCGGGGGGACTATAGGATATGGTAAACTCTTTTCCGCAAAAAGAAACATCTCTAAAGCCATTTCGGAGTCTTGATGTGATGTGTTCCCGTATTCTCTTGCTGAACTGATGAAAGACTTATCATTTTCATCGTCAAAATGCCAAGGGATATCGGAAATGTTATGAACAACTACCCCAAGAAAAAAAGCTACTTCCTTTTCGAATTCCACAGGGGAAACATTCTTCCCTTTTTCTTTTAATACTTCCACATAATTACACATAAATTTATTCCAATGGGAAGCCTCACTTGCATCGTGGTTAATACCGCCATAACCCCAATCTGGGAAAGCACAGCCCGCGTAAAAAGCAGAATATATTTCAGGTCTCTTAAAAAGTTTGTCAAGTCCTGGAACACAATTATCAAAATTTATGATGAAACTTTGAACTGCATCAATCCCTACTTCAATATGAGCTCGTGCCCCTATAGGATAACAAAGACTTTGAACAGAGGAAACAAAAAAGCCAATTCCGATTATCAGTCCATAGTTCAATTTCGACTTCACTATCATGTGATAATTCCCTAAAATCACCAGGGGTAAAATTTGACTTTCAAATCGGAAAATAAAGTTTCAAATCCAGGGCATAGACATATAAACTTATATCAATATAAATTGTTGCATTTCTAACAAGTTTGTGGTAAAATATATACACTTGACAAAATTGGGGATATTCTGTCTCTATAAAAATAAGATAATCCTTTCGGGAAAGAGAGGTAGTGATAAGCCCTTGTATTCCAGAGACATAATTGAGCAAGTTCTTAACTCTACTGACATAGTGCAAGTTGTGTCTTCCTATTGCGAACTAAAAGAATCTGGGATTGATAGATACAAAGCTTTGTGTCCGTTCCACGCGGAAAAAACTCCTTCTTTCTTTGTTTCAAAGTCCCGCCAAATTTTTCATTGTTTCGGATGCGGGAAAAGCGGAGATGTTATTACATTTCTAAAAGAAATTAACGGCTTAACCTTTAACGAAGCTCTCGAGATGCTTGCGGAAAAAGCAGGTGTAAACCTCCCAAAACCTGACAACACCTCTTCAAAAAACCAACACCAACAAGGAGACACAAAAAAACAGCTATATCATTTATATGAACAAGCCACAGTGTTCTATAAAAATCAACTCCACAATACACTTGCAGGAAAAATCGCCCAAGAATACTTAAAAAAGCGCAATATATCCTCTCAAATCCAACACGAATTTGGATTGGGATTCGCTCCTCCAAATGGGGAAGCTCTATATAGATTTTTAAGAAG
>JAOAHN010000136.1 GCA_026415215.1 Candidatus Hydrogenedentota bacterium
AAATTCAAAAAAGTGCAAGTTGAGTTGAGAGCGGAAGACGGAGAAATCACAGAGAGGGATTATCAAGATAAGATTATTGAGGGATTTAATCAGATTGGAGCAAAGCTGGAGGAAATAAATGAATAGTAAAGTTGAATATATTCAGGCTTCGAGCAAACAAATGAAAAATAGGAATTAAATATAGGAAAAATAAGATCTGGTGCGTAGATGTTAGGGCGAGTTGAGAAGTTGACCCACGGGGAAAGTTGAAATAGGATGATTAGAATGATATAATTTTTTTGGTTGCCGAGGTAGCTCAGTTGGTAGAGCAGCGGACTGAAAATCCGCGTGTCGGCGGTTCGATTCCGCCCCTTGGCACCATTTTTGTTGTTGAGGACTAAAATTGAGTTATAATAAAAATATATCCCGCCAGAGATGCTGGAATAGCTCAGTCGGTAGAGCGGGTCACTCGTAATGACCAGGTCCGGGGTTCGATTCCCCGTTCCAGCTCCATCGATAGTGCATATCTTCTTGAGAATAGTTTTTTCTCCCTCTGGGCAGAATTGTTAGTTAAATCTCTAAATTAAAGAGATTTTATAAATTTGAGGACTGGTATTGTTCCTTAATGTTTAAGAGTAATGTGA
Organism: Candidatus Hydrogenedentota bacterium; assembly: GCA_026415215.1. GTDB lineage: Bacteria > Hydrogenedentota > Hydrogenedentia > Hydrogenedentales > Hydrogenedentaceae > Hydrogenedens. The sequence continues at coordinate 624 of JAOAHN010000136.1, forward strand.
TAGTTAGTGGGAACAATAGATGTGGAGAGCTATTAAGGGATTTTTTAGGGAGTTAGGGTTGATATTTTGTGTTCGGTATTATTAAATATATATCAATTAGATAAAATCTAAAATACTGCATATTTAAAAAATCAATTAAAAACATATTTACTTGTAAAGTTAAAAAGTTGAAAAAAAGTAATATTATCGAATATAATCTATCCAAAATTTCAATAAAAACTAACAAATCAGTATGAAAAGGGTGGTGATATGGAGAGTAAACAGTCATTCAGCACATCGGAGGTAGCTCAATTTTGTCATGTAACCGCAGATACAATAAGGAAATGGGCAGAGGCGGGAAAAATTCGTGTGTTCAAAACACCTGGAGGGCATAGGAGGATAAGAAGGGAGGATTTGATTCGGTTTCTGAAAGATAATAATATGCCTATACCTGAAGAACTTGGCAATCCTGGAATAAAAATATTAGTGGTGGATGATGAGAAGTCAGTAATATCTGTGATAAGGCGGTTCTTGGAGAGGGCACAGACTCCATTTCAGATTGAAATGGCTATGGATGGGTTTGAGGCGGGGCAGTTAGTGGCTACATTTCAGCCGGATATAATATTCCTTGATTTAAGGCTTCCTGGACTTGACGGATTCGAGGTAACTCGTAGGATTAAGTCAAATCATGATACATCGCACATACATATCATAGCGATGACGGGATATTATCAAGGCGAAGTAGCGAACAGAGTGTTAGAATTGGGAGCGGATTTGCTACTTCAGAAGCCTTTTACTCCGGACGATTTGAGAAAGGCTCTGGCAAAGGTGGGGGTAGAGGTAGCCTGATTAAATCCAACTAAGAAATTTCAAATCTACTTTTAGAAATGGTAGTAGGAATTATTGTTTGTGAGTAAATGTTGAGGGTTTTAAGGAGGTAAATAATGGAAGTAAGACAATTAGAAAAACTTGGAAAAGCTATTACATATCCGGGGCCACTTGTGTTAGTGATTATGGACGGGATAGGTATAGGTAAAAGGGACGAGAGCGATGGAGTATATTTAGCATATACGCCGACATTAGATATGCTATTCGAAGAGCCTCTGTTTACTAAATTAAAGGCACATGGGACTGCGGTAGGACTTCCGACAGATGAGGACATGGGAAATTCGGAGGTGGGACATAATGCACTTGGTGCGGGGAGGGTGTTTGCCCAAGGAGCACGACTTGTCAACGAGGCTATAGCATCGGGAAGGCTGTTTAAGGGGAATACATGGTTGAAAGTTATGGAGCGTGCGAAGAGTGGTGGGACTATTCATTTTATTGGTTTGCTATCAGATGGTAATGTTCATAGCCATATCGATCAGCTCCTTGCAATAATTCGTCATTGTGCAGGTGAGCGCGTTCAGAGGATAAGGGTGCATATACTAACAGATGGAAGAGATGTTCCGGAGAGAAGTGCACTAATCTACATTGAGCAGTTAGAGAAGGTTCTGGAGGAGTGCAGGAATTCGGGGCTGGACTACAAGATAGCATCTGGAGGGGGAAGAATGCTCGTAACAATGGATAGATATGAAGCGGATTGGAGGATTGTTGAAAGGGGCTGGAAAGCACATGTGCTCGGTGAAGGTAGGAAGTTTAGTTCTGCGAGAGAAGCAGTCGAATACTATTATGCACAAGACCCGAATGTAAACGACCAATTCTTGGGTGAGTTTGTGATAGTTGAGAATGGGAAACCAGTGGGGACAATTGAAGATGGAGATGCGGTTATATTCTTTAATTTTAGGGGAGACAGAGCTATCGAGATAAGCAGAGCTTTCGAAGAGGATGATTTCCCATATTTTGATAGGAAGAGAAGACCTGATGTGTTCTATGCTGGGATGATGCAGTATGACGGAGATAAACTGATACCAAAGAACTATCTTGTTGAACCACCTATGATTGAGGGGACAATTAGTGAGTTTCTATGTGCGACGGGAATTACATCATATGCGGTGTCGGAGACTCAGAAGTTTGGACATGTAACTTATTTTTGGAACGGAAATAAATCGGGGTATATCTGCGAGGAGTTAGAATTATTCGAAGAGGTGCCATCCGACAGGGTTCCGTTTCAAGAGAGACCTTGGATGAAAGCAGGAGAAATAACAGATGCGGTGCTGAAGCAAATCAGAGAAGGGAAGTATAAATTTATACGGTTAAATTTTGCCAATGGCGATATGGTTGGGCATACTGGAGTAGCCCAAGCAGTGAGGATTGCGGTAGAAGCGGTAGACTTATCTTTGGGGCGGATATATAATGCGGTGAAGGAGAAGGAAGGTATACTCGTAGTGACCGCAGACCACGGAAATGCGGATTTATTATTCACTGAAAAAAAAGGCAAGAGAGAGCCACATGTGGCACATACTCTGAATCCCGTGCCATTTATAATTAAGGATTTCTCGGGGAAAAATAGGATAAAACTCAGTGGAGTGGAAAATCCGGGATTGAGTAATGTAGCAAGCACTCTGATCAACCTGTTAGGCTATAAAGCTCCAGAAGAATATGACCCATCTCTGATTGTTATCGAGTAATCCACTGTTGAGATTTATCAGCGGTAGGTTATCTAAAAATCTCTGATAGGAGTTGCCGAGAGGCTTTAAGTATTTTGAGCGCGGAGTTTTCTTCCATACAACTGCTTCTGGCAAGTTGGATTTCATACCCTCCTTCTACAAAGGCTTCTGGAGTTGGGCAATAACCAGTATACCCATTTGTAAGCTCAGCGAGTATAGTATAGCGAGCAGGGGAAGACTTTTTAATATCCAATCCGAGTCTGCAAAACATTTCTGTGGGGTTTGTAATAATCGCTATGTTCCCTATGCGAATTGCGGAAAGTTCCACTTTGACTGTAGGACTAACTGAGATGATTTTTTTGAGCAATTCTTTTTCCCTGGCGAATATTTTACTCTGGTCTGAACCGAGTCCTGAGTGTGGTGAATCCGGAGAAGAGTTGAAGTCTCTATAGTTGATATCTAAAACAGTAGAAGAAGATTTTATTACTGGTTGTTCAATCGGCTCTCGCCACAAAAATCCTTCGTATACCTTTAGTGCAAGAGTCTCCCCTATTTTGATTGCCCATCCTTCTCCGAATTCAGTTGATTCTGGAGATAAGTTGTTGACCTGTGTCACATCTCCACAGGCACCATTTAAGAAGACTACCGAGAGATTCTGTCCCCATCTTTCCCTGAGGAATTTCCGAAGGTAGTATATGTAATCAGCAGAGAATTTGTTTCCTCCTATCACTGTTGTGTGGAGAGAATAGTTTACAATTGCTCCATAGGGAAGTTGTTCATTTCCAATGAAGTAGAGAGAGAGGAGCTGTGGATCGACGGGACCTGCAGGGGCTATTATGTTTGGGTTCATTTTGCCGGGGTGTGTTTCGACAGTGCCGTCTTTCATGTAAAACCTTCTATTGAACGCAATGCCGTTTACCTCAGATGAATTTACAGCAAGCGAAATAGGTTTCAAGTTTTTTAATGCGGTAAGAATTGCATCCAATGAGGCGGATTTTAGTTTTGTGCAATATTTTTCATTTCGCTCTGACATAAATATATCAGCAACTGGACCACCCGAATGGGTGTGAGTAGCAGAGAGAATAATATGATTTGAAGGGATGGGAAAACTTTCAGAAACTCCTTTTCTTATTTCACCCACCAAGTCATTAGGCAGAACAAGGGCATCAAAAGAAGCAAATGCATAAAAAGTTTCATTAAACTTAATTGCTATAACATTTATCTCAAGAGGGTCATGAATCCCAGTGGAGATATTTTTATTAAAACCACCTGGAATTTCCATACCAATTTCTGGAGTGATTTCACCTATAGAAAAACCTGCTAAAAGCTCTTGGGGATGGGCGGAATAAACTATTAGAACAATAGTGAAGGCTCCAAATATCACTGAGAACATTCTGTTGTTTAAGAACTTCATTTTTAGTCTCCTATTTTGATAATCAAAATCTAATTTCAAACCCTATGCATAGGTGCGGTTCTTGAGGATGTTTGTATATTATGTCAAATTTTTGTTGGATATTGGGCCACTCTTCTGGCATACACCCGCCGTAGAGCCATTCTAAAGCGATGCCTTTTTCTAAAAAGGAATTCAGAAGTTCCTTATCAGGTTTGAAATAAAAGCGGTAGTATCTGCCTATCTCTCTCATTCCGAGTCGTCTGTAAAATCTTTGCGCCTTGCGGTCTTGACTCCAATACTCAAGACGATGGAAACCTTTTTTCTTTGCATCTTCAATAGTAGCATCTATTAGCATCTTTCCGATGTTCCTCCCGCTGTATTCAGGCAATCTGCCGAATTCGAGCACATAACCTCCGGGAGAGTCCTTGTTCCAGCAAAATTCGCCGGGATGATTTTCGTATTGGACATCCGTTAAGCCTACAATTTTTCCATCACATACTGCCACAAGACAGGTGCTTTGATGTCCTTCGTATATGGGTCTTTCTTGTATAACAAAATTCCATGCATGCGAAATGCTCATAATGATAGCGTGGACTCGGAGCCACTCATCTTCATCTTCGTCACGATATTCTCTTATCACGATCTCACTCATAAGGAGTATCCTCAATTAATATAGAATCCCCAATCTTCAACAGCCCCTTTTTGGGCCAAAGTCGAGGGAATGGGAATAATGTGAAAGCAGAGATTAATTTTACAGAACCTTCTGCGGTTGCGATTTCTGCCGGGTAATTAGGATTCATAACAGTGCCAGGTGGATATGAAGTATTGGCTCTGTTTACTTGCACTTTTGAGACAAAAACTGTTTTGCGTTTGTATATAAATCGGGGCATGATAATTTGAGAAAGGGCACGAACTTGGCGGTCGATATGTATAGCAGGCACATCCCATCGAATCAATGCATCTTTTAGGGTAGGTTTTGGGTCGTAAGTAGCAATTTCGTTATCCTGAGGCACACCTATAAGACCTTCCCTCTCAATCTTTGCAAGCACTTGAGGAACCATCTTTCCCGCAAGTTCGGAAGCCTTACAATATACGGTGTAAGCAGTGTCTGATTCCGTTATAGGAAATCTTTCTTGTGCTATTATAGGCCCTGTGTCTATTCCTTCGTCCATTATATGGAAGGTTACTCCTGATTCACTCTCTCCTTGGAGAATCACTGCAGAAAACGGGTTAGGGCCTCTATGATTGGGCAAGAGGGATGAGTGAACATTAATACAACCGATCCTCGGCAGAGATAGTAATTGTTTTTTAAATATTATGCTAAAGCCAGAGGTAATAATAATGTCAGGTAATAGTTCTTTGAGTGGTTGTAATTCATCGGGGGTCATTCTATTTATCCAAATCACTGGGATTCGGTGTTTTAAAGCATACTTTGCAATGTTATCCTTCCCCCCCGCAATCCTGGAGAATAAAAGAGAAAATGGTCTTTTCCAAGGCTTTGTGGCTCTACCATTTTGGAGAACCGCTACTACCTCACAAGAGGTATTATTCAAGATAGAACTTAAAATAGTAACTCCCAATCTCCCGTAACCTGCTAAAGCTAACCTCATCAGAATACCTTCTGAGAATCTACGAGAATTGTAACTGGTCCGTCGTTTACGAGCGATATAATCATGTGCGCCCCGAATACACCCGTGGCTACCTTAAACCCTTTTTCTCTTGTCAACTTTACAAATCTTTCGTAATATGGTATGGCTTTTTCTGGTCTGGCAGCGGAACTGAAAGAAGGTCTTCTACCCCGCCGGCAATCACCGTGAAGTGTGAATTGGGACACCACTAACATTTCCCCTTGAACATCGCGTAGAGACAAGTTGAACTTACCTTCTGCATCGTTAAATACTCTCAATTCGGTGATTTTATCCACCATGTAATCCACATCTTTTTCTGTATCATTTTCATCTACGCTGATGAAAACAAGAAGCCCTTTACCAATCTCTCCAACTATATTGTCTTCAACCTCAACTTTAGCTTTAAGCACTCTTTGCACCACAGCTCGCATAAATACTACATCCTCTTGTCAAATCGATATTTGAGATAATATAGAAACTATTATATTTAATAGCTGGGTCGGTGTGAAAACTTATGGATTTAAAAACTGATATAAACAAAGACTTAAATTTTCTTGCAGGTTCTCACATTACTCGTGGATTCGGAACCGAAGGAGAGGTATTAGCAGGGATATATATAAAAAATAGATTACAAGAGTTCAACCTCCCATCATTAGTAGAAAGCTTCCCTTGCTCAAAAGAGACATTTCAAATATTTTCTCTTTATTACATCGAATTTTTCTTTGTGTTGGTGTTTACATTCCTCCTGCCTATAGTAGGTGCAACATACGGGATAATAGTTACATTTTTTTACCTCTTTGAGATATTCGGCTTTGTCAGCTTATCTAAGTTTCTAAGTGATTCTCGATCTCAAAACATATATACATTAATTAAGAATAAAAATAAGGTAGAATCTCCAAAAATATTGGTAATTCATGCCTATTATGATGCGGGTATAAGTCATCCTCTATATTCACCTAAAATCGCAAAGGTATTTTCGTTATTGCAAGACATTACGCTTTTTAGTATGTTGTCTATAATCGTCACTGGATTTTGGGCGGGACTAAACGGAATTAATCCTATTGAAGACAAAGTTATAAGAATCATATTAGGGCTTCCTGGGAGTTATCTATGTAGTTATGGATTAATTACATTATTTTGTTCTACAGGAGGAGAAGCAACAAGAGGAGCCAATTTTAACGCTTCAGGAGTGGCGGGAGCTCTTTCCCTTACAAAGTATTTTTCGGAAAATCCGCTAAAGAGCACTGATGTTCTAATCATTTTTAGTGGTGCCCATGAATCATGGATGGCAGGACTAAGACACTTTTTGAAAAAAAGTGGACTTCCCAAAGAGAGAACCTTATTCATCAATTTAGAGGGAATAGGATGTGGGAAAATACACATAGTTTGTAAAGAGCATTTCATTCTAAGTTTCAGCACGAGTAAAAGGGTAAGAAAATATTTAGAAAGTTTAACGAAGAATTTAGAAATTCCAGAAGCTAAATCGCTTCCACACCCAACATCATCCCTAATTATACTGGCAAACGGTTATGACTCGCTTACAATAACTGGCCTTGATAAAGAGGGTATGCCGTCTTTTAAAAATCAGTTAGAAGACAAGATATTGAACATAGATGAAGAAAATATACAAAGAGTAGTGGAATTTGTCAAGCTTTTTGCAGAAGAGTGGTCAAGGTAGTAAAATACTAACCCTGCAAACAATAGGAGGTGTTGTGTATATGAATATAAATCCGAACATTTTTAGAGAGTATGACATAAGGGGAATAGCTGGAAAAGATTTAACCGAAGAAATAATGGAATGCATTGGGAAAGCCTATGTGGCCTATATGAAAACAAAAAAGGCTATCAAAAAGGGATCTGTTGTAGTAGGAAGAGACGGAAGAGTAAGCAGTAAAAGTTTTAGCTGGGCTCTTATAGAAGGAATCACATCTGCCGGAATGAATGTAATAGATTTAGGAGAAGTTCCAACTCCTTTGACTTACTTTGCAATGAATACAATGGAGGTAGATGGTGGACTAATGATAACTGCAAGCCATAATCCGGGTGAATACAATGGGCTGAAAGTCGGAGTAGGGAAAACGACAATCTATGGAGAGCAAATTCAAGAATTTAGAAGGTATGTAGAAAAGGGGGAATATCCTGTTAAAAAGAGAGATGTAATAATAACTAAAACGAATATAGTACCAAAATATGAAAAAAGAATCTTAAGGGATGTAAAACTTAAGAGGAAATTGAAGGTAGTAGTAGATGCGGGGAATGGCGTAGGAGGAGTAGTAGCAGTGCCTTTATTTGAGAAGTTAGGATGTGAAGTAATCCCTCTATACTGTGAAGTAGATGGTAGTTTTCCAAATCATCATCCAGACCCTACTAAAGAGGAATATCTTAAAGATTTAGCGAAAACTGTGAAAAAACACAAAGCAGATATAGGGATCGCATTTGATGGGGATGTAGACAGATTGGGTGGATGTGATGAAAAAGGTAGGATGTTTAGAGGCGACCAGCTTCTTGTATTATTCGCAAGGGACATACTAAAACAAAAGCCTGGAGCAACTATCATTGGCGAAGTGAAGTGTTCAAGGGTTATGTACGAAGAGATTAAAAAAGCTGGTGGAAATCCGGTTATGTGGAGGACTGGACACTCTCACATCAAAGCAGCAATGATAAAGCTTAAGGCGGAAGTGGCGGGCGAAATGAGTGGACATATATTCTTTAAGCATAGGTGGTATGGCTTTGATGACGCAATTTATTCTGCATGCAGACTATTGGAACTACTCAGCAAGGAAGACAAACCATTGAGTGAATTATTGGATACAGTGCCCCAAAAGCCCTCTACCCCAGAAATAGAAGTTTCTTGTCCTGATGACAAAAAATTTGATGTTGTAAAGAAAATTATCAGGCATTTCGAGGAGCAAGGCTTAAAGGTAATCAAAGTAGATGGTGCGAGGGTAGAATTCCCAGATGGGTGGGGACTAATCAGAGCGTCAAATACATCTCCTAAACTTGTAATCCGCGCTGAAGCGGAGACCAGAAAGAAACTAAGCGAAATAAAAACTATGCTTGAAAATATAGTAAGCAAGTTTAACGAATAAGTCTTTAGGTCTTACTTAAAAGAGAACCTTGAGAAATATCACTTATCATTTTCAGGGAGGAGGGGATAAGACTCTAACTGTGTTTGCTGAATAAATTTTTCACATCTATCTCTTATATCAGCCATTGAGATATTAATCAGTTTATTAGGACCGAAGGACTCACAAGCAAATGATGCCATAACAGTTCCTACAACTAATGCTTCTTTCAAAGTCTGGACATCATACCTGTCCCTGTAAGCTACATAACCCATAACCCCGCCTGCAAAACTATCCCCTGCTCCTGTCGGATCTATAACATCTTCGAGTAGAAACGCCGGTAGAGCAAAGTGGTCCCCATCATCAAGAAAAAGTATGCACCCATGTTCTCCCTTTTTAACTATTAGAGCTTCAGGACCTGAAGCAAGAATGGATAAAGAGGCTTTCTTTATATTATTTTCTCCTGATAATTCTTTTGCTTCAGAATCATTAATAAAAAGCATATTTACCCTGGATAGAACTTCCTGGAGTAAATCAGGTGTAGTGTTTATCCATAGATTCATAGTATCCATGCCAATAAAATTCGGATATGTGTGCTTAAGAACATCAAGTTGCAAAGCTGGATGAATGTTCGCGAGGAAAAGATACGGTTCGAGTGATGCTGTTGCAGATATTATGGGTTTAAAATTCTCGAAGACATTTAATTGGGTATCAAGTGTATCTCTGTTATTCATATCTTTGTGGTATCTTCCCCGCCAACGAAAAGTTCTACCTGGTAATCTTTGTAGTCCTTCCAAATTAATTTCTCGAGACTGCAAAATATTAATGAAAATTTCAGGAAAATCTTCTCCAACTACACCTATAAGGTTAACATCAGTGAAGAAAGATGCAGATAAAGAAAAATAAACTGCAGCTCCTCCTAATTCTAATTCAGCTTTCCCATAAGGAGTTTCCACAGAATCTAACCCAACAGAACCAACTACTGTAACACCCATAGTGTTATCCTTCTTAGTTGGCCACAGCACGGTAAGTAGTGCTCATTCGAGCATTCCAATTTTCTGACATGACTTTCTTTCCCATCCGATAATTGAATTGGGTGAATATATCTTCCAAAAACTCCGGTTCTGAAGACGAGAATGCATCTTCTAACATTTGTTTGAAACCCTTTTGTTTTTTGGATATCTGTAGTACTTCACCTACAAGGGCCAACACAACATCTCCATTACAACTTACTTTCAGTTTTTTTATCTCCTCTTTCATCAAATCAGGTGAAAATGGTCTCCACATGGGATAGTTGACATTTGGTATATCATCACCCGCTAACCACTTAAAATATTCTTGGGTATCGATGTTAAAACCTAATTGAACACGATTCTCCCACCATGGAGAATCAGGCCAAAGCCAAACTGGCGACACCTTAACCAAGTCGGGCTTTACTCTTTGAATAAAGCGGAGGGTCTCTGCGAAAGTATGTCTATCATCTTCCGGAGATGGGTAAAAACACTCTATCGCAGTGTAAACTTGGGAGGAAGATAGAACTGAGAGTGCTCCCTCGAGTGAGCTTACCGTTCTCATAATTCCGTAGAAGTTAGACAGTAATCTTTGACTACCTGTGGGAACTTTCACCTCAATTCCCTTTCCACCAGAAACGCTAACGGTATGAACAAGGTCCCCTTCAATTTCAAGACAGTTAAGGGCTCGAGTGTAGTAAATATAAAACGGGGCTTTAATCAAACTTAATGTAAACGCTTGAAATTCAGATAAAGTGGTAGCCTCTCCGGTAAAATGGAAACAAAGCGAATTAAATTTCTTTCTCAAATATGATATTTCCTCCAGGATTTTAGTAGGAGTAGCACTCACCTTAGTTCTCAAAGATACAGGCTCAACATAAGTTACAAAACCATCCCGAGAATGTTCTATGGTAAATATTCTTATTTTCTCGTTATCCAAAATCCCTTTATAAGCTTCGTAGGTAGGTATGGGTATATCTTCCAAACTAATATATCTTCTAATAGGACCTAAGGAAATTGAACCTCCTGAATATACAGCAGAATTAGGAACTCTGCACAGTTCTTTACTATTAGATAAAGTGTCCCAAAGGGGAACTATAGTACTTTCCCAATGGTCTAATATGATACAGTCAAACTCGGGAATATATGGCAAAATGTAAGGGCCTGTAAATTTAATATAGTTACCCATCCCTACTACAATAAGATTCTTTGAAAATTTTTTCTTAATATTAAGAGCAATTTTTCTCGCTAACCGGAGGTCGTCTCTGTTATCAATCCAGAATACGATGCATTTAGCATGAGGAGTTAACTCTATTGAGTCAACTAACCATTTGATATACTCATTCTCATTAGGCTTATCATCTGAGCCCTTCGCAAAAAGAGCCCTAAGCAAACTTTTTACTGAATGTTTTTTCTTGAGAATTTGATTTCGAGTAGAATAATATTGTTTATAAGCGCTCAAACACCCAAAATCATATATTAAATTATCTATTTTAGAATCGAGTAAGATTTGTGAAACTGTAGCGAGTTGTCTAATAGGGAGATATACTTTTGGACAAGAGAATTGAGAAGGTGCATAGATGAGAATGATTTGAGCCATATATAGTGTTACCTTATTTGATATACAATTTATTGTTAGGTATCAACATATATAATACTATATATTGTGTATCAAAGTAATATTACCATACTAAAGGTTAAAATTCAAGAAAAAATTAGAGGAAAAGAGAAATGAGAAATACAAATAAATGCTTGCTTCTATACAGTGGTGGTCTTGACTCTACTACCCTGTTATATTGGCTTGTTAAGGAGAAGGGATATAATGTTAATGCAGTTACTCTTTTGTATGGTCAAAAACATATGAAAGAGGTTATCTTTGCGAAAAAAAACATTGAGAAAGTAAAAAATGCTACACACCATATATTAGATATTAGCGAAATATCTAAGTTTCTGAAGAATGGCTCAACACTTATTATGGGAGGGAAAGAAGTCCCTAAATTAGAACAAATCAGTAGTGAAGATAAAATTCAACCACCGACATATGTGCCAAATAGAAACATGATATTTCTATCGATAGCTATCGGTATTGCGGAATCTATGGAAATAGGAGAAGTTTATTATTCCGCACAAGCCCAAGATGAGTATGGGTATTGGGATTGTACTGAGGAATTTGTTAAAAGGATAAATCAAGTAGTGGAACTGAACAGGAAAAATACAATAAAAATTTACGCACCTTTTCTAAATTTATCTAAGAGTGAAATAATAAAATTAGGGATGAATCTTGGAGTTGATTATTCACTGACCTGGAGCTGTTATCGAGGAGATGAAAAACCTTGCGGGGTGTGTCCTACTTGTGTAGAAAGGTTGAAAGCATTCTCAAAGTTAGGTCTTCAAGATCCATTAGAATACGAGACACTCTCTTAAATTTAACTTTTTCAAGAATCGTACTCTACAGTTGCTCGCGGGAAAGAACCCAACACTTTTAAATTTCGAGCCTTCTCACTAACTTCTTCCAAAACTTTTTGAACATTCTTCTCTTTTACATGGCCTAAGAAATCTATAAAGAACACATACTCCCAAGGCTTTTGTCGCGACGGTCGAGATTCTATCTTAGTAAGATTTATGTTGGATTCCGCAAACGGCATTAACAGGTTGAAAAGTGCACCTGGACGGTCTTTAATAGAAATGAGTATAGAAGTTTTATCATCGCCTGTAGGTTCTACTATTTGATGACCCAGCACAACAAATCTTGTGTAGTTATTTGGATTATCTTCAATTCTTTCTGCCACAATATCAAGGTTGTATGTTTGTGCTGCGAGCCTACTTGCTATAGCAGAAGTATAGGGTTCTTGAGATGCTCGACGAGCTGCTTCAGCCGTACTCGAGACCTCTATTAATTCCACTGTAGGCAAGTTTGCTCTTAACCAATTTCTACACTGTAAGAGAGCGTTATCTTTCGAGTAAACCCTTTTTATTTGGTCTATTGGACACTTAGCGAGAAGACACTGAGATATCTGCATCAAAATTTCATTGATTATTTTTAATTCTGAACTTACAAAAAGGTCGAGAGTATCACTTACAGAACCACCCATTGAACTCTCTATCGGGACTACGCCATAATCGATTCTTCTTCTCTCTACTTCAGTAAATACATCTGCGAATGAAGGTAAAGGATGATATTCCGCGGAGGTGCCAAACACACGGAGTGCAGCCATATGACTGAAAGTATCACGAGGACCGAGAAAAGCCACTGTAGTAGGTTTCTCTAAAGAACGAATAGCACTCATTATTTCTTTATATATTGACCTGAGTGCTTTTTCATCAATGGGACCTGAGTTATAACTCTGAATTTTCTCTAATACGATTTTTTCTCTTTCTGGAACATAAATAGGCGAGTGTGTACTGGATTTAATTTTCCCTATTTCAATAGCATACTTCGCCCGTTCATTAAGGAGTTCAACTATTTTTTTATCAATTTCATCAATTTTCGCTCTCAACTCGTCGAGGCTCAATTTTTTCTCCTTTCTACAATTTCCATTGGGGCCATACTAACCATTAATACAGCGGTTCTACCTGAATCGAACTTAACTCTTGCTTTCATTTTATCCCCTTTACCCTCCGTATTTAAAACAATCCCGTAGCCGAATTTTGCATGCCATACCCGAGTTCCCATTTTGTACTTAGGAGAGTCATCCACTTCCCTTTTCTCACATTCTACAAAATCCTCTTTTATATCTTCCTCATAAGGAGACCTTGCACTCGGAACTCTTAAGACCTCTAATTTATCAAAACCCATCTCAAATATAAAACGAGAAATTTGCCTTGTGTTCAGTGTCCTACCAAAAATTTGTCGTTTAGATGCACCTGTTATTACTAATCTCTTCCTTGCACGAGTCATTGCAACATAACACAATCTTCTCTCCTCCTCTATCTCTTTAGGATTGTTAAGGTCAATAAACTCTTCATCTTCGAGATAAGGTAAAAGGCCCTCTTCCATCCCAGTAAGGTAAACATAATCAAACTCTAATCCTTTGGTACTATGACAAGTAAGAAGTTGAATAGCTCGGGACGGCACTTCTTTCAAGTCTATGTCGGTCATAAGAGAGAAGCTCTGGAGGAATTCAGTAACAGAGTTGTAATGTTTCTTATTTTGATCGCATACGGAGATGAATTCCATCACTATTTTATCTTTTTCATAACCCTCTTTATGAGAGATTGACTTTACATAATCCCAATAACCTGTTTTATCTACTATAAATTTTACGACCTCTCCTATATCACTCTGGATGGAATGCAATTTTATCTCGTCTATGAGCCTGATGAAATTAACAATTGCTTGGCGGGCGCGTGCATTAAAGGTATGGTCGTACTCGATTTCTCTCATAACCTTCATTAAGTGAGAGTTCCTTAACTTTGCATATTCTTCTATCTTTTGAAGTGTTGCCTGTCCTATATCTCTATGAGGAACATTGATTACTCTTCTTACAGCATCATCATCTTCTTCATTAGACACTATTCGTAAATAGGCAAGTAAGTCTTTTACTTCTTTACGGGCATAAAACTTTATACCGCCGATAAAGACATAAGGAATATTTCTTTTCAACAGAGATTCTTCAAAGGGTCTAGATTGATTATTGGTTCTGAAAAGAATAGCAACACAATTAAGAGGATAATTATGCTTTAGGATATCATTTATTACCCATTCTGCTTCATCTACATCTGAATCTGCCCAGTAGAATGAGATTTTCTCTCCTGGTTCGTTTTCTGTCCACAACTTCTTACCAATTCTAAAGCGGTTATGAGAAACGAGGTTATTAGCCGAAATAAGAATATTTTTCGTGCTTCTATAATTTTGTTCCAATCTATATATTTTTGCTCCATCAAAGTGCCTCTCAAAGTTTAGGATATTATCCAACTCACTTCCCCGCCAAGAATATATACACTGGTCTTCATCCCCTACTACGAATATCCGATTACGCTCACCTTTAAGAGCTTGAAGCAGTCTAAATTGAGCATGATTTGTATCTTGGTACTCATCAACAAGGATCTCCAAGTAAAAATTTCTAAGTCTTTCTTTAATGGAATTATTTTCCTCAAGAAGAACTACAGGGAGTGATATTAAATCATCAAAATCAACCGCATTAGCATCTCTGAGATATTTGTGATAACTATCCCAGAGAGTTATCAAATCAACATTATTGCGAAATTCAGGAAGATCCTTAGGTGATATAATCCTTTGTTTGAATCCATTAATAATTTTTACAGCCTCTCGAGGTAGGAACTGCTCCGAAAGAATTGGATTTTCCTTAAACACTCTTTTCATCAAAGAAACTTGGTCATCTTCATCAAAGACAACAAAGCCTTCTCTTAGATTTGGAATAAACGGGGTGTATCTCCTTAAAAAATGTAAGCCAAATGAATGAAAAGTTCCAACCCAAGGGAATACTTCTTTGTTGGACAGTTCATTATAAATCCTTGTCTTCATCTCATCTGCAGCTTTATTAGTAAAAGTCACAGCCAAAATTCTATTGGGTGGAACATTTTCTGAAACTATTAACCAGATAATTCTCTCTACAATAACCCGTGTTTTCCCTGTCCCCGCCCCTGCCAAGACTAATACAGCTGGTTCCGAGGCTCTTACAGCAGATAATTGGGCTGGATTTAACGCTCTCATAAAAATGCTATAGTTTCCCGCCTTAAAACTACTTAATTGACTATTTTAATATAATTAGCTACCTGCAATATACTTTGTTAAGGCATGCATGTAATTTGCCCTTTCGAAAGCAGAAGGCTCCGTAACAGATTTTTGACTCATGCTACCCTGCATTATCTCAATGGACTCGTATTCGTGTTCTTCCATCCACTGAGTCAACTGCTTTAACACCGTGCTGAGATGAGGAAGTCCATACTTAAGAAGAGCTGATGTCATCATAGCAACTTTAGCGCCTGCCATCATGGACTTTACCACATCTTTAGCAGTATGAACGCCCCCAGTAATAGCAAAATCAACTGGTAATCTACCGTATAATATTGCAACCCACCTCAATCTGAGTAAAAGGGTGCTTGATGTACTCAAATTTATATGGGGAGTAACTTCAAGTCTATCGAGGTCAAAATCTGGCTGATAAAATCTATTGAAGAAAACTAATGCATCCGCTCCTGCATCAGCAAATTTTTTCGCAACATACGGTAGCGATGTAAAATATGGACCTATCTTAACAGCAAGAGGAATTTTTATCTCCGCTCTAACCGCTTTTATGAGCTCTATATATACATTTGTAAGATACTCGTCGGTCATATTTGGGTCACTGGGAATAAAGTAAATATTAAGTTCAACTGCATCTGCTCCTGCCTCTTCCATTTTTTTTGCATATTCGACCCACCCTCCTTTGGAAATTCCATTTAGACTACCTATAACGGGTATGCTAACCGTATTTTTAGCCTTATTTATATGCTCAAGGTAAGATTCTGGTCCCATTCTGAAATCTCCCACTTCTGGGAAATAAGTGATAGCTTCCGCAAAACTCTCACTTCCCTGCGTAAGATTACTGTCTAATTCATGGCTTAGCAGTGTTATCTGCTCTTCAAATAGAGAATGCAGAACTACAGCTGAAGCACCATATTCTTCCATTTTTTTAATATTGTCCAAATTATCACATAAAGGAGATGGGGAAACTACGAGGGGATTTCTTAATATTAATCCCATGTAATTTGTTCTCAATTCTGGCATATAATTCTCCTTATTAAATTTATTTATGTATTATATGTATTACTGCAGTTTAACTGACTTGAGGCTGTTCAACAGTCTCTTTCACAACCTCCAATGTTTCACATAGCTCGTCACAATTCATAGATGCGAGATGTTCGTAAACTTTCCATCTTAATTTAACATCCTTCTGAGCCTCCTCAAGTAGTTTTTTAGCTGCATCGGGATTACTGAGCGAAAGCATCTTAAATCTCGTCTCATTGTATACATACTCTTGAAGTGGTAAAGAAGGAGCTTTAGAGTCTAATATAATTGGATTCTTTCCCTGTGCGAGAAGCTTTGGATTAAACCTAATCAACGGCCAGTGTCCTGTCTGCACTGCTCTCTTTTGCTGTTCTAATCCCATGATGAGGTTATAACCATGGGCGATACAATGGCAATACGCTATTATTAAGGAAGGTCCGGGGTAAGCCTCTGCTTCTCTGACCGCTTTGATTGTTTGAGCATCATTAGCGCCCATTGCCACTCTCGCAACATAACAGGTTCCATAACTCATAGCCATAAGAGCAAGGTCTTTCTTGGGCGCAGGTTTACCACCAGCGGCAAACTTTGCCACTGCTGCACGCGGAGTAGCCTTTGAGCATTGTCCCCCTGTGTTCGAATAAACTTCGGTATCCATTACCAATATATTGACATCCCTGTTAGATGCTATTACATGGTCAAGTCCTCCATAACCAATATCATAAGCCCAGCCGTCACCGCCCATAATCCAAACACTTCTTTTAACCAATACATCTGCAATGTTTAACAACTCTTTAGCTTCCCTTGAATTGAGTCCTTTTAACTTTTCTTTGAGTATCTTAACTCTTTCTCGTTGAGATTTAATTCCAGCCTCAGTTGACTGGTCAGCATTAAGAAGAGATTCGACAAGTTCAGACCCTATGTAAGATTCGAGTTGTCTTAACAGTATTTGCGCATAGCAAATTTGAGTATCCAAAGCTACGCGCATTCCCATACCAAATTCTGCATTGTCTTCAAACAGTGAATTATTCCAAACTGGACCTCTTCCTTCATTGTCTACAGTCCAGGGAGTAGTTGGCAAATTTCCCCCATATATTGATGAACACCCTGTTGCATTTGCTACTAACATTCTGTCTCCATATAGTTGAGACACGAGCTTAACATACGGAGTTTCTCCACACCCAGCACAAGCACCAGAAAACTCAAATAACGGTTGTAAAAGCTGAATGTCTTTAACAAGGTTTAAATTCAGTTGAGTCTTATCAAAGTAAGGTATAGACTCGAAGAATTTCCAATTTTCTCTTTCCGTAGCTCGGAGTGGTGCTTGAGGTTGCATATTAACGCCTCGATGTTTAACTTCTTGTTTGCTCTTAGAGGGGCAAACCTCGTAGCACAATCCACAACCTGTACAGTCCTCCGGAGAAACCTGAAGTGTATAACGAAGGTGCTTGTATTCCTTCCACTTTGGCTCAGCAGACTTAAAAGTAGGTGGAGCACTTTCAAGGTATTTAGGATCGTAGATCTTTGCCCGAATAACTGCATGCGGGCATATAAGTACACATTTACCGCACTGTATACAAACTTCAGGATCCCAAACAGGAATTTCGAGCCCTATGTTCCTCTTTTCCCATTTTGTAGTAGCGGTAGGCCATGTTCCATCGGGCGGAAATGCACTCACAGGAAGTTCATCACCCTCACCTGTAATTATTTTTGCAGTTACATTCTTAACAAACTCCGGTGCTTCCTCAGGAACAGGAGGCAACAGGTCAAAATCGCTTGTTACATTATCCGGCACCTTCACCTCATACAGATGCTCAAGAGTCATATCTACCGCTTGCCAATTCTTTTGAACAATAGCTTCACCTCTTTTACCATATGTCTTTTTAATAGAATCTTTGATAGATTGTATGGCCTCATCCCTCGGGAGAATACCACTTATAGCAAAGAAGCAAGTTTGCATTATTGTGTTGATCCTGCCTCCCATACCTGCTTGTCTTGCGACTTTAACAGCATCTATAACATAAAATTTGATTTTCTTTTCTACTATGTGTTTTTGTGTTATTCGAGGTAGGTGTTCCCAAACTTCATCGGGACCGTATGGACTATTCAATAAGAAAACAGCATTAGGTTCGGCATACTTTAGAACATCATATTTTTCAATAAACGAAAACTGGTGACACGCTACAAAATTAGCTCTGGTAATTAGGTAGTTAGAATGGATTGGTTTAGCACCGAATCGAAGATGGGAAATAGTCATAGAACCTGACTTCTTTGAGTCATATACAAAGTAACCTTGAGCATAATATGGTGTTTCCTCACCTATAATTTTGATTGAGTTCTTATTTGCACCTACAGTGCCGTCTGAGCCAAGGCCAAAGAAAATTGCCCGCACTACATTTGGATCTTCAGTGGAAAAATTAGGGTCGTAATCTATGCTTGAAAATGTTACATCATCTTTAATACCTACGGTGAAATGGTTCTTAGGAATATCCTTCTTCAATTCATCTAATACACCCTTAATCATAGCGGGGGTAAATTCTTTAGAAGACAAACCATATCTGCCCCCAATAATTATAGGAGCAGTTTCGAACTTCCTGTTGGGAGACATTCTATCTTCATTAAATGAGTTAACCACATCTAAGTATAGCGGTTCACCTCCACTTCCAGATTCTTTGCATCTATCAAGAACTGCTATTTTTTGGACTGTTGAAGGAATTACCGAGATAAGTGATCTCCAGTCAAATGGTCTATATAACCTCACCTTTACTGCACCTACTTTTTCTCCCCTCTTTACCAAGTAGTCAATTGTTTCGGTTACGGCTTCGCATCCAGAACCCATTAGGATAATAATCCTATCCGCATCATCTGCACCTATGTAATCGAACAAATGGTACTGTCTACCTGCAATCTTTGCAAATCTATCCATATATTCTTGAACAATACTGGGGCAGGCGAGGTAGAATGGAGTACATGCTTCTCTACACTGAAAATATACATCAGGATTCTGGGCAGTTCCACGAATTACTGGTTTATCAGGATTTAACGCTCTCTCCCGGTGGGCTCTAACATACTCTTCATCTATCATGCTTCTAATATCATCTTCAGTTAGCATCTCTACTTTTACTACTTCATGAGAGGTTCTAAACCCATCAAAGAAGTGCAAAAATGGCACCCGAGACTTTAGAGTAGCCGCCTGAGCAATTAAAGTAAAATCCATAGCTTCCTGAACAGATGAGGATGCTAATAAAGCAAAGCCAGTTCCTCTGACTGCCATAACATCTGAATGGTCACCAAATATGGATAAGGCATGTGTCGCAATAGAACGAGCAGATACATGGAAAACTGTGGAAGTAAGTTCCCCTGCTATCTTATACATATTCGGAATCATCAAAAGCAACCCTTGAGAGGCGGTAAAAGTAGTAGTAAGGGCTCCTGCCTGAAGTGCTCCATGGACAGCACCCACAGCACCTGCTTCACTCTGCATTTCAACTACTTGAGGGACATTACCCCAGATGTTCTTCCTACCTTCAGCAGCCCATTGGTCCATAAACTCACCCATAGGCGAGGAGGGAGTGATGGGATATATTGCAGCCACATCATTAACTTGATATGCTATGGTCGCTACAGCCTCATTACCATCAAGAGTGCACATTTCTCGTTTCATAAACTTGTTCTCCATAAAAAATTATGATACTAATTTTCAATAAAAACAAATATCCCCATTTAATAAAAAA